>NZ_CP108644.1:0-314500 GCF_041435495.1 Streptomyces sp. NBC_01116
CGTCCGAGGTCGTATTTGTTGAGGGGGTCGGCGGTGACGTATTCGTAGGCGTTGGCGTTGCCTCCGTATACGGGGTCGATGCTGAGGAAGCGTCCGGTGGTGGGGTTGTAGAGGCGGACGCCCATGAGTGTGAGGTTGTTGGGTGTTTCGGTGGAGCGTTGTTTGGCGCCGAGCCAGTTGTAGCGGGTGGGGGTTTGGCCGGTGCGGGGGTTTCCGTATTCGTCGCTGTCGAGTGCGACGGGGGGGTTGTTGATGTCCAGCGGGAGTTGCAGGGCGATGTCGCCGTGGATGGTTGTGAGGTGGAGGACGGTGTCGCCGGTTTTGGTGGTGGTGGCGGCGAGGTCTCCGGAGGTGGATTCGATGTTGCGGGTGAGGGTGCCGGTGGTGTCCTCGGTGATCCAGCGGGGGCTGTCGCTGTCGCTGTCGTAGTGGTTGGTCTTGGCTCCGGTCTGGGTCCAGGTGGTGCCGGTGGCGGTTTCGGTCGTCCAGGAGCGGAAGCGCAGTGCGGCGTCGAGCTGCCAGGTCTGGCGTTCGGTGCTGGTGGTGACCTGGTGGGCGAGGTCGTTGGCGTAGTAGCCGACGGTGCTGCCGGGCAGTGCGGTGGTACGGCCGAGGTTGTCGTAGGTGTAGCCGGTGTCGACGAGCCGGTCGGCGCTGTCGTAGGTGTGGGTGGTGGTGGTGCCGCCGGTGGTGGGGCAGGCCTCGGTGGGCTCGCCGGTGGCGGTGGTCAGGCCGGTGCGGTTGGTGCGTTTGTCGAAGGTGTAGGTGCGGCGGGTGCAGGTCTCGCCGGCGGTGTCGTGGACGTTGGTGAGGCGGCCGGCCTTGTCGTACTTGTAGTTCTGGGCGGACCAGCCCTGGTGGCTGGTGACCTGGCCGTGGGCGGACTCGGTGACGGTGTCGGTGTAGAGGCTCGTGCCGTCACTGTCGCGGGTGTAGGCCCGTGAGACAGCGGCTCCGGTCGGGTCCTCGGTGGCGGTCATGGTGTATCCGCCGGGCAGTTTCTCTGTGGCCAGGGATCCGTCGGCGTCGTAGGACGGGACGAAGTCACCGGCGACGGAGTCGCTGATCTTGGTGGTCAGGCCGCGGGGCTCGAGGTTGTGGTTGTAGGTGTAGGTGGTGGTCGAGGGGACCGTGTCGGACAGCTTGACGGGCCGGTCGAGCAGGTCGTACTCGGTCGTGGTCTTACCCCGTCGGCGTCGGTGTAGGTCGCCTGGCGGCCGAGCTTGTCGTAGGTCTTGGTGATGGTGCCCGCGGTCGGGGAGGTGATCTTGGTGATCTGGCCGGTGACCGTGTCGTACTCGTTGGTCGTCTCGGGGACGGCCTGGCCCAGGCCGCCGGTGACGGTGGTCTTCAGCGGGCGGGCGGCCGAGTCGTGGGTTGTGGTGGTCGTGCGGGTGGTGCCGTTGGCGGTGTCGGTGGCCTGGGTGACCTGGCCGAAGTACCCGTACTCGGTCGTCGTGTCGGGGAGATTGGCGGGCTGGCTGCCGCCGCCGGTGATGGCGCCTGCGGGACCGGTCCAGCAGGGCTGGTCGGCCCACTCGGGGCGGCCCTTGCACCATCCGGTGCCGTCCGCTGCCCAGTACTCGGTGATCCGGGTGGCGGCGTCGCTTCCGGTGCTGCCGGGCAGCCCCTGGGAGATGACACGGCCCTGGGCGTCGTAGCCGGTGGAGGTTCCCAGGTTCAGGCCTCCGGCGTCCTGGAGGGACAGCACGGGCAGGCCCTTCACCCAGTCGTACTGCGTCTGGGTGACGCGCTTCTCACCCATGAGGGAGTAGTGGTCCCGCACCCGGGCGCCGGTGATTTCCAGGGTGACCTGGTCCTTGACCGTCGCAGTTCCGTTGGTGGGGCGGCCCTCGTCGTATTCCTTGACCGTCCAGGAACGGGCCGGAACCGAGGTGCCGGCCGGAACGACCGTGGTGGTGCCGTCCTTGAGGTCCTCGGCCAGGTCCACACGGTGCAGCGGCCCGAACTCCTCCAGCTCGCGGGTACCTGTCTCGTTGTAGAGCGAGGTGGTCGACAGCACCTGAGCACGCTCGGACGAGGACTGGGCGATGATGCCCAGGTCGGTGAGGGTCTCCTTGTGCGCGTCGGTGGCGCCGAGCGCGAGTTCCCGGTTCCCGGCCGTCAGCTCACGGACGGTGTTGCCGAACCGGTCGTACTCGGTCGTGGTGATGTTCGCACCCGGGCTGAGGCTGTTGACCTGACGGCCGGAGACGTTCAGGTAGTTCACTGCGGCCCGCGCGTAGTTGCCGGGCGCCAGGTCCTCACCGGAGTTCGAGGTGGGAACGACGTCGGCGGGAAAGACGGCGGTGGCGTCGGTCGGGGCGTCGAACTGCCCCCACGCGGCCACGTTGCCGGCGCCCATCGCCACCGGAGCCTTGGCCCCGGTCAGCGGCACGCCGTAGACGACGGTGCTGACAGCGGTGCCTTCAGTCTGGTCGAGCGTGCCCTGCTTGAGTCCGGCACGTGAGACGTTCAGCAGCATGCCGTCGTTGGGGACCGAACCGCTGCCGGCGTTGCCGTAGTCGAAGGAGTAGGGCAGCTGCCCGTCCGATTCGGTCCATGTCACCCGGTCGCCCCAGTAGGCGTACTGGGTCTGGGCCTGCCGGCCTACCCGCGGGTCCCAGGACTGGCGCAGGGCGCCGGTGGAGTCGTAGCGGTAGCCCGCCACCGCGGTCGCCGTCGCGGCGGCGGCGCCGGGCGCGGTCGCCCACAGCTTGATCTGCTTGACCTGTCCGGTGAAGTCACCGAACTGGGCGTCCGAGCCGGTGCCCGTCGCCGTGGTGGCGGTGGCGTACTCGAACTCCAGCACCCGGCAGCCCTTGGTCGCCGGAGCGGTCTCGCAGGCCGCAGTCGTGACCGCGGAGGTCGGGGCGATGACCCGCTTGGGCCGCGCGAGCTTCTTGCCCGCCACGGTCACCGTCTCAGAGACGATCTTCGTGGTGGAATGCGTCAGCCCGTCCACCAGCGTGCTGGAAACCTGCCACGTCGTCGCGGCCGGATCGGGCTTGGTGAACGTGGTCACCGAGCCTTCGGTGTCCGACAGGGTGAACGTGGTGCCTACCGTGCCCTTGAGCGTCAGGCTTTCCAGCCCCGGCTCCGATACCCAGCCGGTCTTGGCGGCGTTGGCGGTGAAGTGGAGCGCGTCGCCCTCGAGCATCACCACGTCGACCGCGGTGTCGGAGACCCTGCGGACGTGGGAGTACTCGGACTCGCTGAGCTCGGCGACCGTGCCAGCCACCCAGTGCTTGCCGAAGATCGGGGCCTGGCCCTCCTGCTTGGCCGCCTTGTCCGGCACCCGCGAGGACGCCGTACGCGTGACCGACATCTCGAAGGCGGAGGCGTCCGTCTCGGAGAGGGTGTAGTCACCGGTCAGCAGGTTCAGAGAGCCGGGTCCGACCTCGGTCGTGGCCGCACCGTCGGCGTTGCGGTCCACCACCAGGTTCAGGGCGGGAGACGCGCTGGCCGCCGAGTTGGGGCCGGTGAAGTCGGCCTTCAGCTGGATGCTGCCGTCAGGGTTGACGGTGTCGGTGGTGTTCCACACCAGCGGAGCGTTCTTCCCGTTGACCAGCGGAACCGGCCAGGCCGTCAGCGCGGTGCCTCCGGAGGTGACGTCACCTGCGGGGATCTTCACCCACGGGTCGGCCTCCGAGCGGCGCCAGGAGAAGGACACCTGGTTGTATTTGCCCGCTTCGGCCTCGGCCACCAGCGGCAGACGCCGCGCGGTGCGTTCTCCCTCCGAGGGCTGGGAGAACCCGCCCGAACCGGCGTGGAAGATGTACTCGCGGGCCTCGGACTTGTTGTCCGCCTTGTCGGCCGACCGCACCTGCAGGGTGTGGGTGCCGTTACGGGGCGGGGTCACGCTGATCGCCTTCGCCGCGGACGAGCCGCCGGTGACGACCTTCGTCCAGGTCACCCCGTCCAGCGACCACTCCAGCCAGTTGTGATCAGCGGCCGGCGGCGTCACCGTGAACGTGCCCGGCTGGCCCGCGCCCTTGACCCACTGCCCGGAGGGGTAGTCGGTGGAGGTGATCTGCGTCGGCGCCGACGGTGCGGAGGTATCGACCGTGAACGTCTTCCACGCCGACCAGCCGGTGTTGTAGTGCGCCCCGTCGTAGGGGCTGGTGCGGAACTTGTAGGTCTTCCCGTTGACCAGCACGCCGGCGGGGACCGTCACGGACGCGGCCTGGCCCGATGCCACGTACTTCGAGACGATCGGACTGCCGACCTGCGTGTTGGTGACGTTGTCGTAGACCTGGAAGGTCCCGTTGACCTTGTCACCGTTCGCGTCGACGAACGTGTCCCGCAGCGTCGGTGTGAGGGTGTTCACGACGTAGTTGCCGGCGTAGGAGAAGAACGGAGGACCGGCCTCCTGCTTGGTACCCGTGCGCGGCCGGTGGTTGTAGGTCACCGACAGCTTCGGCGGGTTCTTCGCCGCGTTGGCGGAGTTCACCCGCTTCCACTGGGCCGTCACCGTCTCGCTGGTGGCCCGCAGACCCGTGTGCCCGCGGGTCGCCTTGGCACTGGCCCACTCCTGCGCCAGCGCCGTCACATCGGCGTTGATCCAGCCGTCCGTGACCGAGCCGCAGGCAGGGTTGCCCTTTGTCTCAGTGGAGGTGGCCTTCTTCGCCGTCCAGGCCGGCTGCGCGGTCCAGCGCGACGAGGTGGCCGGAGCCCCGGTGGACCACACCTCCCACGGATACGCCTTGCAGTCGGTGTTCGCAGAGTGGAAGTTCCACAGGCTCAGCTTCGCGCTGGAGACCAGCGAGTCCGCGATCGGCGCCGTGTTCCAGGTGATGAAGGAACGGGCCGTCCGGGGTGTCCCGTTCGCGTTCGTCGTGCCCGGGTTGCCGAGGTCGAGCTCGGTATCGGTGGACAGATCGGTCGTCTCACCCTGCTGCACATAGGTGTCGAACAGGTTCCCCAGCGCCGAGGTCGAAGGATCGACCGTGACCGGGTACTGCGTCTTCGGGTCCGCCAGGAACTCGGCGTCTGGCGTGACCACCAGGTCCACACCGCCCGGCGACTTCACGACCTTCATCGCGACGGGAGAACGCCGGGTGTGCTCGCCGGAGGCCTTGTCGACGCTCGCGTCCCACATCACCGGCGCCGGCATCACGGCCGTCTTCTTCGACTTCTTGTCCGTGAAGAGGACGCTGCCGTCCTTCTGCTGCTTGACCTTCAGACCCTTGGTCCTCAGCGGAAGCGTGTAGGAGAAACCCGCGGCAGGCGGGTTCTTCAGCTCGACAAACTGCTCGAACCCGGTACGGGTTGCCTCGACAATCACGTCGGCACCGGGCACCGCGTTGACATACGTGGCACGCGTCCCGTCAAGCTCGGGCGCCGGCAGACCGCCTCGCCACTGCAGCGTGATCTGCCCGTCACCCTCGCCCAGGGTCACCAGGTCAGTAGCGGGCGCCGCCTGAGAAGCCTTCAGCGACGAAGCTCTCTTCCCAGTCTTCCCTGACAGCCGCAGCCCTTCCGGATGAGCATGCGGGGCGACCGACCCGTCGGGCAATGCCTCCAGATCCACATTCACATCGCGCCACTGATCGGAATCATCCCTGAACCGGACAGGGCCAGCCGCGATCTCCGTCGTGAGGGAACCGTCCTTATTCACCCACGTCGTGGAGGAATCGGTCCTCTCCGACAGAGCTTCCACCCGTTTGCCCGACAAGCGGGCAAGGACACGGGCCGACGAAAGATCCCCTGCCTCCGTCGCGTACTTCCGCGATTCCTTGTCCGCAGGCTGGGCACTCTGCCCGGCAGGACCGGCAATCGCCGTCTCCGCCCCCTGCAGCACCGTAACCGCCATGGTCAGCGCGATGGACGTGGCAACCCCACGCTTCCACGCACCAGGCGCAGGCCGGGCAACACGGTGCCAGGCCGTAAACCGTTGATTCATCGAGAGAAACCCCCCAAGAAAAGCTGCCTTTTGGCAGCAAGGGAAACTAACCAACGTCAAAAGATGGCAAAGAGGGCTAACTGACCACAAAGGAGATCTTCACACAACGGTCACGAAAAACTTGTCTGGAAACAGCTCCACTCACAGGGAACTCTGAAACCAGACAACAAGCACGAAACGAACCTCCCCAAGCGGCACCCCCACCTCAACAAAACCCCACGAGGTAGCTCGCAGGATCTGGCCGTGCCGCGCGAAGCGACGCGTCACGCGGAGTCCCCTCCCGCACGCGGCCGGACGCGGATGCCTTGCAAACCGAAGCGTCCCGCCTACAACTGAGGGGCATCAACTTCCTTCACTCGAGTGAAGGAAGTTGATGCCCCTCAGTTGTAGGCGGGACGCTTCGGTTCGCAAGGCATCCGCGTCCTGCCGTGTGCGGGAGGGGACGCGCGTGACGGTCGCGGCTTGAGGCAAGGCCAGAGCCTGCGAGCTACCTCGTGGGGTTTTGTTGAGGTGGGGGTGCCGCTTGGGGAGGTTCGTTTCGTGCTTGTTGTCTGGTTTCAGAGTTCCCTGTGAGTGGAGCTGTTTCCAGACAAGTTTTTCGTGACCGTTGTGTGAAGATCTCCTTTGTGGTCAGTTAGCCCTCTTTGCCATCTTTTGACGTTGGTTAGTTTCCCCTTGCTGCCAAAAGGCAGCTTTTCTTGGGGGGTTTCTCTCGATGAATCAACGGTTTACGGCCTGGCACCGTGTTGCCCGGCCTGCGCCTGGTGCGTGGAAGCGTGGGGTTGCCACGTCCATCGCGCTGACCATGGCGGTTACGGTGCTGCAGGGGGCGGAGACGGCGATTGCCGGTCCTGCCGGGCAGAGTGCCCAGCCTGCGGACAAGGAATCGCGGAAGTACGCGACGGAGGCAGGGGATCTTTCGTCGGCCCGTGTCCTTGCCCGCTTGTCGGGCAAACGGGTGGAAGCTCTGTCGGAGAGGACCGATTCCTCCACGACGTGGGTGAATAAGGACGGTTCCCTCACGACGGAGATCGCGGCTGGCCCTGTCCGGTTCAGGGATGATTCCGATCAGTGGCGCGATGTGAATGTGGATCTGGAGGCATTGCCCGACGGGTCGGTCGCCCCGCATGCTCATCCGGAAGGGCTGCGGCTGTCAGGGAAGACTGGGAAGAGAGCTTCGTCGCTGAAGGCTTCTCAGGCGGCGCCCGCTACTGACCTGGTGACCCTGGGCGAGGGTGACGGGCAGATCACGCTGCAGTGGCGAGGCGGTCTGCCGGCGCCCGAGCTTGACGGGACGCGTGCCACGTATGTCAACGCGGTGCCCGGTGCCGACGTGATTGTCGAGGCAACCCGTACCGGGTTCGAGCAGTTTGTCGAGCTGAAGAACCCGCCTGCCGCGGGTTTCTCCTACACGCTTCCGCTGAGGACCAAGGGTCTGAAGGTCAAGCAGCAGAAGGACGGCAGCGTCCTCTTCACGGACAAGAAGTCGAAGAAGACGGCCGTGATGCCGGCGCCGGTGATGTGGGACGCGAGCGTCGACAAGGCCTCCGGCGAGCACACCCGGCGTTCTCCCGTCGCGATGAAGGTCGTGAAGTCGCCGGGCGGTGTGGACCTGGTGGTCACGCCAGACGCCGAGTTCCTGGCGGACCCGAAGACGCAGTACCCGGTCACGGTCGATCCTTCGACCTCGGCGCTGGGGAACCTGTTCGACACCTATGTGCAGCAGGGTGAGACGACCGATCTGTCCACCGATACCGAGCTCGACCTCGGCAACCCGGGCACGACGAACGCGAACGGGACACCCCGGACGGCCCGTTCCTTCATCACCTGGAACACGGCGCCGATCGCGGACTCGCTGGTCTCCAGCGCGAAGCTGAGCCTGTGGAACTTCCACTCTGCGAACACCGACT
Source organism: Streptomyces sp. NBC_01116 (assembly GCF_041435495.1). NCBI lineage: Bacteria > Bacillati > Actinomycetota > Actinomycetes > Kitasatosporales > Streptomycetaceae > Streptomyces > Streptomyces sp. NBC_01116. The sequence continues at coordinate 7,816 of NZ_CP108644.1, forward strand.
GCAAGGCGTATCCGTGGGAGGTGTGGTCCACCGGGGCTCCGGCCACCTCGTCGCGCTGGACCGCGCAGCCGGCCTGGACGGCGAAGAAGGCCACCTCCACTGAGACAAAGGGCAACCCTGCCTGCGGCTCGGTCACGGACGGCTGGATCAACGCCGATGTGACGGCGCTGGCGCAGGAGTGGGCCAGTGCCAAGGCGACCCGCGGGCACACGGGTCTGCGGGCCACCAGCGAGACGGTGACGGCCCAGTGGAAGCGGGTGAACTCCGCCAACGCGGCGAAGAACCCGCCGAAGCTGTCGGTGACCTACAACCACCGGCCGCGCACGGGTACCAAGCAGGAGGCCGGTCCTCCGTTCTTCTCCTACGCCGGCAACTACGTCGTGAACACCCTCACACCGACGCTGCGGGACACGTTCGTCGACGCGAACGGTGACAAGGTCAACGGGACCTTCCAGGTCTACGACAACGTCACCAACACGCAGGTCGGCAGTCCGATCGTCTCGAAGTACGTGGCATCGGGCCAGGCCGCGTCCGTGACGGTCCCCGCCGGCGTGCTGGTCAACGGGAAGACCTACAAGTTCCGCACCAGCCCCTACGACGGGGCGCACTACAACACCGGCTGGTCGGCGTGGAAGACGTTCACGGTCGATACCTCCGCACCGTCGGCGCCGACGCAGATCACCTCCACCGACTACCCCTCCGGGCAGTGGGTCAAGGGCGCGGGCCAGCCGGGCACGTTCACGGTGACGCCGCCGGCCGCTGATCACAACTGGCTGGAGTGGTCGCTGGACGGGGTGACCTGGACGAAGGTCGTCACCGGCGGCTCGTCCGCGGCGAAGGCGATCAGCGTGACCCCGCCCCGTAACGGCACCCACACCCTGCAGGTGCGGTCGGCCGACAAGGCGGACAACAAGTCCGAGGCCCGCGAGTACATCTTCCACGCCGGTTCGGGCGGGTTCTCCCAGCCCTCGGAGGGAGAACGCACCGCGCGGCGTCTGCCGCTGGTGGCCGAGGCCGAAGCGGGCAAATACAACCAGGTGTCCTTCTCCTGGCGCCGCTCGGAGGCCGACCCGTGGGTGAAGATCCCCGCAGGTGACGTCACCTCCGGAGGCACCGCGCTGACGGCCTGGCCGGTTCCGCTGGTCAACGGGAAGAACGCTCCGCTGGTGTGGAACACCACCGACACCGTCAACCCTGACGGCAGCATCCAGCTGAAGGCCGACTTCACCGGCCCCAACTCGGCGGCCAGCGCGTCTCCCGCCCTGAACCTGGTGGTGGACCGCAACGCCGACGGTGCGGCCACGACCGAGGTCGGACCCGGCTCTCTGAACCTGCTGACCGGTGACTACACCCTCTCCGAGACGGACGCCTCCGCCTTCGAGATGTCGGTCACGCGTACGGCGTCCTCGCGGGTGCCGGACAAGGCGGCCAAGCAGGAGGGCCAGGCCCCGATCTTCGGCAAGCACTGGGTGGCTGGCACGGTCGCCGAGCTCAGCGAGTCCGAGTACTCCCACGTCCGCAGGGTCTCCGACACCGCGGTCGACGTGGTGATGCTCGAGGGCGACGCGCTCCACTTCACCGCCAACGCCGCCAAGACCGGCTGGGTATCGGAGCCGGGGCTGGAAAGCCTGACGCTCAAGGGCACGGTAGGCACCACGTTCACCCTGTCGGACACCGAAGGCTCGGTGACCACGTTCACCAAGCCCGATCCGGCCGCGACGACGTGGCAGGTTTCCAGCACGCTGGTGGACGGGCTGACGCATTCCACCACGAAGATCGTCTCTGAGACGGTGACCGTGGCGGGCAAGAAGCTCGCGCGGCCCAAGCGGGTCATCGCCCCGACCTCCGCGGTCACGACTGCGGCCTGCGAGACCGCTCCGGCGACCAAGGGCTGCCGGGTGCTGGAGTTCGAGTACGCCACCGCCACCACGGCGACGGGCACCGGCTCGGACGCCCAGTTCGGTGACTTCACCGGACAGGTCAAGCAGATCAAGCTGTGGGCGACCGCGCCCGGCGCCGCCGCCGCGACGGCGACCGCGGTGGCGGGCTACCGCTACGACTCCACCGGCGCCCTGCGCCAGTCCTGGGACCCGCGGGTAGGCCGGCAGGCCCAGACCCAGTACGCCTACTGGGGCGACCGGGTGACATGGACCGAATCGGACGGGCAGCTGCCCTACTCCTTCGACTACGGCAACGCCGGCAGCGGTTCGGTCCCCAACGACGGCATGCTGCTGAACGTCTCACGTGCCGGACTCAAGCAGGGCACGCTCGACCAGACTGAAGGCACCGCTGTCAGCACCGTCGTCTACGGCGTGCCGCTGACCGGGGCCAAGGCTCCGGTGGCGATGGGCGCCGGCAACGTGGCCGCGTGGGGGCAGTTCGACGCCCCGACCGACGCCACCGCCGTCTTTCCCGCCGACGTCGTTCCCACCTCGAACTCCGGTGAGGACCTGGCGCCCGGCAACTACGCGCGGGCCGCAGTGAACTACCTGAACGTCTCCGGCCGTCAGGTCAACAGCCTCAGCCCGGGTGCGAACATCACCACGACCGAGTACGACCGGTTCGGCAACACCGTCCGTGAGCTGACGGCCGGGAACCGGGAACTCGCGCTCGGCGCCACCGACGCGCACAAGGAGACCCTCACCGACCTGGGCATCATCGCCCAGTCCTCGTCCGAGCGTGCTCAGGTGCTGTCGACCACCTCGCTCTACAACGAGACAGGTACCCGCGAGCTGGAGGAGTTCGGGCCGCTGCACCGTGTGGACCTGGCCGAGGACCTCAAGGACGGCACCACCACGGTCGTTCCGGCCGGCACCTCGGTTCCGGCCCGTTCCTGGACGGTCAAGGAATACGACGAGGGCCGCCCCACCAACGGAACTGCGACGGTCAAGGACCAGGTCACCCTGGAAATCACCGGCGCCCGGGTGCGGGACCACTACTCCCTCATGGGTGAGAAGCGCGTCACCCAGACGCAGTACGACTGGGTGAAGGGCCTGCCCGTGCTGTCCCTCCAGGACGCCGGAGGCCTGAACCTGGGAACCTCCACCGGCTACGACGCCCAGGGCCGTGTCATCTCCCAGGGGCTGCCCGGCAGCACCGGAAGCGACGCCGCCACCCGGATCACCGAGTACTGGGCAGCGGACGGCACCGGATGGTGCAAGGGCCGCCCCGAGTGGGCCGACCAGCCCTGCTGGACCGGTCCCGCAGGCGCCATCACCGGCGGCGGCAGCCAGCCCGCCAATCTCCCCGACACGACGACCGAGTACGGGTACTTCGGCCAGGTCACCCAGGCCACCGACACCGCCAACGGCACCACCCGCACGACCACCACAACCCACGACTCGGCCGCCCGCCCGCTGAAGACCACCGTCACCGGCGGCCTGGGCCAGGCCGTCCCCGAGACGACCAACGAGTACGACACGGTCACCGGCCAGATCACCAAGATCACCTCCCCGACCGCGGGCACCATCACCAAGACCTACGACAAGCTCGGCCGCCAGGCGACCTACACCGACGCCGACGGGGGAAGACCACGACCGAGTACGACCTGCTCGACCGGCCCGTCAAGCTGTCCGACACGGTCCCCTCGACCACCACCTACACCTACAACCACAACCTCGAGCCCCGCGGCCTGACCACCAAGATCAGCGACTCCGTCGCCGGTGACTTCGTCCCGTCCTACGACGCCGACGGATCCCTGGCCACAGAGAAACTGCCCGGCGGATACACCATGACCGCCACCGAGGACCCGACCGGAGCCGCTGTCTCACGGGCCTACACCCGCGACAGTGACGGCACGAGCCTCTACACCGACACCGTCACCGAGTCCGCCCACGGCCAGGTCACCAGCCACCAGGGCTGGTCCGCCCAGAACTACAAGTACGACAAGGCCGGCCGCCTCACCAACGTCCACGACACCGCCGGCGAGACCTGCACCCGCCGCACCTACACCTTCGACAAACGCACCAACCGCACCGGCCTGACCACCGCCACCGGCGAGCCCACCGAGGCCTGCCCCACCACCGGCGGCACCACCACCACCCACACCTACGACAGCGCCGACCGGCTCGTCGACACCGGCTACACCTACGACAACCTCGGCCGTACCACCGCACTGCCCGGCAGCACCGTCGGCTACTACGCCAACGACCTCGCCCACCAGGTCACCACCAGCACCGAACGCCAGACCTGGCAGCTCGACGCCGCACTGCGCTTCCGCTCCTGGACGACCGAAACCGCCACCGGCACCACCTGGACCCAGACCGGAGCCAAGACCAACCACTACGACAGCGACAGCGACAGCCCCCGCTGGATCACCGAGGACACCACCGGCACCCTCACCCGCAACATCGAATCCACCTCCGGAGACCTCGCCGCCACCACCACCAAAACCGGCGACACCGTCCTCCACCTCACAACCATCCACGGCGACATCGCCCTGCAACTCCCGCTGGACATCAACAACCCCCCCGTCGCACTCGACAGCGACGAATACGGAAACCCCCGCACCGGCCAAACCCCCACCCGCTACAACTGGCTCGGCGCCAAACAACGCTCCACCGAAACACCCAACAACCTCACACTCATGGGCGTCCGCCTCTACAACCCCACCACCGGACGCTTCCTCAGCATCGACCCCGTATACGGAGGCAACGCCAACGCCTACGAATACGTCACCGCCGACCCCCTCAACAAATACGACCTCGACGGACGATGGAGCTGGTGGAAGAAGAAGCGCCGGAAGCACGCTAGCTATGACATGTTGCATTCAACGGTAATGTTCGGGGCCTACTTCACCCCTGGAGGGTGGGCTCGGTCAGCCAAGAATGCCTGGAATATCCGGAAGATCAGAAGGTCGTGCGGGGGGAGATGGGGACGGTCTCGCTGTGTGGGTAGCGCTCTTTCTGTAACAGGAATACCCAGCGCCTACTGGCACGGGAGGAATGTCGTTCGCCACGGCCGTAGGTTCGCCTGGAACGGTATGGCCCACATCTACAATCGCGCCACCCCCCGGTGGTACCCGAAATACACCATCCGAAGGTGGCGTGGCCGATTCTGACGGCTCGCATCGGACAATAAACTTCAGCCGAGAGGCCCGTCTTCGCCCTGCCGAGGCAGGGCGAAGACGGGCCTCGCCCGAGAGGGATTACCCCCGTGACACTTGAGTGTAAATGGTGAATTCCAAAAGAGAATCAACGCTCACCTCGCTGCTAGTCGTACTAATTCACGCTTGCGCACTATGGGCAGCCATAACGCAAAGACTGGAAATCTTCTTACTCTTCATCCCCCCCGCAGTCGCTTCACTTGCCGTTCCATTCCTCATACATAAATCAATCACGCTCCGTCGGTCCGGTTTGCGAAAAGATGATCCGGGTCGCGATAATTCATGAGTGATTTGCGCAATAGGCCTACGCCGGCATCACCGTCAGTCCCGAAGCCCGCGCATCAAGAATTTGCCGTGCCCGCCACGGATTTCCTCAAGTAGGCTCGGACGCGCACAACAGGACAAAGGTTGCCAGAAAGCCTCAACCAGCGGCGAAGAGTGGACACTTCGATGCGATCTGAGTGCGCGCTGCGAGATCGTCGGCAGGCACACTTCGCCAAGCAGAGCCGGACGCGATGATTCCGGTCAAAAGTTACTTTAAGGAGTATTCTGTGTCAGATGGGATTGAGTTGTGGCTGCGCAGAACTGGGTTCTGGTGGCTCATATGCTTTGGCGCAGCAGTCTTCTCTGTTGACCACGATGGGTGGCTCCGGCTCTCTGCTGCCACAGTCACGCTCGTAGCTCTGAGCGGGGGACTTCTAGGCACATGGTGGCTGATCCGTAGTCCGGAGCCCTCTGCTGAAGCCCTCGACCGGCTAGATGGCAAGGGTGAGGAAACTGGCCCGATCGGAAAACCTTCGGTCGTGACAGTGGCGGGCGATGGCCTAGCGGCGTCTTCTCCAGGCGAACCAGTTCAGTGCGTGGGTGACGGGATCGTGGTCGGCTCGGGGATGAGGCAGGAGAGTGTCCAGGAGCCGCCGGATCTCCGCCACGGTGAGCGGGACGAGAGCTGATCCGTTTCTGCAGCCCCTTTTACGGCCTCGACGGCGGCCTGGGCGGCGAGTGCGGTCAGAACGGCGTGGGCGAGCATGGCGAGGGTGGTGTGCCGGTACCAGCCGGGGTAGCGGCGGACTTCGTACTCGTCAAGGCCACATTCGTTCTTCGCGGCTTGGAAGCATTCCTTGACCGCCCACCGCCCACCGCCCACCGCCCACCGCCCACCGGCTGCCGGCGCCCCGGGAGAGTTCTTCGGTCTCGATGCCGACGGGCGCGTGAGCGAGGTAGTAGGCGATCTCGGCGGGGTCGGAGAGACTGCGGCGGGCCAGCACCCAGCGGTGATGGGTCGGCAGATCCGGATCGAAGATGATGTTGGCGGGCAGTTTCGCCGCGGCCCAGTGGTAGACGCGTGGGCCCTTCGCCCCGTCGCCACAGGACAGCCGCTGCCGGGCATCGACGGGGGGCTTCGTCGATGAGCTCGTCGATGCGCCAGATCCCGGCCAGGGACTTGATCTGCTGGGACTTGAGCACCGCCACCACGTAACCGAGGCCAAGCTGTTCGAGCAGGCGGCGGAAGTTCCAGTCCTGCCCGTACGCCTCATCCGCGGTCACCCAGGCAGCCGGTAGACCCGCGGCCAGACAGCGGCGCACGATGTCTCTGGCCAGCTCCCCCTTGGTCGCGAAGCCCCGCTCGTCGGGGATCTTCGCCGCCTGGCAGCGGTCACGGTCGGAGGTCCAGGACTTCGGTAGATACAGATCCCGGTCCGCCAGAGCTCGACCCGAACCGGAGTCGGACCAGGCGGTGAAGCAGCCGCTCGCCCGGCGGGTGCGCAGCGCCCAGCCCGCCGCCCCGCTCGGCGGTCGGTGGGGTGCCTCAACCGGTCAGAGTGGCCTGGTGGAAGTACATCCGCCAGCCCGACGCTGTCAGACGCCACAGAGAGCTCCGCCATGCCCTGCGGCCCTGGTTGTCGGCGAGGTACGTCAGATGAACGACACCTGGAGCGAGGGCGGTGCCGGTCATCTCGCTGACCTTGACCGGGGACTCGGGGGACACCGAGTCTCCGCTCGTCACGGTGAGGATCGACTCCACGTCCCACCGGCGCCCGGAAGCCCCGAACTCGATGAACTCCGGATCCAGAAGCTCCAGGACACGGTCCGGGGAGGCGCGCACCTCGGGATCGAGGAGCCGCATCTCCCCGTCGATGGCCGCCTGCATGGCCCGCTCACTCTCATCCGTCATGCGCAAACCCTACGGACGCTGCTTGCGAAGGCACAGTTGATTGATCGCTCGCCGCGACGACGGCACCGCGGTGCCGTCAGAACTCGCGAACGCACTCCGTCGGCCGGGGGAGCGGCGGCCGGATCCCGGTGCGGCTGCTCGCATCCGAAAATCGAACAGACGTACCATTAGGGGGTGTCCAAGAACGAGACCGTCTTCGACTTCCCGAGCGATCTCCTCGATGCCCAGGTCGCTCTTCACCGCGCCCGCCACGCCTCCGAGGAATACGCCCGCACCCTCCCCTGGTCCGCCGAGCCCATGGCCGGGTGGGAAGCCGACAGGCAATTGCACTCCTCCTACCGGTCCGGCAAGCCGGACAGTCCCGGCTACACCGACGACCAGCGGTCCGAGGTGGCCCGTCTGCGTGCGGAGGTGCTGCGGCTGTCCGCCGTAGTGTCCACGCACCCGTTCTGGGAGACGGTCGAGAACGGCAAGGTGGTCGAGGCCAGGATGCGGCTGAAGCACGCCCACGAGTCGGCAGCCGAGGCGTAGTCGTGCCCGACGATGACGCCCCGGAGGGCCGGCCGGCCGAGGGGCCATCGCTGCTGGAGAAGAACAGGGCGTTGGAGGAGTGGCTGCGCTGGCAGCTCGGGCAGGTTCAGAAACGCATCCGGGACCTGGAGGAGCAGGAGCGTGCCGCGCTGCGGTGGAAGATCCAGCAGAAGACGCCGACGTCGCCAGCACTGCTGCACCGCGGGGACTGTGGGCTCTACCAGGCCCGGATCGGTTTCATCGACCGGGACTATGCGCTGGTCGCGGTGACGATGCCGGATATCCAGTCGTGTGAGGCGTGCCGGCCGGGTGCAGGGCTCGGTCAGGAGTAGGAGCGGCTGTTCCGTGGAGATGTTCACGCCGAACGGGCCGTCGGGTGCCGAGGCCGGGGCCGTCGTCGGTCATCCGCGTCACTGGTGCAGTGGGTGGGAGGTGGCCCGGGGCCTCTCAAGAGACCTCTGCCCGTTTCCGGGACACGCGACCGGGTACCGCGCACCGACGACGGTACCGTTCCGTCGTCGGTCGCGGGGACAGAAGTCGGGACATGGGGTCGCCGTGATGGTGGGACACCCGTTCCGGTGACCGCTGGCGAAAGCCCTCTCGGACAGGGGCAGGACCGCCCACCATCAGGCCGTGACCACACTTCCCCGTTCCGATCGTCCCGCCCCGGCCCCCGCGCGTCGGCCTCTGGGAGCCGCCGGCTTCGCCCTTGTTGGTCTGCTCGGTGCGTACAGCCTGTTCTGGGGGGTTGTCTGTTTCCCGTCCCTCAACGCCCTGATCGCCACGCATGATGTGCCTGCCTCGCCGGTCCCCGCGGTCGTGGCGATGCTCGGCCCCGCCCTGTTCTGGGCGTTCATCGGGCTGGGGCTGGGCCTGAGCTGCACAGGCTGGGCGGCGGGGCTCGCTCTGACCGCGTCCCTGATCACGCTGACCTACGCCTCGCTCGCCGCGCAGTCCACCGGACACGGGTTCACCTACTGGTTGTTCCTCACGCTCCTCGTCGTCTGCAGCCTCGCTGCGTTCTGCCTCATCCCGAACGTCCTCGTCCGGATCGCTGTCGGCCGCCGCTGAGGAGGGCGGCCACCGTCGAGGTGGCGCCCGCACACACGGAAATCGGCCTTAAGTAGCACTTTCAGCCGTCTTTCCGTCATGAGGCGGTTTGGGTTGCGGTGCTGCTCAAGGATGACGTGGTGAATATGTCGAAACCCTCTCGCTCACCGCGTACGGCCCTGGCCGTCGCCGCTGTCGCCGGCCTCGCGCTGGCAGGTTGCACCCAGTCCCCGGCCAAGCACGACGACCGGCTCACCAAGGCCGCCGGCATTGCCCGGGTCACGATCGTCTGCTCGAAAGACCTGTGGAACGAGACGAAGCCGGACGGTGTGAACCCCAGCAACGGACCCACGATCACGGTGAAGGCGACGGTGTCCGGGATCTCCACCGGCCCGCGCGCCAACCGGGGGCTTGTGGAGGTGTCGATGACCGGCACGAACCTCGTGGCCTACCTCAAGGAACTGGACGCCAACGCTCACACGTCGAAGTGGAACAACACCCCGGAGAACGCGGCGGCTTCCCGCCGGGTGTACAACGCTATCGCCCCCGCGATCGACCGGATCAAGGCCGCCACGAGTCCGGATGATCCGGAGCCGGAGATCGTCATCGACGACACGATCCCCGAGAAGGTGTAGCCCACGCTCTGCTGACTCCGGAGGGCTGCACCGTGGACTCACGGTCTGGCCGAGGTCAGGGGCACAGAGCCCGAGTCCGTCCGCCTGTGAGCCTCTTGGGGTGTTTCCGCAGGTGAAAGTCCTTCTGGCGAGTCTGTGAGATGTGAGACCGAAGGCCGTCCGGCATCCGCTGGACGGCCTTCCGCGTGTCCACACCTCGCCCGCCAATAAATCAGAACGGGTTAAAAAAAGAGGCTAAAAGCTAGGGTAAACACTGCTAGGGTGAGGGCACGAAAGGAGACCCACCCATGGCATCCGAGGAAGAACTGTTCGCGTCCGTCGACGCGTTGCTGGCGGAGGAGCCGCAGCTGCCGCCCCCGGCGGAGCGCGCCCGGCTGCGTGAGGCCGCCGGGATCACCCAGGCCCGGCTCGCGACCGCCTTGAAATCGACCGTGCAGACGGTGAAGAACTACGAGAACGGCAGGAGCGAGCCCAAGGAGCCGCGGCTGTCGGCGTACCAGCGGCTGCTGAACGGCTGGGCGGCGAAGTACCCCGCCCACGCCGATCCTGCTCAGGTCGCCGCGCCGCAGCCGGTGCCGGAGACGTTCACCGGCTCGGTCGCGTCTGAGGTACCCGAGCCGGAGGCCGTTGCACCGGCCCAGGCACCTGCCGCCCCGGCTGCGCCGGAGCGCCCGGCAGCACGTCCGGCGACGTCGTCGCGCCGCCCGGCCGCGAAGAAGGCCGCGAAGCCCGCGGTGGACCCCCGCTTCCCCAACGGCCCGCTCGCCGTGCTGGACGGCGACGGTTCCGCGTACGGCGTCGACGGCATCATGCTGGACTGCCCGGCGACCACGGTCGTGGAGCTGGTGGAGTGGACGCTGCGCGAGGCCGGCCTCGGTGCGCCGAAGCTGCACCGCAACGGCAAGGACGCCGACCCGCTGATCGTCCTGACCACGGCGGCCGCCGTGAAGCTCGGGCTGCCCGAGCGCCTGGAGGACCGCCGCGGGCTGCGCCTGGAGGAGGACCACCCGGTCGTCAAGCAGATCGTCAAGGCCAAGTGGCAGCTCACCCAACGCGGGTTCGGCCCGTGGGCCCGGATCTACCGCAAGGCCACCGGCGCCCAGCGCCAGTGCGTGCAGCTCGCGATCCTGCCCTGGGACGCCCTCGACACCCGCTCCTGGCCCGGCGTCGCCGACATGGACCCGGCCGCCATCGCCCAGGTCCTCGGCATCTACGCCCAGCGGGTCAGCACCCCGCGCGGCAGTACCGCCGTGTCCGGCCTGGAGCTGATGACCGCGCTGCGCCCGCCGACCCGCCCGGTACGCGACGAGGAGACCGGCAACTGGGTGTCCGGCCACAACCCCGGCAGCCTGGGCACGGAGCCGATGGACCCGGCCCCGCCGGAGGGCCAGATCGAGCACCCGGCCGTCTTCAACATCGGCTGGAAGGGCGGCTTCCTCAAGGAGGAGGCGTACCAGTGGGTGCGGTCGGTGGACACCCTGTCCGATGAGGAGTGCCTGCTCCCGTACGCGGTGGGCCTCGACCTCAACACGGCGTTCCTCGCGGCCGCGGCCCGGCTCAACGTCGGCCTGTCCGCCCCCGACCACTTCGTGGCCCCGAAGTTCAACCCGAAGATTCCCGGGTCCTGGCTGGTCGACCTCTCCCACGTGGAGATCGACGAGCGCCTGCCCTCGCCGTTCACACCGGACGGCGAGCGCCCGTCGGGACCGGCCTGGTACCAGACGCACACCGTCGCCTACGCCCAGGAGCTCGGCTACAACGTGGAGATCCTGGAGGCGTACCTGCGGCGCGAGACCGGGGCGTACCTGGACCCGTGGCACGACCGGCTCAAGGCCGCCTACGTCGACACCCTCGCCGACATGGGCGTCACCAAGGACCTCACCGACGCCCAGTTCCTGGCCGCGATGGAGGAGCACAAGCAGGTCGACCCGGTGCTGACCGCTGTGCTCGCCGCGATCAAGGGCACCATCAAGGGCGGCATCGGGAAGCTGTTCGAGAACCCGCAGGGCAAGGGCCACAAGGACGGCGAGCCGTGGCCGGCCATGATGCGCCCGACCTGGCGCCCCGACATCCGGGCCGCCGTCATCAGCAAGGCGCGGGTCAACATGCACCGCAAGCTGGCGAACATGGCGAAGATGACCGGCATGTACCCGCTGGCCGTGCTGTCGGACTGCGTCGTCTACCCGGCCCCCAGCGCCAGCCCCCTCGACTTCCTCCCCTACGCGGCGTCCGGCAAGCCGCAGCCCGGAGCCTTCCGCCTGGGCCCCACGCCGGGCCTGGCGAAGCTGGAGGGCGTCCAGGAGATGTCCTGGGCGGTCGACCTGATGGAGAAGGGCCTCAACCCGGCCCGCCACATCAAGGGTGACGGCCACGACGCCGTCCTGGACGAAGGGAAGTAAGCCGTGGGGGAGATCGAGGACGCCATCGAGCGTGCCGACCGCGAGAGCTTCACCAAGGACCCGCCCAAGACCCTCAAGGGCCAGATCGGCTACCTGCTCAAGCAGATGGGCAGCGCCAAGGCCGTCGCGGCGGAGCTCGGCGTCACCGCCGACTCCGTCAACCGCTACCGGCGCGGCGCCCGCAAGCACGCCCGCGCCGACGTCGCCGCGAAGATCGATGACGCCGTACGGCAGCGCTGGCAGCCCATGGTCCGCAAGCGTCGGCAGAAGCAAGCCGCCGCCACAGGCGGGATCACCGTGGAAACCCGGGCCCGGTTCGGCTACACCGCGCCGGTCGGCACCACCGACGACGGACGATTCCGGCGACTCACCGTGCACCTCCCCGCGACGTACGCACAACGCCTCTTCGACGCCCGTGAATCCGGAGTCAGCGAGCAGGAGATGCGCGGCATCATCGCCGAAGGCTTCAAAGAGATCTACTTCCAAGACGGCGGAGACCGAGCGGCAGGTCTCTCCGACGTCACCCTCAACGACATCGACTACCTCGACCTCGACTACTGACCGGACACCGGCCGCGGGCCCGGCACTGCCTGTTGTGGTCGGGTAGCCGGATCACACTGTTGAGCCGAAGCACGATAGCTGTCACAAGCGACGGGGGTGGGGAAGCTGTTGCTGGCCGCGGGCGCCTTTCGGGTGGCTCCTCTGCAAGGTGAGATGACGCTGTCGTTCCTGGAGCGGATCGCGGACAGGTACGGCCTGTCAGTGCGGAGTCTGCTGTCGTCGGTTACCGAAGTGGCCGGCCGCCAAGGCGTGGCCGGGGCTCTGCAGGGCGACAGTGAGGTGTTCTTGAACGCTGCGGCCCGGGACCGGGTCGCAGCGCTGTCTCGGGTGCCGCAGGTGGATCTAGGCCGCGCGTTGCCAGCCTGGATGCGAGAGGAGCCGCTGGGCCCCTCGAAAGAGAGGCCGACGGCGCGGCTCCACAACGGGGTGGAGACGGTTGCTGCCTGGGGTCCGGCGTGCCCGGGCTGTGTGGCTGCGCGGACCGGTCGCGTTGCACCGGCCCGGGTGTACCTGGCGGCGCACCAACGAGTCTGCCTACGCCACCGGTACTGGTTGATGAGCGTGCCTGGCAGCGGGGGCCGTGTCGTCGAGCTGGCCGGATGCCCGGAGGTGGTCCAGGCCCAGGAGGATCACCGGAAGCTGCTGCGCCGCTCCCCCGTCGCTGGTTCGGCGTTCGAGGTCGCTGAGGCGGTCACAGCCTGGTGGTGGGCCCAGCAGTGGCCTGAGGAGCACCTGTGGCCGATGCGGCTGGATGCGGCCATGCCCGCGGGCGAGGATCCGCAGCGGTGGCGGATCCTGGGGCGGGATCTGGTCACCTATCCCGAGGCCGTCGCCCTCGCAACGCTTCTGGCCAGCCCGGCCTGGCGGCTCCGTGTCGCTGCTGGCGGTGGTGGTCACCTGCCCTACCGGTTAGCTGATGTGCCCTGCGTGCCCTGCGAGCTAGGCCATCGCTTGTGGCGGCCGTGGCTCACCGAGCGTCTTGCCGCCTGTACCCACGGACCGCTGTTTGCCTGGGCGTACCAGTGCATCCGTACCAAGGGCGGCGGTGTAGACGACGAACAGCGGCTGTGGCAGGTCCCCTTGGCGTTCCGGCCCCGGCCTCTCGCCGACGCTCTGGCGGGTTACCAGCATCGGCAGACCGCAGGCACAGAGGGCCTGCCGGCTCAGAAACGGCTTCGGGGCCACAGCGTGCACGCCGAGAGCGCCTTCGCCACCGGCCTGGCCCACGCGCGCACCTACGCCGCCCAGCACGGCCACCTCGCCACCCAACGCGACACCCGCGTCGGCTCCTTCGCCCTGGGAAAATGGGTGCACAACCAGCAGACCCATGCCCTGGCCCTGCCGGAAGAGAAGGCCGCCGCCCTGAAGGATGTGGATCCGTGGTGGAACATCCCCTGGTCGGTGAAGTGGCAGCGCTCCTACTACCGCGCCCGCGATCACGCCAGGCGCCACGGCCCCCTCACCGCCGCCGATGGCTTCCCCGCCACCCACGTGCTGACTGGGGAGTGGCTGTATCTGCAGTGCACCGACTACGACTCACTCCATCCTGAGCAGCGCCGTCTGCTGGCCGTCATCGGCATCACGGCCCAGGCGGCCGCCAGCGCACGCCCACGCCGAACGAGCCGGACAGCGGGCATCGATACGGCTCTTGTCCGTGCGCGCGCCTTCGTCGCCGAGCACGGATGCCTTGCTCTGGCCACCAAGAACATCTCTTACCAGGGATTTCCGCTGGGGCAGTGGCTCAATGCCCAGCGTTCCCTCGGTCGCCGTCAGGACGAAGCCGGCCCGCACCTGCAGGTACTCGACGAGATCGACGTGTGGTGGAACCCGCCGTGGCCCTTGGCGTGGCAGCGGACCTGGCACCGGATCCGCGCTCATGTCCGAGACCGGCGCCAGGCGGCTGCGGGAGGGCACTGGCCGGACGGCAGTGACGGCTGGGCCACGTGGCTGTCTGTACAGTGCATCGGCTACAAGCAGTTGCGTCCGCCGCAGCAGCATCTGCTGGCGGAGATCGGCATCACCGCCGAAACCGCCGCTGTTCGCCCCCACGAGGTCATCGCGCAGCTCTGCGGTACGGCCCCCGGGCTGGCCCACGCGCGCACCTACGCCGCCCAGCACGGCCACCTCGCCATTCCCCGGAGTGCGTATTGCGAGGGGTTTCCGTTGGGCCGGTGGCTGAGCGAACAGCGCCGCAAGGCGCGGGAGCACCATCGCGGTACGGGCGGTACGTGGCCAGTCAGTACGCTCCTGGCGGCGCTCGACCCCTGGTGGAGTCCGACCTGGTCCTTGGAGTGGCAACGCAATTGGAGTCGCGTGCGGAAGCGGTCAGAGTCCGCGTACGCAGTCGACGACGGCGGTAGTACGAGCATTGCGGACCTTGAGGAGGAGCTGGCCGGCTGGCTGAGGCGTCAGTGCGCCGGCTACGGCACGCTCCACCCCGAACAGCATCATCTGCTGGCCAGGATCGGCATCACCGCCGAAACAGCCCGCGCCGCCCAGCCACCGGCTCCCTCCACCGAGCCCGATCTTTTGGACACCGCGCTCGCACACGCCCGCACTTACGCCGCCCGATACGGCCACATCGCCGCTCCCACCAGCACCATCCTCAACGGGTTCCGGTTGGGAAAGTGGCTGGCTTGGCAACGACGGCGCGCCCATCAGGGGCGCCTCTCCTCTGCCCGGGCCAAAGCCCTGGCCATGATCGATCCGTGGTGGAATCCGGCCTGGCCCCTGCAGTGGCAGCAGGCCTACCACCGCCTGTGCACGGCAGCTGCGGGTGCCGACGGCGTAACGCCCACGAACCACCCCCGAGGCCTTTACCGCTGGATCCGTGTCCAGCAGGAGTCCTGGGAGCATCTCCACCCCGGCCAGCAGGATCTCCTGACCGCCCTCGGCATCACACCCCACACTCCTGTAGGCGAACGCCCCGCCCCGGCCACACGCTCCTACCCCGTCAGCCCCGGACTCGACCACGCACGCGCCTACGCCGTCCAGCACGGCCACCTCACCCCGGACAAACACACCCGACAAGACGGCTTCCCCCTCGGCACATGGCTGAGCCGCCAACGCCGCAACGCTCGCGCCGGCACCCTCTCCGCCACCACCGCAGCCGCCCTCGCCAGCCTGGACCCGTGGTGGAACCCGCCCTGGCCCTATACCTGGCACCGCACCTACCAGCAATACCGCACCGCGATCAACGGAAGCACGCCCCTCCCCGACGCACTCCACCGCTGGATCGCCCAGCAACGCGCCCGCTGGCACACCCTCCACCCCCACCAACAACACCTCCTCACCCACAGCGCTGATTCGACTGACCACAGCACGCGCTTCTGGGACTCCGTAGCTAGCCCTACTCGGCCTGCTGCACGCTCACAGCACGCCGTGGCCACTCAGCCTGCAGAAGCCGAGCCAGCGGAAAGGGCAGCCGGATGTGGAAACCCCGCGCGGAGGCGGCGTCCCGTCATGCCGGCAGCTACGGCCCGGCCTCCTCACGGCTGCGGCTGCTCCCGAGCCCGGTCACGGTGTGAGACTGCGGGAGGGTGTGATGGATGCCTGTTGCCCAACTGCGGGCATAGGTCACGACGTGGAATCCGCCGGTGTGGTAACCGCTACTGCGGATCGTCACCTCTGTTTCGGAGAGCTCGACAGTGAGACTGCGTCGCGCGCCCCACGGGCCCACCAGATAGTGGTTGCCCGCCACGGCAATGTAGCCGTCCGTGTCTGGGACGGCTCTGCCCTGGCATCGGGTGGCGAGTAGTGCCAGAGCGCGGCGAGGAAGGCTGACATCCGGTCGGCGACGTCGGTGGTCATGCGTGCGGTGAGGGCGTCGACAGCATCGCGGGTGGGAACGCGTTCTCCCGCGCGGGCGGCTTCCGCTCCCTGGACGACCGTATTCAGGAATTCCTCGGTGGCCGGTCTGTCGAGGGTGCCGCGGCCGCCTTCGAGGACGGAGCGAGACACCAGCTGAGGGATGCCGGGAGAGTCGTCGGCCGGCTGGAGGGCGCCGAGCGCGGAAGCGTCGAGGAGGAGCGACGTGCTGCTGCCGGGTAGCGGGGGGAGGTCTCCTCGTTGCCGCGTGGAGGGCAGTTGACCGAGCGCGAGAAGCACCGGCCGGTCTGCACGGGGAAGACGTTGCAGGTCGTCCTCGAGTTCGCGCTGGTCCGATGTGGTGCGCAGGTAGATGAACCGGCGGGGTGTGCGGGGTCTGCCGGGCCATTCCAGGACCATGTCGGGGACGTGGGTGTGGTTGAAGAATTCGGTTTTGGTGACGGTGGCGCCGGGGTCCATGCGGCGCAGGTGCCGGGCGACGATGTCCTTGACCTGGGTGAACATCATCCGGTCGTCGGGCTCGTCCATGGCCTGGGCAATCGACTGTTCGACGAGGTTCACCACGAGCCCTCTCTGCGGGTGAGTTCGGCGGCGACGATGGCTGCCCAGTCCTTGAGCGGCAGGAGGGTTTCCTGCTTGTCCGAAAGGACGATCAGCCACAGGCGTGCGGCGACCGACTGGGCGAGTTCGCTGTCCAGGATTTTTCGGGCTTCCGCGGGGTCGCTGGTGCCGAAAACGCGGCTGCTGTGCTGAAGGACTGCGCTCTCCACCTGGTCAGGTGAGTTGAGGGTGGACCAGGAGTTCGCCCGGAACGGTGCCCAGGTGATCCACATGAAGTGGTCGCTGAGATGGTGCTGGGCCTGGGCGGCGACATAGCACTTGGCGAGGAACTCGTCGAACTGCGTGCCCTGGTCGCTGGGTTGGGCGTAGTTCTTGACCTCGGCGCAGAACATGTCGTTCTGGTAGGGATCGCCGCGCATGGCGCCGCCCAGATCGAAGGAGAAGGTCCGACCTCCGTACGGCCAGGCGAGGGTCAGCCGACGGCCGCAGGACTCCGAGTCCGTGTTCGCGTACGCACCGAAGATGCGCATCGTGCCCTCGAGCCACTGCTTGGCTCTTCGAGCCCCCGAGAAGCCCTTCACCTGAGCGTCTTCACCAACCACCACAGGCGTAGCTTAGTGCGATCGGATCATCACGGTGTGCTCGAACGGGCTAATCTCCCGTCGCGTTGCGGCCGTTGGCTTCAGGAAGGGGCAGCTGCGGCCCTGAGGAAGTGAGCCAAGGACGGCCGCAGGATGGAAGGAACTGCCGCGAAGACGCCCTCCTTGATCGGCGGACACGAGACCGTGGTGGAGTGATCCTTCCTCCCGGCCTTCTGCGTACCGCTCCCCTGCACGGAGAGACGACGTCGTCGCTGATCTGCCGCATCGCCGGCCGCTACGGTCTCGAAGCAACGGCGTTGCGGTCCTGCTGGAAGTGGCGCAGCCACCAGCCTCGGCACGACGGAGGGGGCGCGCGGGCAGACGCCGAGGTGTTGTTGAACACGGCGGGGCGGCGGCTCCTGGCAGGCCTGTGCGGCGTCGAGGACGGTGTGCTGGCGCGGGCGTTGCCGTCCTGGGGGCGGGAGGATGCCAGGCTGCCGGCCGCGGATGCCGGGGAGCCGGTGGCGGCGTGGCGGATCGGTGGTGCGGTTGCCGGGCCGGTGGCGTTCGGCTGTCGTCTGTGCACGGCCCGGCGTACGGGGGCGGCTGGGCGGTCGGTGCTGTACGCCTCGCGGTGGGACCGTGTGTGTGTCCGGCACGGGCGGTGGCTCCTTGATGCGGATGCCGACCAGCCTCACGAGTATCTGGACGTGCGGCGTCTGCCGGAGGTGGGCGCGGCGCAGCGGCGGTGGGCGGGGGTGGTGCGGCGTGCGGTGCGGGCGGGGGCCGAGCCGGAGAGGGTGTTCGCGCTGGCGCAGGCGGTGGTGGCCCGGTGGTGGGAGCAGGCGCTGCATTGGGAGCGGGAGAAGGTCTGGCCGTGGCGGTTGCATCGGGTCGCGGGCGGTGATGCCGGGGGTGATCTGGAGTGGTGGCGGATCGTGGGGCGGGACGCGGTGGTCTTTCCCGAGGTGGTGGCCGTAGCCGACGCATTGCTGGATCCGGGCATGGCCGAGCTGGTGTGGGTGGACAGCGGTGCCGGGCGGCCGCAAGCGTTGCCCGTCGACGGGTTGTTCTGCCGTCGGCTCGGTGAGCGGGTAGGCCGGGGCTGGCTGGGGCCGCTGGTTGCGGCGGATCATGGCGGTCCGCTGATCGCGTGGATGGGCAGCGTGATCCGGCTGCGCCGCGGGGCCGGTGGGCCTCCCGGATATGACAACGACCCCTGGTGGCTGCGCCGGGAGCATCAGCCGGTGACGATGGCGGGGCAGTTGCGGGTGCTGGGCAAGGAGAAGAAGGCACCCGGTTCGGGGACGATGTGGCGGGCGGTGGTGCCGGCCGAGCAGCGGATGCGGATCGGCAGTCTCATCGGCAGTGCCGAGGAGCAGTTGCTGCAGCTGCGCGGCGTGCAGAGCGGGCCGACCGCCGAGGTCGCCCGGCAGCTGCTGCAAGGCCTCGGTCACAGTGCCGGTCTGGTCGAGGCGGCCTGGAAGCGGACCGCGGTGGCGGCGGTGAACGGCGGGGTGCCGTTGGAGGAGGTGGCCCGGTGGGCGGATATGTCCCCCGGGACACTGAGAAGGATGCTGACGGCAGGCGGGCAGGAAGAGGACGGCTGAGATCAAGGTGGGCCCGGGCGCATCGCCTGTTAGCTGATACAGCACTCGTTTGTGGCAGAAACCCTGAAAACGACGATGCTTGTCGGCGGGAGCGGCTTGGCTGACGCGGGTGATCAGCACAGGAGAGGCCGCCCGGCCCGGGGGCCGGGCGAGGCGAGTGGCCGTGGATCGTGGGAGCGGGTTCGAGGCGATGTTCCTCGATCCGGTGGGGCAGCCGGTTCAGCAGCGGTGGGCGGATGCCGCCATGACCGTGGGATTCGAGGAGTTGCGACCGGTGTCGGCGTTCCCGGTGATCCCGGGGCGCCGCTGGGGGCCGGGTCTGTGGTGGTCGGCAACCACCGGGCGGCACGTGGCCGCGGGTTCGAACGCGATGCGTACCCAGCTGATGGTCCTGGACCGCGACCCCGATGTGACCGGGCTCGCGGGGCGTCCGGTACGCGTGTTGTGGCGCGAGGAGCGGGGCCGGGTGCGTTCCTGGGTGCCGCAGCTGTTCGCCCGGTACCGCGACGGCACGGGTCTGCTGGCCGACTGCCCCAGCCACCCGGAGGCCGGCGGCGACCGGGCGGTGAAGGCCGCCGAAGCGGTGAGCGCGGCGTGTGAGGAGATCGGCTGGACCTACCGGCGCCTTGCGCCGCTCGACGACGTCCGGGCCGCCAATCTGAAATGGCTGGCCGGCTACCGCCACCCCCGCAACGCCGGCCGCACCGGCCTCATGCCCGCGGTGGTGGAGGCGTTCGCGCGGCCGCGGCCGCTGATCGAAGGTGCCGAAGCGGCCGGTGACCCGATCGAGGTCCTGCCGGTGGTCTTCCACGCCGTGTGGCACGGGCGGGTGACGGCAGCCCTGGAGGCGCCGCTGCATGAACGTGTCCTGGTCGGTCCTGCGGGCTGGAGTGGCCCGGGGCCGGGCATGGCGGGAGGGGCTCGGTGACCGCGCGGCGCAATGCCCGGCCATCGGTGAAGGTCGGGGCGCAGGTCCGGTTCCGCGGTGTGAAGTGGCAGGTGGTCGCCCTGTCCGGGCAGACCATTCACCTCGTCGGCCCGGGCGGCGGTGGCGAGGCGGTGCTCGCCGGGTACCTGTTCGCCGATCCCGGCTTCAGCGTCATCGGGGCCGATGTGCCGCAGGCGGTCCCGCAGTGGGGGCTGTTCGAGACCGCCCCCGCCGCGGCGCGGGAGAAGGCTCTGGCCTGGCAGCGGCACGTGAGGGAAGTCGAATGCGGCCTTGCCGGCGGGCCCGGCAGTGCTGGAGCGGTGCGGGAGCAGTACGACCCAGAGCGGCACACGCTGGCCGAGCGGGAGCAGGCCAAGGCCGAGGAGCTGACCGCGCTCGGGTTCGGCCGTATCTCGCGCACCACGGTGCAGCGCATGCGGCTCGCTTATCGCAAGCAGGGACTGTGGGGGCTCTTGGACCACCGCACCACTCGTGCCTCCAGCCCTACCGGGCGGTCCGACGAACGGGTCGTCGCCGCCGTCCGTGAAGCGCTGCGCCGTCGGCGCGGGCGCTCCAAAGGCACCATCAACGGCCTGTTCCCGCTCATCAACCAGATCCTCGAAGATCAGCATGGCCCCGGCGCGGTGCCCGTGCCGTCCCAGGCGACGCTGTACCGGCTCGTCACCTCCCTCGCCCGCCCCGGCGAACTGCCCAGTGGTCCGGTGCGGCAGGTGCCCGCGAGTGTCGAGGGGCGGGCCTTCGCCCCTGCCACGGCGCTGCGGCCGGGCGAGCAGGTCCAGATCGACACCACCCGCCTGGATGTCCTGGCCCTCTTCGACGACGGGCGCCTGGCCCGGCCCGAGCTGACCATCGCCGTCGACGTCGCCACCCGCGCCATCCTGGCCGCCGTGCTGTGCCCCAGCGCGACCAAAGCCGTCGACGCGGCCCTGCTGCTCGCGGAGATGGCGGTCCCGCACCCGGCCAGGCCAACCTGGCCGGACATCCTGCGCATGGACCACGCCCGCGCACTCCCCCACCAGCGGCTGGTCACGCTGGATGAGCGTCTTGCCGGTGCGGCGGCCCGGCCGGTCGTCCTGCCCGAGACGATCGTCGTCGACCGTGGCAAAGTCTTCGTCTCCGTCGCGTTCACCGCCGCCTGCGAGAGCCTCGGCATCAGTGTCCAGCCGGCCCCGCCCCGCGCCCCCACCGCGAAGGGCATCGTCGAGCGCACCTTCGGCTCCATCAACGCCCTGTTCTGCCAGCACCTGCCCGGCTACACCGGCTCCGACGTCACCCGCCGCGGCCCCGACACCGAGAAAGACGCCTGCTACAGCGTCGCCCAGCTGCAGGACCTCCTCGATGAGTGGCTGGTGCACTACCACCACCGGCCCCACGAAGGGCTGCGCCACCCGATGATGCCCAGGAAGGCACTCACGCCGAACGAGATGTGGGCCGCGCTCGTCGCCGTCGCCGCCTATGTGCCCGTCCCGTTGACCGGGCGCGACTACCTCGAACTGCTCCCCGTGCGCTGGCAGGCCATCACCCCCGGCGGCATCACCATCCACCACCGCACCTACGACGCGGACCTCCTCGCCCCGCACCGCGGCCAGGCATCCCCCGTCGCCGGCCGCGGCGGGAAATGGGAGATCCACTACAACCCCCACGACGTGCGCCAGATCTGGGTCCGCCTCCCCGACGGTGAACTCACCGAGATTCCGTGGATCCACCGCGACCACGTCCACCGGCCCTTCGACGAACGCACCTGGCAGCACATCCGCACCCAGGCCGTTGACGGCAACCACAGCGACGCCGAGCAGCACGAAGCCGGCCTCGCCGACGCCCTCGACCAGCTCATGCGCCGCGTCCACAGCGGCCACGCCACCACAACAGAGCAGGCACTCCTCGCCCGCACCGCTCACCTCCCGCTCCCCGAAGCCCGCGATGAGGACCACCGCACCGAAGCACCCGCCGACAACTTGGCGCAGCAAGGCAACGAAGGCAACGACGACTGCATCGACGACCTCGATGACCTGCCCGACGACGACGTCAGCCCTGCCCCGGCCGCCGGATTCGGGCTCTACAACGCGCACGAGGAAGCCGACAAGTGGTGAACCCGAGCCCGCCAAACGCGAGCAGCACACCAGCCGGCGACAGCGGCGGGGCCGAATTGTCCTGGCCGCTGACCACCTGGCAGGGCTGGCACCGCTTCGCCACCGCCGACCCCGTCGTCCCTCCCCGGCCCGGCGACCGGCCCCGCAGTACGGAGGAACGCCTGGCCTACCACTCCAGCTTCGTCACCATCCGCACCCCCGCCATCCACACCCTGGCCACCCAAGTCCGCACCCTGATGATCCTCGGACGCCATCAGCAGACCACCGCACGGCCCTCACTGATCGTCACCGGACCCGCCGCAGCCGGGAAAACCACCGCCCTCCTGAACGTCGGACGTACCTGCCACCTCGCCCACACACGCAAAAACCCACCGCCACCGGGATCAGCACACGCCGCGGTACCCGTCGCGTATGTTCTGGTCCCGCCCGGCGCCACCGCGAAAACCCTCATCACCGAATTCGCCCGCTACCTCGGCATCCCCGTAACCGCGCGCATGACCCAGACCCAGATCACCGAAGCCGTCTGCCACACCTACACCCAAGCCGGCATCCAGCTGGTGATGATCGACGAGATCCACCGCCTCAACCCCCGCACCACCACCGGCGCCCAAACCGCCGACCTTCTGAAAGACCTCAGCGAACGCCTCCCCGCGACATTCGTCTACGCCGGCATCAACGTCACCGACACCCCCCTGTTCACCGGCACCCGCGGCGCCCAACTCGCCGGACGCGCCACCCTCGTCGACTGCGGCCCCCTCTCCGCCCGCCACGGCAAGCGTGAACCCTTCCGCGACGTCATCACCGACATCGAAAACCACCTCGACCTCCAGCAGCACAAACCCGGCACCCTCCCCCGCCACACCCCCTACCTCCACCAGCGCACCGCAGGCCGCATCGGATCCCTCACCCGACTCATCCGCCAAGCCGCCATCACCGCCATCCACGACGGCACCGAACGCATCACCAAAACCACCCTCGACACCATCCGCCTCGACCACCTCGCCGAAACCCAACACCGCCCGCGCCGAGGCCGATAGGCACACCTGGCAGCCAGGCAAAAGGCTCTGACCAGCACAAACACCAATCGGGCCTTTACACGCTAGAACTACCTACAACACACCCAGCTGCCCTCAGCGCAGAACACATAACCCCAGCTCAGATACGCCGACCCAGCTGCCAAGACCGCCAATCCCACCTCTCAGCGAACCAGCAACACCCCAGACCAGCCGCCCCGCCGCACACCAACAAACCCCCCTCCCAGCGTTAACGAAGAGCCCTTCCGCGATCTCATCACCGCGATGGAAAGCGCGCTCGACCTGCGCCACCACCGGCCCGGGACCCTCCCCAAGCTGGCTCCCTACTTGCACGAGCGCACCGCCGGCCGCCTCGGCAGCCTCGCCCGCCTCATCCGCCAGGCCGCCATCACCGCCCTCATCGACGGCACCGAACGGATCACCAAAACCACCCTCGACGCGATCCGCCTCGACCACCTCGCCGAACAGCACCACCGCCCCTACACGCGGCCGCGAAGCCGGAGTACCAGCACCTCGTGAGCCGGTCAAACGTCACAACCCGCGCCGCAACAGGGACCGGCGCCGCACGGCGCATCGTCGTCGCGGGGGCCTGGCTTCGAGTCCCGTCAGCCGCACCGGGCGTGCTCCGTGTACGGCCGCTGCGGGGCGAAGCAACCGCCTCCTACACTCAGCGTCTCGCTGATGCCTACTGGCTGACGCTGCCCCAGCTCCTCGACGGCGCTGGCATCGCCCTTCACGGCCACGGTGCCCCACCCGCGGCTGAACTCCACCTCAGCCGCAACGCGGCCCAGCACTTCGCCGTCCTGACCAGCACCCCACTCCCCCACCTGACGCGCGCCCTGCCCTGCCTCGCCGCCAACGACGACGCCCACGCCACCGGGGCGGCCGCACGCTGGAAGCGGCTCGAGTCCGCACAGCAGCCCGTCCGCGCCTGCACCCTGTGCACCCGCCACCGCAGCGACGGCGCCACCGATACCGCATGGGTGCAAGCGGCGCCGCAACGGCTGGTGTGCCCACGGCATCAGCAAGCCGCTCCCGACCGCCGACTCACCTCCACCGTCCACACCCAAGGGGTGCCCGAACTCGCCGCCGCGCACCACAGCCACCAGCGCCTCCTACAGCACCCACGTGCCGACACCGCCTGGACCGCAGCACACGCCATCACCACCAGCAACACATCACCCACCGCTGGCACACCCGCCTGACCCGGCTTTGCGCGACCAACCCCCACCTGACCACCACGGGCAACGCCTCCCCAGCCCTGCTGACCCGCGACCTGGTGACCTATCCCGAAACCGTTGCCCTCGCCCGCATACTCGCCACTCTGCCGAACCGGCCACATCGCACCACCGACGACGCCCTCAGCCTCATCGCCCACCGACTCGGCCTGTCCCGCCTGGCCAGCAACGCGAACGATCCCCTCCGCGTCTTCCTCACCCACACACGCCACTGACCAGCATCGTCCGGAACCCCAACCCTCCAGAGAACGCAGCCGCCTATAGACGCACCACCACATTTACGAGAAACCCAAGATCAATCCCACACAACTACCGGACCACAGGCCAAGCGCCCGAACAACCAAACCGAACACGCCAGCAAGCCACGCCCATCACGCCCGAACACAGCAGCTTCAGCCGTCCTGAGTCCCACCCCAAAGACGGGACACCAGACCAACGCAGTCCAACCCCCTGAAGATCACCGATCCGTCACAACCAACTCGCGGATCCGCTGCTCGTCAGCGTCGCTGGCGGAGAGAGTGGAGTTCATGGTGTCCATGGGGGCAAAACTAGAACCTCGACCTCGGTTGAGGTCAACTCCTCTCGCTGACCGCGCTGTCGCCAGGTGCACATGGCGCAAGGGCGAGAACCTTCACGCGTACGCATCCCGGGAGGCCCTGGTGCCTTCCGGTGGCGCCGGAGGGCACCGGGCTCCTGGCCGGTTCAGGGCATGCGGGTGGCTACTGCTGCTGGCGGGCGGTGTGTTCCTGGTCTATGGCGCGTTGCAGGTGCCACAACGTGACCGCAGAGAGCAGGCCGCCGAGCCGGGCGGCCCCCCGCAGGAGGACGGCGAGTTCGGTGATGCCGGGGCTTTCGGGGGAACTGGCCGGGTAGCTGGCCGCCGCTACCCAGCCGTTCGATGGTCGGCTGAGCCATGCACGGCAGGGTCAGCCGGGAGCAGTACGGAGCTTCTTAGGGGTCATAGCTGGGATCAGGTACCACCTTCATGGCAGTGAGCCAGCTCAGGCGTCTTCTCCGGGATCCAGGAAGACCGGGGTGCCGCGCCCCTGTTCGTCCCTTCTCCGTGTCAGCCGGTCCCAGTCCCGGCCCATCGCGGACGCGAGGGACAGGTACCCGCGGTCCTGGAGTCCGCGGTCGGCGGCGTCCAGGCCGGCGGCCGTGAAGAAGTCGCGGACCACGCCTGACTCCTGGAGGAGGCTGATGTGCCAGCCGCCACCGGAGGCCGGGTAAGCAACCGCGTACCAGGGCGCCGGAGTGCCCGCACCGCCTCCAGCACCTCCAGCCCCCAAGACGCTGCGGGCTCGGGCAGGGCGGGCACGGACGCGGGTGGGAGCGCGGGTACGGGTGCGGCAGGGAGGGGCGGGCCGGGCACGGTGGGCGCGGGCGGGGCGGGTAAGCGGCTCATGATCGGGAACCTAGCAGTGCGCCAGCGGCCTGGTCAGAGGGCTTTCGGACGGTTCGGGGTGTGGTGGTCAGGCGGAGCCAAAGAAGAGGCTGCCCGGGGCGTCCGGGTCGTTCAGCAGGAAGTACTGGTGGATCGCCCGGAGGAACTCCGGGCGGGAGACCGCGTCGTCGCCGTTGGTGTCCAGTGTCCTGAACGCCTGCAGGGCTTCGGCTTCTTCCAGGTCCCACACGTCGGTCAGGAAGCGGGTGTACTCCTCCCGGCTGATCTCGTTGTCGCCGTTGACGTCGATCACGTCGAAGAGCACGTGGCCGAGCCCGTCGGCCACGTTCAGCCGGCTCGTATCAGCGCTCGCCAGACGGACAGCGGCGACGTACTGGTCCCTGCTCAGCCGGTCCCCCTGAACACCGGCGTGGCGCAGCAGCTCCAGCCAGTAGGACTGGAAGAAGGCGTGCAGGGCGCGGGCCCGGCGGTCATCGGGGCCCAGGTGGTAGGCGTTGAGGTAGCGGTCGGCAAGCCTTTGGTAGTCCGACCAGTCGAGGTGACCGTCACGGTCGCTGTCCAGGGCGGCGAAGGAGCGGCCCACCTTCGTGGCGATGATGTCGGGTGCGGCGGTGCCCATGGCGGTGGTCCTCTGCGAAGAGTTGGAACAGCGGGTAAGGATCATCGTCACGTGCCGGACAGTGCGGTATCGGGCAGACGGGCCCTGTGTCACCCCTTCAGACGTATGGCACTCACCGCACCCACCGGTCATGGCACCGGGGGCGGGGCCTTCGGTCACCGGAACGTCTCTACCGGGCCGGGAAGGAGCACGGCAGGAGGGACAGGATGAGGGTGCCCCATCCGTCGGCCCCGCCGAGGAATGATCCGGTGACGTCCATGGACGCGTTGCGGAAGCTGGACGGTGGGTGGGTCGCTGTGACGTGAATGCCGGGCGCCTGTGTGAACGGGCGCCTCCATGCCAGCCCGCTGTCTTCGGGGCCGGCACCCACGGGAGCAGCATGGTCACCAAGTGACGGCCATGAGCACGACGGCTGGGCTGCATGGGCAGGGACAACCGTGGCCATCATGGCTGACGCCCACCTGATGCCTCCGCCGCGCCCGTTCACAGCCGGACAGCCACGCGCCCGTTCACAGCCGGACAGCCACGCGCTCGGTCCCGGCTAGCTGGCGGGACCGAGCGTAGTAGCGGTCCGGGGTTGGGCTCAGTGGGTGCTTGCGCGGCGGCGCCGGCGGAGCACGACGGCTCCGCCCGCGAGGACGAGTGCCGCGCTGGAACTGCTGGCAAGAAGCAGGGTGGAGGACGGGGTGTCGTCCTGCGTCTGATGGAGGTTGTAGCCGCTGGAGTAGCCGGTGGTGTCGTACTCCGAGCCGGGCAGTTTGTCGGCGTAGCGGTCCTTGACCAGTTTCTGGTAGTCGCCGAGTGACACCGATGCCTGGCCGCCGAGTCCTTGCCGGGCCTGGTCGTTGAGGGGCTCCACGGTGGTGAGTTTGAGCTGGTACCAGCCGCGGATCTGCGGTTCGGTGAAGACCAGTGTGCCCAGGGTGGCTTTGCTGGCGTATGCGGCGTCGTGGTCGCCGTCGCGCACGGCTGCCAGGTGCCAGCCACCGCCCTGGGTGGGGGCGAGCATGACGGTGGCGTTGCGGCCGTTGACGGTGGCGCTGAGCGAGGACACCAGCTGTGTCAGCTTGATCGCGTCGGTGGGCAGTGGCTTTGCGGTGCCCGCGACGAACTCGGGGGTGATCTCGTTCAGTGCCACCGGGTCTTTGATCGTGAAGGCTGGGAGGCCCTGGCAGGGCTCGGCTGTTTCGGGAATCGTCTGCACCGGCCCGTCGGCGCCGTCGGTGGGTACCGGAGTGCGCAGGAAGTTGCAGACGGTGTTGCGGACCTCGGTTGACTTCACCGCGTCGAGGGCGGCCTGGTAGTCAGGGATGTCGGCGGGGAGAGGGTCCTTGGCGGGGGCTGAGTGTGCCGGACCGGCGACGGAAAGCAGCGCGGACGCACTCACGGCGATAAGGAGGGACAGGCGGGAGGAGCGAGAGGCTGCCCGCCTGCTGGACTTCTTGGTTCCGCTGGTGTCGCTCATGTCGCCTGCCTTAGCGGGAGATACCGATGCGGGAGTGGGTCCACTTGGAGGAGCCGTTGCTCACGTAGTCGTTGTAGTTCCACCACGTGTACGTGGTGGTGTCCGGCCACGGGTCGGCCACGGCGATCCTGTTGTTCGACGTGTCGAAGCCGTAGACCACGTTCATGTGGCCGCCTCCGGACGTCCACCCGATGCGGGCACCGATCGGCCGGGCCGCCTTGACGTCGGTGTACACCTGGTCGAACGTGGCAGCGCTGCTCAGGCCGGAGCCGGTGTGGGTCATGCCCAGGCTGCTCCAGCCCTTGGCCATGTCACCGAGCGTGGCGGGCTGGTTGTTGCAACCGTATTGGGGCTGGGCCCGGTCGCAGAAGTCCGTCTGTGTGGAGCCGAAGCCCTGGAACTTGGCGATGGTCAGCCCGGAGGCGACCCAGCACCACTGGGTCTTCTCCTGCTTCAGCATGCTGATGTTGTCCTGGCCCGCTTCGGCGTGGGCTGTGCCTCCCGCGGTCGCGAGCGATCCCAAGGCGGCCAGCGCGATGGCCGACGCCGTGGCTCTGTACCTGAACCTGCCCATTTTCCTGCCTTCCCCTGATGGGTACAACGAGATGAGCGGGGCAATCCGTTACGAATATGACAACTCACCATATCTTCACCGCATAGGAGACTTGCAGGAGATTACTCCCTATTGATTATTTTTCGGCAAATGATCAGAGTCGGCACTTACGGCTCGCGGCTCTCTGCCAAAGCGAGGTGTGATGCTCACAACCTGCCGGCCCTCGGCGAATTCCAGGCGCCCCGCGCGTGGACACGGCAGCACCGGAGGGAAACCTGCGCGGAGTTGCTGGGAGCGAGGACCGGGTGCCGTACCGGGGCAGCACACTAGGGTCCGTCTGCCGTCCCCGCTGGGTTCACCGTCATCCCTCGGGGCAAGTCCGGCTACTACGGGCTCGTCGGCCCCGGTCTCACCGAGGGCGTCGACGAGGAGAAGCTGACGGCCGACGCGCTATGGGAGGCGGTGACCGGCAAGCCGGGCACCCAGACCTGGTTCAAGAGCGTGCACATCACCTGCCGCAGCCCGGAGGCCGAGGCTGCCCGTAAGACGGAGAACGAGCGGATCTACGCTCCACGGCGCGAGCGCGCTGAGAAGGCGAAGACGGAGAAGGCCACCCCCAAGCAGGTGGAGTACCTGACCACGCTCGCGGAGAAGGTCGGCAAGGAGCGGTTCGACGCCGAGTTCGCCAAGGTGATCAAGGGCAGCGACATCGAGCCCCGCACTCCCCGGCAACACTGCGCGACGGCCGCCAAGCGGCTGACCAAGGCGAGGGCCCGCCAGCTGATCACCGCTCTGCTCGGCCACGCATAGTCCAGCCTCTTCGCCCGGCCGTGCCCGCTGGGCCTCATGGGATGCCAGGTTGGGGACATGACGACGAATGAGTACGGCAAGTGGATCCCGTTCCCCTTTATGGGTCCGCCGTGCCCCGAATGTGACCGCCTCCCGCAGTTCCCTCCGGGCGAGTTGAACGACGATCAGACGGTGGAGACTCGCGCGTGCCCAGAAGACGGGTGCAAAGGATCGATCGAGACAACCCCGTACTTCACGGCACCCCCGGGTGAAGCCACCACCGACTTCAGCGACTGAGTTTCAGTTGGTGCCCGCCTCCCAAAGCGGGCACCAGCCCCACTCTCCAATCCGTTCACCCGGGGAGGGGGAAACGGTCGAATTCCTGACACATCAACACATGTCAGCACCACCCGGACCTGCTGCAACCACAGGCTTCTGTCTCTGGTCTTCATCGTCATGACAGCCAGCCGAAGGCCGCGGTCCTCACCGAGCGAACAGAAGTTGCGGCTGATGAAGCCGGGGTGGGCTTTCAGCCTCACGTTCGGCACCGCGGTGCTGGTCTCGGGCGGCATCTTCTACGGCCTGGTGGTGCTGCTCGACTTCAAGGAGATCGACTCAACCGCGAAGCTCGACGCGAAGACGCTCTTCGATCTGGTGAAGCTCTCCTTCGGCGTTGTGGCCGGGGCCGGCCGGGGCCGGCGCGCTCGTCGCACTGGTCGTCGCCTACCGCCGCCAGCGCGTCGACGAGACCGGCGCCCACCGCGAAGCTACCCGCCTCCACACCGAACGCTTCTCCCAGGCCGTCGACAAACTCGGCTCCGACTCACCGGCCGTCCGACTCGGTGGCGTCCACGCCTTGGCCGGTCTCGCTGACGACGCCCCCACCCAAGACCTACGTCAGACCTGCATCGACGTCCTGTGCGGCTACCTTCAGCTGCCATTCACACCCGACCCCGGCGAAGACCCGGCCCATCAGGAGGAACACCACCGCTACCTGGCTTTCCGCAAGGTCCGGCATACCATCCTGCGCCTCATCGGTGACCACTACCGACGCCCTCAAGGAACCCACCGCTCCTGGCAGGGCTCCGACCTCGACCTCACCGGCGTCACCATCGACAGCGACATGGACTTCGCCGGCGCGGTGTTCTCTGACGGCAGGGTGGACTTCCGCGACGCGAGGTTCACCGGCGGCATGGTGGACTTCCACGGCGCGAGGTTCTCCAGCGGCACGGTGAAGTTCCAGGGCGCGGTGTTCTCCGGCGGCAGAATGGACTTCCGCTCCGCAACGTTCACCGGCGGCACGGTGGACTTCCACGGCGCAACGTTCACCGGCGGCACGGTGGACTTCCGCTTCGCGAGGTTCACCGACGGCACGGTGAACTTCGGTAGCGCGAGGTTCACCGGCGGCACGGTGGACTTCCACGGCGCAACGTTCACCGGCGGCATGGTGAACTTTGGCTTCGCGAGGGGGTCGGCTCCCCGAGGGCTTTTTGCTGCAGCTGGCATACCCGTCCCTGCCACGGTCGTCATCCCTTCCGCTTGGCTGCCCCCTGTTCCATAACTCCGAGGGGGCGAAATCGGTCGTTTCCGCCTCGGCAGCTACCGGCCGATGCCCTCGGTGGCGGTGTCCTCCCAGCGTTCGCCCTCGTCGACGTACTCCCAGATGACCGGGCTGTTGGCGGCCCAGCCGCCCTGCTTCCGGAGCTTCTCGGCGCGCTTGCCCCGCTTGCGGCCGGTGCTGACCAGGCCGCGGCGTGCGGAGTGCCCGGTGAGCTTCACGTCCAGGCCGGCGCGCTCGGCGGCCCGGGTGATGGCGAGGCGGCAGCCGTCGGGTCCCGGCCGCTGGGTGCCGAGGCGGCCCTTCTGGTCGACGGGCAGGAAGGCCGGGCCCGCGGTGAGGCCGGCGGCTTCCTTCCAGGCGAGCCAGCAGCGGACCGGGCAGGTGTCGGGGTTCTCTCCGTAGGCGACCGCGACGTCGCGGGGCGGGCGGCCCTTGACCGAGGGGACGTGCACCTCCAGTCCTTCGGCGACCTGGGTGATGCCCTCGGTGTCGAGCGAGGAGACCTCCTCGGAGCGCCCGGCGATGCCGAACGCCAGCGTCGCCAGCGCCCGGTCGCGCAGCCGGGCCAGTTCGGGCAGTTCCTGGGTACCGCGCCGACGGCGGGCTGCGGGCGGGCGGCGGTCGCGGTGTTCATCGCCTTCAGGTGCGCGGGGGTGGCCGCGATCGCCTTGCCGCGGCCGCGCACGGTCCGCGCCGGGTCGAGCTTCATCGGCTTGAGGGCTTCCCGGGCCGCCTTCGTCGCCTGCTTCGGGACCTCGGTGCCGTACCGGCGAGCGGTGACCGTGACGCCGGTGATGCGGCGGTCGATGGTGCTGGGCGCGGCCTTCTTCATCCCGTCCAGCCAGACCACGTAGGCGACCAGCGTGCCCTTGGTGACCGCGGTCAGCGGCAGCGCGTGGCCGGTCTGCCCGGCGAGCCAGCGGTGGAACTCGGCCCAGAGCTCCCAGTCTCGGGCATAGGAGGTACGGGTCTTCTTCGGCCGGGCATCCGCCAGGTGCTCCTCGGCGCCCTGGTCGAGCGCGGCGAGCACCGCGGCGGTCGCGCTGTCGTACGGTGCCGGGCCAGCGCCGCCGGGTGCAGGCGGGCCGACGAGCTCGGCAGTGACGTGGTCCTCATACGGCTGGAGCTGGCCGGTCATGACCGGCCCACCTCTTCGGCCGCAGCGGCGATCCGGGCGCGGAAGGCAGCCTCGCCGGTGGCGTCGTAGTGCTCAAGCGGGTTCCACCAGTAGTCCCAGTCGAAGTCTTCGCGGTGGTTGAAGGGATGTGCGGTGGCCCGCAGCTGCTGCCACTCGCGCACGATGGCCGCCTTCTCCCGCTCAGCGCGCTCGGCCGGGTCCGTCTTGAGCAGGTACTCCAGCATGACGACGGAGGTGGAGACATAGCGGCTGAGGGCTCGCATGGCGAAGGAGAGCTCGCCGGTCTCGCCGACGCAGCGCGTAGGGCTTCGCGGCGACCTGCCCGTCGGCGGCGAGGTAGTAGGAGTCGCTGATCCGCACCGGATCGATGCTGTCGGCGTCGGTGAACGCGGCGATCTCGATCGCCTTCGCCGTCGGCAACGGCATCTGCTCAAGTTCCTCGTCGGTCACCGGGACCGTCTGGTCCTTCGCGATCTCGTAGCCCTTGCCGATTTCGTCCTGGGAGACGACCTGGTCGTCGAGCTCGAAGACCTTCAGGGTCCGCACCCGGCCCATGTCCGCCAGGTGCACCCGGTGGAAGTGGACGTCGTGGTCCTCGGTCGCGGACACGACCTTCACCGGGATCGTGACCAGCCCGAAGCTGATGGCCCGGCCCACAACGGTCGCGGCATCTCTTCTACCTCCAGGCCCCCACGGCGGTGTCGGAGCGGGAAGCGGACCGGAAACACCGAAAAGGCGAGGTCACCCGTCGGGCTGAGGTGGCCCCGGGGTGCTGCCCGCACCTTTGATCCTCACGCCGGGCAGGGCCGCCCGCATCTCCACCGCGCGCCTCTGCCCGGGCACCGGGCCGGGGCCCGCACCGTTCGACAGGCAACGTCGTACTTCGTCACGGGGTAGGCGGGCCAGCTCCACCGACGGTTGTTCACCGGTACGGGTATTCGCTCCCGGGCGGCCGGGGAAGCCCCGGTCAGGTGACCCGAGTACGGCAGCATCATCAACGGAGCACTGAGAGGCCGGCGACGGCGCCCGGCGTGGGTGTCTGCTGGAAGTGCGGGTTACCAAAGGCGGAGTTCGGTGGCCAGTTCCTCCCACCACTCGTGGCGGTGTTCGTCTTCGGGGTCGGGGCTGGGGCCGAGCGCGAGGACCTGGTCGTCGACGCGGTAGGTGAGGCGGTAGAGCAGGACGCGGGTCGCGCATTCGAGCCAGCGTTCGGTTTCTCGTGCTGGTGGTGCCGGGCCGAGGACGGTGGCGAACCACGCGGGCAGGAGCAGGCGGTCGCTGACGGCATCGGTCAGTTTGCTGCGCAGCGCCAGGATGAGGCGTTGTACCGCGCGTTGGCCGGCGGCGATGGCCGGCTGTTTGTCGGCGGTGGCCGCCCGGTCCGCGGCGAGGGCTGCGGTGGACGTGCGGGCTTCAGCGGCCTGCCGGGTGAGGCCCTGTCGCTCGGTCGTCTCGCGCGCGATGACGGAGCGCAGTTTGGTGGCGGCCTTGGCGTGGGGCTGGGTGCTGTAGCGGGTGGAGAGCAGGGCGCCGGTCAGGGTGACGGCTTCCTCCCGGGTGGCCCGGTGCTGGGCCTGCGCGTTACGGAAGCGCTGGACCCGATGCTGGTGGTGGGTTCGGAGGGCGGTGGTGAGGAGGGCGTCGGCGGCGTCCCAGCCGGACTTCATGGTGGCGGCCAGGGCGTGCTGGTCCTTGGTGAAGGTGTCCAGGTCCGCCGGTGGGATGTTCCCGACGGCCATGATCTGGCCTTCCAGCAGCCGTACGTGCTGGGTGAGCCGTTTCACCGTCCGCTCCGCGGTGTCGACGCGGTCGTCGAGCTCGTCGACCCGGCCGTCGGCTTCCTCGGTCGTGGTCTCCAGGCCGGAGACGTCGTCGCGAAGGGAACGCAGCTCGTGGTCCAGGTCCTCGGTGTAGCCGAACCGGGACTTCAACCGCTCGTACGCGCCCTCGAGGTCGTCCAGACGGCTGTCGAGATCGTCTACTCGCCGGTCGGTATCGCGGACCCGCCGGTCGGTGTCCCGGAACTGGGAGTTCAGAGCGTCGCTCACTTCCCCGTCTCCTGTCCGTCCGCGGCAGCCGTTCCCACGAAGGCCCAGCCGATCAGCAGGGCGATGATGAACCAGGGCGACAGGACGCCCAGGACGATCAGGACGAGCAGCACCCCCACCGCGTGCAGGGCGACGGACGCGGTGCGGAGTGAGAGGTGGTTCTTCACGGTCGCCTTGAGCGGCCAGCCGAAGAAGGTGCCAACCAGGTGAGGCACTACCAGGGCGTACCAGCCGTTCGAGTACCCCAACAGGCGGAAGGCGAGGATCAGGGCGACCGCCACCGCGCTCTGGGCCCGCCAGGACCAGAAGATGACCGTCTCGCTACGCACCCGCTCCGGTTCGGCCAGGAGCGCCGGCATCTGCGTCTCATACGCCATCAGCGTCTGCGGACGTTCCATCAGGACGTCGAACGCCTCGTCCGGAACACCCTCGTCATGGTCCTGAGCGACGACGCGAGCATGCTGATCGGCCAGAGCACGGACCAGCTGTGCTGCCGTCCGCACCCACAGGGAGTGTGGGTGCGGACCCTTCAGGGGCGGGAATCAGCAGGTGATCGTGGTCGAGGACACGACGCTGGTTTCTACCGCGCCGCCGTACTGGTAGTCGGTGTCGATCGGCCTGTCGGTGGCGCAGATATTCCACTCCTGGGAGTAGCTACCCATCTGCACACGCAGCCGGGTGTTGCCGTTGGCCGGTGTGCTGTCCCGCAGGTGACCGAACACGCGGATGCGGCCGTCGTCCCACGGGCACATGTACAGCTTGCCGGTGAGCCCGGTGAACACCTTCTGGGTGCACGTCAGCGTCGATTCATCCGCGGCGACGGCCGATGTCGCCGCGTTCGGTGAGGCTGCGGTTGGGCTGGAGAAAGTCAGCGCGGCAGCGGTGAGGCAGGTTCCGATGGCCAGCGCGGTGGTACTGAAACGTCTCATGGGTCATGTCTTTCTCTGGGAGGAAGTACGAGGCGCCCGAGTCCCGGGCGTGGCTTGGCTTCCGGTGCCCCTCAGAGCGCGCGGGCACCGGAAGTTCGGCGTCGGTGTACGGAGCGCGCCTACTTGGCGACTTTCAGCTCGACTTCGCAGTCCATGGTCTGGCTGTACGCCTGGCCGGCCTGGCGGTAGTCGAAGCGGCACCAGCGGGCCGCTTCCTTCGGCGGTGCGGTGATCTTCAGCTTGGCCAGGTAGAAGATGTCGCTCTCCTTGCCGGCTTCTACCTTGACCGGCTTCAGCGCGTAGTTCTTCAGCTTCCCGAAGTCGGGGGTGTGCGGTCCCCCGTGATCCGCCAGCAGTGGGAGGCCACCGGTGTCCTCCAGGTGGTAGGCGCCGTATTCCAGCACCTTGATCCCGGAAGGGACGCGCTTGATGGCGACATCCGTGATCTCGATGGGCTGCGAGGAGGTGTTGTACGGCACCGGCAGGGCGAAGTACCAGATCTCGCCCACCCGCGTGTTCTCGTTGCCCACGACCCCGCTGGACTGGGTGCCCTCGCTCGCCAGCGCCGTGCCCGGCCTGCTCGCGGCCGCACCGCCTCCGCCTTGGCCTCCGGGTGAGCAGGCGGTCAGAGCCAGAGCCAGAGCGGCGAGAAGGACAAGGGCTCTAGAACGAGTAGAAGACACCGGGCTTGCCTGAGACCCTGTCATTCTTCCCCCAGATGTCATGTCTCGCGTTGCTCTTGGTGCCGGCGGTGATCCGCTGCTTGTGGTCGGTGTCGTACTGCGTCGACGCTCCCAGCTTCACGCCGAACGCGCTGACGGCACCGGACCACTTGATGCTGCGGTTCTTGCCGAGCTGGAAGTTGGATCCCCTGGCGACCCAGGCGCGGTGGCTGTGGGGCGACTTGTAGTAGCCGCCGGATCCGTCCTTGTTGCTTACGTCCTTGCCGTACTTGCCCACGGCTCCGCCGCTCGGGACCTTGTACTTACCGCCCTGGATCCGGTAGCGGATGTACGTGTCCTTGCCGTAGTTGCACTTCCACGTTTCCTTGTACTTCTTGTACTCGATCGGGACCTTCCACTGCTTGCCGTAGTTCGGGCCCTTGTTCGTGTAGCCGGTCGATGCCGAGATGGCCGAGCCGAGCGTCACCGAGCCCTCGATCGTCCAGTCGGAACCGGTCTTGACCGCGACCTCGACATTCGTGGACAGCTTGGAATCGTATTCCACCGTGGCCTTGGAATCCCAGGCAGCGTGTCCCTCGACGACCGCCGTGTATCTGATCTGCCTGTCGATGATCTTCGTCTTGGTCCTGTCGCATCCACCGTCCATGGGGCGGACCTCCATAGCCTTGGTGTCGACCCCCTTGACGATGTAGGGGTCGCCCTGCGGGAGCCCGGAGGTGTCGCTCTGGTACTCGGGCAGCGGCTGCTCACCCAGCGTGTCAACGGAGTTCCGCTCGTCCCTGGAGGCCCAACTGTGCGCAGTCTGAACCTCGTTGGGCTGCGGTGACTCCTGCATCATCGCTTCGGTGACGGGGCGGATTTTGGAGGGAGTGTCGTCCTCCGCCGCGGAGGTCACGAGGGCACGGGCAGCCGCGGGTGCGCTCGCCGGTGCCGCCATGACGAAGTCGGTGCCGCGCATGATCTGGCCGGAGGCGGTCTGGCCGTCGAGATGGGCCACGGCGTTGATGGCACCTCCGTTGGCGGTGGCGGCCTGACTCACATCCGCGGGAAGCGTGGCGGGGAGGGAGACCTTCCAAGTGCCGTCCGCCGCGGTCACGGCTGTGCCCAGCGTGGTCAGCTCCTCCTCTACGGTGCTCTCGCTCGTGATGTCGATGGCCTCGACCCTGACCGGCAGCCCGGCGGCCGGGCTGCCGTTCCCCAGGGTGAACCTGCCGGTGAACTCCGCAGGATTCTGCGGCGCGGGGTCGGGTGATGCGTCCGTCACCGCCTGAGGAGCCGGCTCCTCAGGCGGCGCGCTCCCGAAGATGGGCTTGGCATCGGCGGGAGGGCTTGCGAGGCAGGAGGCGATGTCGGCGTGGACGTCACCGTGGAAGCCACTGCCCACATCGCCGTTGGCGAGTTCCGTCAAGCCAGATCCTGTGTAACTCCTGGCGACACCCGAGTGGTCGGGGGTGGCGCCCACCGTGTAGGTGGTGCCGGGTCCGGGGCTCCAGCCGGTGAGGGTCTTGGTGCCGACGCCCGAGACGACCACGGTGGCGGCGCTGAAGGGCGCGGCGCCCGCGGCCTCGCTGTAGGTCCACTGCCTGACCTCGCCGAGCCGGTCGGCGATACCGCGCTTGAGCGTATAGATCGTGGAACCCTGGGCCCATACGTCGTTCGCGCCGTCCATGGCGATCACGGCGTCGTTCGTGGCGGCGACGGTTTTGACCTTGGTGATGGCTCCGGTCCCGGAGGCGGGGTCGGCGACGGAGAAGATGTCCAGCGAACCGGTGTAGCTCAGGGCGAAGATCCGGTCCGCGCCGCCCGACACGATGGTCGCGTAGTTGTTCCAGCCGCCGCCGTAGTCGCGCACCGAGGTCAGGAGGCTTCCGCCGGTCGCGGTGTTGTCCTTGTAGGTCTTCAGCGCGCCCTCGCCGGTGACCACGTAGATGATGCCGTGGCCGCCGGTGAAGAACCTGCTGTGCGTGTCGAGCGGTGTGCTCACACCCGTGTCGTGAAGCGCGCCGATGGCATTGCCGGTCAGCGGGTCCCAGTCAAGGAACTTCCGCAGCACCCCCTCGTCGCCACTCACGTCGTGGACATAGGTGGCGATTCCGCTGGCACAGGCCTGTGCCGTCACACCCTCGCGCGCCCCCTCGACCGCTCGCGTGGGAGCGTCCGCGAAAGCGGTCGGCACGGTGAGAGTGGTCGCGAGGAGGGCTGAAGCGCAGGCGGCGCTCAGCGCGAGGCGACGAGGCGAAGATGCCTTGGGCATCTTTCTTCGGTACCAGGGATTCACTATGATGGCCTTTCGGTTCAACGGAGCGGGTCCTGGCGCATATCGATGGCCTGGAAACCAGTGCGCCG
The DNA here is from genome assembly GCF_041435495.1 of Streptomyces sp. NBC_01116. Classification (NCBI taxonomy): domain Bacteria; kingdom Bacillati; phylum Actinomycetota; class Actinomycetes; order Kitasatosporales; family Streptomycetaceae; genus Streptomyces; species Streptomyces sp. NBC_01116. The sequence goes on from NZ_CP108644.1 coordinate 45,699, forward strand.
GCCCCGCTTCTCCGAACGCTTTCCGGAGGTACCGAGACATTAGCCGCCCGTTTCTTCGCCCTGCCAGGGCGTTACCGGTGTATGGCTGAACTCCCCCGCGGCGACGAAACAGACAAGTCGCAAGAAGCCGACATACCCTAATGGGGCAACCCGGAATTGCCTATACCAATGGGAAGCCGGGCCAGAACCGGGAAAGGCTGATACCGGGTACCTCGGAACCTCAAGTTCCCCCTAAGGATTCCGACAGAACGGCTTCAGTCGGGCCTGTCCGCCGCTCCCGGAGTGCCGCTCCCCGCCCTGGCGGCACCCTGTCGGCACGCACGAGCCGGTGAAACGTCGAAGAGCGGGCAGGAGGGTCCGTCGTGAGTACTTCAGCAATATCAACGACCACGCCGATCTACGACCTTCTCGTCCAGGAGCGCGGAGACGCCCCAGCCGAGGCCCGCACCGCCGCCCACCAGACCCAGGACAGGGCGCGGCAGATGCTGGACTGGAGCAGCGGGCGCGTCGCCGCTGCCCAGCGGGAGGAACGCGCGTTCTCCGCGTTCGGCCGCTCCGGCGACGACGACGGGCGGGTACAGGCTCTGCTGATGTAGGCCCGCCGACGGTCCACGTCCGGTGCGGACGCGGCTCGTGAACAAAGCCACTGGTCCGACTCGCGTGCCGTACTGGACCGGGCCAAGCTGGAGGCGTGACTCCATGCGCCGATCGTCGTGCACCGGCCCTCTGGCTCGGGTCGTCGGCGGGTCACCGTGCGCAGAGGCCGGGACGAGATCCTCGGCACCACCTACAGCGACCACGACCTGGTCGTGTTCCTCGAAGGCGCGGGCATTACCGAGCCGGACAGCATTCTGGACGACCCGCACTGGGTGGAGTGGCGCGACGGCCCCGCCCACGAGTTCAGTGCAGCGTGTGCTCCGCAGGGACGGTGCGGCCGGGCGAGACGGGATGAGGTGGCGGCGGTGCGGTGGAACACCCATCGGAAGCTCGTGAAGCGGGTGCAGGCGACGGTCCGGGACCTGCGGATCCCGCCCCTGGACCCCACGGCCCGCTCGGGGACCTGGTCGCCGTGTTCGAGGAGCGCCTGGGCTACTCCATCACCGTGGTGACCAGGGAGAACGACAGCATCATCAACGGGGCGCTGGAGTCCCGGCCCGGCGGCGGCACCGCGATCGTCGTCCCGGCCGGCACCACAACCCCCAACCGGCACCGTCATCTCGTGTGCCGGGGCCTGGCACGCTGCCTGTACCGGGAGCCCGGCCACCGCACCGGCCGCATCGACTACTCCACCACCACCGAGCAGGAGATCGAGTACACAGCCCTCTTCCTCGGACGCCACATCCACAACGCCCACCACGACCGGCCCCGGAGCGGCGCGTCCTGACATCCCGGCAGTGACCGGCGGCGGCACCGTGGCCGCGGCGGGCTTGGTTCCCCCCGCGTCACTCTCGGCATGTCGGCCGGGCCGGTCCGGGATCTCGCTATCGGCCGTGCAGGGCTCAGCGATCGGGAAGTCGGCGCAGACGACCCTCCGGGGGCCCGGCCAGGGAGGGGTGTTCAGGCCCGCCCGGCGAAAGTTGATCCGTATGCCTATCAGCCGTTACGCGGGGATCCGGCCATTCGCCCCGGACCTGCGGGAATCGGCTGTACCAGTGACAGCCGCACGGAAGACTGCGCGTGTAACTGTATGCATACCCAAAGTGAGGGTGATGTGTTCTTCGGCAAGAACGGCGGAGACGACGCAGATGGCAACGGCGACCGCGACGAAGCTCCCAGCGGGCTGACCATGCTGCATCAGGCGATGCTGCACACCAGCACCACGTTAAGCGAGACCCTCGACCGGGGACTCACGGACGTGAAGAGCACCAACACCGACGCCCACGCCGCTGTGACCAAGGAACTCGCCCGCATGACCAGGGCGCTCCAGGACACACAGAAGCTATTGCCGCTGCCGTACTCGGCACGGGACTCAAACAGAGACAGCGCTACCGCTGAGCAAGTCCACCAGCTGCGAGACCTTGTGACCGCCGTACAGGCAACCCTGCTCGACGTCGCGCAGGAGGTCACGGCCCTGGTGCCGGTACCGGTTCCCGCGATGGCCACAACCGGCGACGGCAACGGATACGACAGGCCGCCGGCCGAGACCGCGCACGCCGGAAGGTCGCTGCTGGACGGAGTACCGGAGCAGCGGGCGGACAGCATCACCATTGGCGCCCCTGCGGCCGGGGAAAGCCCCGCCCCGGCGGACCGCACGGATACGGCTGGTGCGCCTGCTGTCGAACCCGATACTGCGGTCGAGAGCGGGCCTGGCGATGAAGCCGCGCCGCAGTCCGGACCGGAGACCCAGGTCCCGCTGACGCGCGAACAGGTGGCTGAGGCTATCCGCGAGGTGCTGGCAGAAAAAGCGCAAGCTCCTCTCACGCGAGACCAAGTGGCCGACGTGGTCCGCGAGGTGGTGGCCCAGGAGCTTGCGCCACTGTCCGCCGCGCTCCCCGGCCTCGAGGCCGACGACGCGCCTTCCGCCGTCTCGGAGCTGGGCGGGCAGATCGCCGCCCTGCGCGCGGAGGTCGCAGACCTCGTAGAGCGGCTCCCGGCCACCCCGCAGGGCGAGGCCGAAGAGCAGGGGCGGCCCGCCGCCGATCCCGAGCACAGCAAAGTGCTGACGCAGGCTGCAGGGATCTCCTCCGCCGTCATGGTGTGCCACCGCGACCTGTGGGAGCTCCTGTCCGGCTGGGCGGGCGGGCACCCCCACTTCCGGATGCCTCCGCAGATCGCGGACCAAGGAGAGAACCGCATCGCGGCGAACATCTCCGGCCGCTCACTCATCGCCGTCCTCATCAGCCTGTCCCGCCTGCGGAACACCGCTGCCGAAGGCGACGGCGACCGGGAACTCGCCGAAGCCGTCTACCAACGCATCGGCAACAGCCTCGCCGCCCTCTCCCCCGACGACGGCCCACTGGTCACCATCACCCTGGACGACCGCACCCCGCACACCGGGGACACCTCCGACGCCTGACCACAGGCACCAGACAGGGTGGTCACGCACCGGCCATCCTCCCGACTAGCAGGAGGCCCTCACCGATCGCGGTGAGGGCCTCCTGCTAGTCAGAGTGCGAGGGTGAAGACTCAGCCGGGATCCGGTTCCTGACAGTCTGCGAACGCTGTGGTGGGTGTCACGGCCGGAGCGTACGCCCGGCAGACCGTCTGGGAACAGGACCGGACGACGTCGCCCTGCCGGGCCTTCCCCGTCCGTTGGACCTCACCGTGGAACGGATGGCTCTCCCTCAGTGAGGGTCTTAGGCGTCCAAGCCGGCAGAGGAGGCTACAGCTGCTGTCAGCCAGAAGGCGAGTCCGACGAGGCCGGCTCCGGTGGCGTAGGCGGCGCCGCGCAGGGCGCTGGAGAGCAGGGCGTGGCGGCGGGCGAGCCAGCTGCGTACGGGCGGATTCTTTGAGGAGCCGTCCGGGGGCTCGGGTCGGCGGTTAGTGTGCATGGTGGTGCTCCGTTCTTTCGGGTGCTGGTGGAGTCCGGCGGGGCTGGGCGGCGTAGGAACCTTCGGCCCCGCTGGTCTCCGGTTTCAGGGGCGGCCGGCCAGCGTGTGGATGTGGTCGGCGATCCGGGCGTCGGGGCGGCAGACCAGGCCGTCGGTGAACCGGTCGACCACGCGTTCGACATCGGCTTCCAGGCGCCCGGTCGTGGTGATGGACCGGCTGGTGGGGTTGCGGACGGAGTACGAGGTCCAGGTGTCCAGGGCCTCCACGATCTCCTCCGGGTCCGGATCGGTGTGGCGCGGGCTGGAGCGGACCAGGGTGGCGGTGACCTGCTCCTTCCAGAACCGGGCTTCGCGCTCTTCGCCGAGGCTGAGGTGGTCCAGGTAGAGGCAGTACGCGGCGCCGTTGTGTCCGGCGCCGGCGGCGAACCTCCACCAGAACCTGGCGCTCTCGGGGTGACGGGCGAGGTAGAGCGTGCACGCGAAGGCCTGCACGCCGTCGATGTCGACGCCGCCGGTCCAGCCGTCGAACTCGGTGACGCCCTCCTTCTCGTCGCTGTGGCCGAGCAGCGCGGTCAGCCGCTCCACGTGGGCGGTCGCCCCGGGGTGGTTGACGACGCACTGCGCCCAGGCGCCCAGACGGCGGCGGGCGTTGGGGCCCGTGGCGGCCCGTGCGGCGGCCGGGGTGCGGCCGTCGTCGTGGGCCAGGCGCCGGAGCCCGGCGCCGACGTCGAAGGGCCGGCGGGGCTCGCGCCGGCCGGCGTCCGCGAGGAGCTGCTCCCAGGGTGTGGTGTTCACGTGGCGTCCCTCCGGTGGATCGGGCGTGTGGCGCGGCGGTAGATGGGGGCCAGGCGTTCCTGGGCCTTGCGCCAGTGATGGGTGACTGTGCTGGGGGTGAGGCCCATGTACCAGGCGATGTGGTTGGTGTCGTACTTGCCGATGGCCTTGAGCACGACCACGTCGAACTGGCGCGGGGAGAGCTTGCACATCGCCGGGTAGACTCGCCGAGCTCAACGAGATGGTCGATCAGTGGGACCAGCGCGACGGGCACCGCCGGATCGGCTCGCGGCCGCGGACCGTGGATGAGTACTTCGCCGTCGAGCAGCCGCTGCTGATGCCGCTGCCCCAGGAGCCCTTCGAGACGGGCCGGCTGTTCACGCCAAGGGTCGACCGCTACAGCCAGATCAACGTCCGAACCAACCGCTACTCGGTCCCGACCCGTTTCATCGGCAAGCGGGTGCGCGTTGTCCTGCACGCCTCTCACCTGGTGGTTTACGACAGGAACGTCAAGGTGGCCCGGCACGAGAGGCTGATCGCGAAGGGCGGGCTGTGCCTGGACCTGGACCACTATCTCGAAGCTCTGATTCGCAAGCCTGGCGCTTTTCCCGGTGCGACGGCCCTGGAACAGGCCCGGTCGGCGGGCAAGTTCACTCCGGTCCATGACGCCTGGTGGGCCCAGGCCCGCAAGGTCCACGGCGAGCGGGACGGCACCCGGGCACTGATCGAGGTCCTGCTGCTGAACCGCCACCTCGCCCACGAGCATGTCGTCGCGGGACTGGCCACCGCCCTGCGGGCCGGCGCCCTGACCGCCGACGCTGTTGCCCTGGAGGCTCGCAAGGCCTCCTTGAGACGGGCCAGCACGAGGTCGAGGAGGCGGTCAGCGCGGTCGCCTTCGGCGAGACGGTCGCGGAAGTCGGCCAGCACGCTGTGATGGAACCCGGGATCCTCCAGTTCCATCGCCATGGCGTACTTGAAGTCGATGCGACAGCGGACTGCCTCGGCGGCCTGCCGGTCCGACAGGCCGAGCAGGAACTGCAGCACACAGACGGTGGCCAGTTGAGCGGGCGAGAGCCCCGGCCGCCCATCCCGTGGGTACCAGTCGGCGAAGTCTTCGTCGCTCCACAGCCCATCGAGGCGGTCGCGTACCCATATCGCCGTCGTACCGCCCGGATTGCTCGCCCGCGCGATCTGCGCGGTCAGAGAAGGGACTTGCTCACCGGAACGGGGGCGAAGGGACAACGGGCACCTCGACAGTTGCATCGGTCGGCGGAACTACCCGAGCATGCCCGTTGATCATGCTGCTGCACCGAGGAATTCCAAGATCCCCGACAGAGTCAAGCTAGTGCGCCTCTGTGAAGCCATGCAGGACAACCTGGCGACGATGTCGGGTTCCGATCTGAAAGAACTCATCTACGACCTGTTCCCGGACGAGGTCGGCAACGCGACGCTCCACCAGGAGATCCGACCATGAGTGAGCCCCGTACATCCGAGCGCGGCCTGCGGATCGAGAAGGTGTCCTTGGTCCGTCACGGCGGCGAGCTGGACGAGTACGCCTTCGAATCGGGCAAACTCAACGTCCTCACCGGTGTCCGGAACAGCTCGAAGACCACGACCCTCAAGGTGATCGATTACTGCCTGGGAGACCGGGGAAGCCCAGCTGATGCTCTCAAGGCCGCCGTCGCCAGTGAGCACGTCGAAGTCAGTACGGACCTGCGGGTCGATGGTCGGCCGTTCACACTCACGAGGTACTTCACTCATGGGCGAATGGGCAAGATCGGCATCAACGGCGACGACATCGCAGCTGCCGTCTTCTCCGACTGGATCCTGAACGAGCTGGGCTGGCCCAACCTGCTCATTCCCAAAGGCCTCCACCCGACCTCAGCCACCGAGAAGACCCCTCTGTCCTTCCGCAACACGCCTGGCCTCCTCGCTCCAGGCTGTCCTCGACCAGCGCAAACTCCTGGCCGGGCGGATCGAAGAACTGCCCTCTTTCCCAGGTCCTGATCTCGATGCCCGGGATCGGCATCAGGACCGGAGCCAGGATCCTCATCGAGGTCGGCGACGGCAGCAGCTTCCCCTCCGCCGCCCACCTCGCCGCCCACACAGGACTCGCCCCGGCGACCCGCAACTCGGGCTCCTCGATCCGCGGCGAACAGCCATCCCGAAGAGGGAACAAGCAGCTCAAACGGGCCTTCTTCCTCTCCGCGTTCGCAGCCCTCGGCAACCCCGCATCCCGGGCCTACTACGACATGAAGATCGCCCAGGGCAAACACCACACCCAAGCCCTCCTCTGCCTCGCAAGACGACGAGCCGACGTCCTCTTCGCCATGCTCCGCGACGGCACCTTCTACGAACCCCAGCCCGCCCGATCAGCTTGACCAAACCCATAGGGGCACCCCCCCCGTTACGGGCTGCGGGGACGAATCACTCAGACGAGGTCAGCGCTGGCAAGCGCAGCACCGAAAAAGCGGCCGCGGAGTTGGGCCATGCATCTGTGCACGTCGTCACGACAAGAGATTCGTCTACGACCAGGTTGCTTGGCGTCGCCCTGCTTCCGAGCGCGGACGGCACCCGCTCCGCAGTTCAGATGCAGCGGAGTCTGGGTGGTGACCTGCCGCTGCAACCGCCGCTGAGCGAGCGTCCATCACCCTGATGACCCATCGCCTCGCCCCTCGGCACCCCCGGAAACCGGCACGGCGGCCATCCCCTGCAGCACGGCCACCGGTTCCGGCAGCGGTCCGACCGACCGGTGAGCCGGCCCGATACCGGCACGCCGCCGCAGGGCCGACTACGCCGCGCCACTGCTAGTTCGATTTCGGTGTCACTTCGGGCCCCTCCCTCTGCGGACGGTGTCCTGTGTCAGCGAAGTTCGCGTCGTGCCAGTGAAGCGCGAGCGGTGCCGACCAGCCTGGCCCGCGGCGGAGTCGCGACTCACGTGGGCAGCCCTTGGGCGGGTGGGAGGTGAACGGTCATGATCAGGTGGCATGTCCCGGTGCCCGCGCCGCGGTAGGTGTGGGGGACATCGCCGTCGAACGTGGCGGTCTGTCCGGCCTCGACGGGATGCTCGGTGCCGTCGGCGACGAGGACCATCCGTCCGGCGGTGACGCTGACGGTTTCCACGACGCCGGCCTGGTGGGGGTGGCTGGGGTACTTCTCGCCGGGCTCCAGTTTCCAGCGCCAGACTTCGACCGGAGCCGGCCCCGAGGTCGTCAGCATCAGCCGCGCCTCGCCGCCCTTCTCCCCGGCCCACAAGGGCATGACGGTGTCGGCGGACACGACCCGGAACCGACCCTCGGCCGGTGCCTCCATCAGCGCGGATACCGAGACGCCAAGGGTGTCGGCGAGACGGACCAGGGTGGCGAAGTTCGGGTTGCCCTGCGCTTTTTCCAGGGCCACCAGAGCTCCCTTGCTGACCTTCGCCCGGCGGCCGAATTCGTCCAGGGACAATCCTGCACGATTGCGGGCCGCGCGGACGTTGCGCGCGAGCGTCCGCAGCGCATCCTCGGTCTCGACCATCGTTATCACCCCTCCAACAAGGTCGGTCACTGCATTGGTCCGTGCGGTCGTTCGGTTGACGACCTGCGGTCGGTACGTTGTACGGTGTAGTCGTTCCATTGATAGTAAGGGATGTACTACCTGTGTTCGCTCTGCTGCTGGCCCCGGGCAGTTCTCTGGCCTATGGATGCGCCGATTTTCTCGGCGGTCTGGGTGCCCGCAAAGCCCATGTCCTGCGCACGGTGATGATCGCGGCCCCGGCTTCGCTGACCGTCGAGCTGCTGCTGTGGCCCGTGCTCGGTGCCTCCTTCGCCCCGGCCACCATCGCCTGGGGCGCCGCGCCCGGCGTGGCGTCGGCCGCCGCGTTCGCCCTGCTCTACAGGACCCTGGCGATCGGCCCGATGTGCGTGCTGTCCCCAAGTCACCGCGCTGATCTCGGCGATGCTGCCGGTCGGCGTCGGGCTGGCGCAGGGAGAGCACCTGGGCCTGGCCGGGCTTCTCGGCCTGCCGCTGGCGCTGGCGGCCGTGGTGCTGGTCAGCGCCGGGCACGGCGCGAAGGCGGCCCGCCCCTCACGTACCGCGCTGCTGCTGGCCTTCGGTGCCGGGGCCGCCATCGCGCTGCAACTGGTCTTCCTGCACCAGGCTCCCTCCGACAGCGGGGTGGGACCGCTGATCATCGGACGTGCCGTGTCCTCCGCCGTCACCCTGACCGCCGCCGAGGTGATGTTCCGGCGCCTGGGCGCCGAGAAGCCCGCCTACGGGATCTCGGCCGCAGCCGGTGTCCTGGACTCGGTGGCCAACATGCTGTTCCTGCTCGCCGCCCGCAGCGGTGACCTGGCCGTCGTCGCCGTGATCACCGCCCTGTACCCCGCCGGGACCGTCCTGCTCGCCCGGAACGTCCTTTCCGAACGCATCCACCGCGGCCAACTCGTGGGTCTGGGCGCCGCAGCCGTCGCCGTCAGCCTCCTCGCCCTCACCTGAACCACCACCCCCACGGAAGGAGCCCGGCATGTTCATCCAGCCCTGGGGCGCAGCCCTCGACGACGCCAAATGGCAGACCTGGATCGCCGAGGGACACGACTTCGGCATCCTCAGCGTCAACGGCCCGCCCGGACACGCACCGGCTGTCGTGCCCACCCACTCCACCGTCGACGGCACGGCCCTGCTCGTGCACCTCGCCCGCCCCAACCCCGTGTGGAAGGCGATCGAGACCGACCCGAACGTCACCTTCACCATCACCGGCGACTACGCCTTCATTCCGGGACCCTGGCGCGCCAAGCCCGGCGCCGAACACACCGACGGCGTCCCCACCAGCTACTACGCCGCCGTCCAGTCACCTGCCAGGCCAGCATCGTCGACGACCCGGCGGCCAAGGCGGAGCTGCTGCGCCGGCAGATGGCCCACTTCCAGCCCGATGGCGACCACGCCCCCAATCGATCCCGCCCAGCCGCCCTACGGCCGGATGCTGCCCGGCATCCGCGGCCTGCCCCTCGACGTCGCCGACGTCCGGGCGAAGTTCACGTACGACCACAGAACCGTCGAGCAGCGCACCGGCACCGCCCGTCGGCTCACAGAACGGGGCACCACCCCGGACGCACCCACCGCCGCCCAGCAGCTCCGCCGCCTCGACCGCGCCGGCACCTGGAAGTCCTGACCCCCGCCCCCTTGCCCGCCCTCCCGGAACGGAGCCGCACACCATGACCACTTTCCGCATCAGCCCCGCAGTCGCCGACGCCTTCCCCGACACCCTGATCGCCGTCGTCACCGCCACCGGCCTCAACGGCCACGAGCCCTGGCCCCACACCTCCACCGCCTTGGAAGACCTGGAGCAGGATCTCGCCGACGGCACCTGGGCCCCCGCCGACGAAACCGACCCACGCATCGAGGCGTGGCACACCGCATACCGCTCCTTCGGCACCAACCCCCGCCGCATCCGCCCCAGCGTCGACGCCCTTGGCCGCCGCCTGGCGAAGAAGGGCAACCTGCCCCGCATCAACCCCGCCGTCGACTCCTACAACACCGTCTCCGTCCGCCACGGCCTGCCCGCCGGCGCTTTCGACCTCGACCACATCACCGGCGACGTCGAGATCCGCTACGCCGACGGCACCGAATCCTTCACCCCGCTCGGCGAACCCGACACGACCGAGAACCCCAAGCCCGGCGAGATCATCTACACCGACACCACCGACGTCCTCACCCGGCACTGGAACCACCGCGACGCCCACCGCACCCGCGTCACCGAAGACTCCACCCACGTCGCCTTCGTCCTCGAAACCCTGAACGCCACCCGCGACGGCCACCTCCTCGAAGCCGCCGCAGACGAACTGCACGGCCTGCTCGTCCCGCACGCCGGAGCCACCACGGTCCACTACCTCACTCCGAAGCAGCCTCAAGCCACCACCTAGACCACACCCACGCAGCCGGGCCGAGCACGGCGGTGGCGCGGCCTGAACCACGCCCGAGACCCGCCACCAGAAGTCGACCCAAACTTCGATGGCACGCGATCAAGCTTGAATGGCACAGGACACACGCGGACCGTCCGGGCGGGCGGCGCAGGTGAGGATGGCGCACATCCGCAACGGCAACCGTGGGGCACGAAACGCAGTCTTTTCTTATAGGGGGTACGTCCTCGTCTGCGCCTGAGAGGAACACACGTGAACAGCACGAGCGGCGAACGCCGTTGGAAGGTGCGACTGGCGCGACAGCGGGCAGCACCGCATATCATACGCCGCAGGGTGCGACGTCAGGAGCCTGCGACACGTGGCTCCTTATGGCATCGCGTTGATTGGGTTCGGCTCGCCACTGCGATGGGGGTCGTGGCCGGTATCGGCACGCTCATGTTCACCGGCGTGGCGACCTACTACGGCGCCATGGTCTCGCGTAACCAGCTGGAGCAGTCCCGCGAGGATGCCGAGAGCAAGCGACTTGATCAGGCGTCGCGGGTGGGGACGTGGGTCGAGTACGCACCGGACGGCGGTATCCGACTGCACCTGGCGAACCCGACCCCTGATCCGGTGCTGTCCATCGAGATGGTCATCCAGGCGACGGTCCAGGGCCGGGACGGGGACCCATTCTACGCCTCCGACATCGAGGAGAAGGTGGACCTGCGCGTCGACTACAGCCTGAGACCGTTCGATCTCCCGCCCTGCTCCAAAATGATCTTCGACCCTGGCGACTGGAAGTACACCGAAAACCATGAGACCGATGTGCCCAGCCCCGACCCGTCTCTGCCTGCCGAGGCCGACTGGAAGCCTCAGCCACGTCCAGATGGCCTCTTTGTCGTCGTCCTCGGCTACAAGGACCACTCGCAGAGGACATGGTGGTGGCAGGACGGAAAGCCAGGAAGTAACCCCAACGGGTCATGGGAAGTGCACAACGCGAACACGCACGGGACTGGAGGGTTTGTCCGTATGCCACGGCTAAGCCGGACTGCTTCGTGTGGCGCGTCAACGGGCTGACCCGAAGCATCTGCCCAGGAAGAGCGACGCCGCAGGTCCCGGCGGTGCGGATTGCCCGGGGCCTGCGGCACTGTGACGCGAGGGAGGGTCAGCCGACCGGGCCGGGTGCCGACGAGGAGGGCCGCCACCGAATACCGTCGGTTCGGGCCGTACTCCGAAAACCCGCCCTGACCCGACACCCATACAGCACGATCTGCCCCCGACCCTATCCAGCCCACGGCCGCCGAACCGGCCGGATCACGCAGCGCCCTCCGACCGCCACTCTCCCCCGGCCCGCCGCCTCAGCTCCACCCGCGCCGCAGGCGTCCCCGCCAGAGTCGACCGGAACGGATGCGCCTCGATCCGGACCGACAGATGGAGCAGGCGGCGGCGCAGCAGGGTGCGGCGGGGGCACGGCGAGGGCACGGTAGGTGTCGCGCCACTCCTGCTGGGCGCGGATCAGGTCGTCGGGAAAGCGGAAGCGGTTCATCCATCGATGAGAACCCGTGTTCGAATTTAGGTGCCACTTCGGGCTCACCGGCCCCGGCGGGTGTCCAGGCGACGCCGTCCGGCGTGCGGCGTGGTGAGAAGGCCGTGCAGGATCGCGGTGCCCGGGTCCCGGTGCGATCAGCCGTACGGCTCCGGTCACGGCGGAGGTGACGGCCAGGAGGCGCGCCTGCTGATCCGGGGCGAGTCAGCCAGCCTCCGCCACCACCACGGAGACAGCGGTCAGGGTGTTGACCGTTCCGGCGTCGGCGCCGCCGGTGGCGTCGATGACCCGGCCGTCCGGGGTCATGTGGTCGCGCTTCTGCGGGTCCAGACCGCCCATCGCCGTCTCGATCGCGGCGGGCAGCTCCCCGGCGAGCCAGGCACCGACCGGGACCGGAACCGGCGGGGCCAGCAGCAAGCGGACCCACGCCGCCGCGCGGCGGCGTGGGTCCGGCCGCGGCAATCACTGCGGTCTGCCCCTCCCACGGCTCATACGGCACGTCGTCGGGAGGCCCGGCGGGGACGGGCAGATGCGAGAGCGTCATGACTCTCCAACCGCGCCCGGCCCCGCACTGTCACGGTGCGGGGTTTGGCGAAGGCCTTCTGACACTCGTTCCGGGGAGTCAGGCGGTGAGGTGGCAGCCGGTGACGGTCGGGGCCGATGCGCGGGGCCCGGTCACCTCGGACACGACGCGGTGGTGGATGTGTCATCCACGATTTGCGGGAAACCCGGTGGTCAAGGCCGGATACGGCGGCGCTCCCCAGAGGGCCGGTCCGGCCGAGGCTCCCCCAGACCGGCTACGCGCCGGGGCCCCTTGCCCGCCGACTACTCCGAGCGGGCAAGGGACCCGCGTTCGGTGACCTGGCGGGCGACTTCGCGGAGCTTCATGTTGGAGTCCTGCGAGTGGCGGCGCAGCGCGTTGAACGCTTCGTTCTCGGGGATACGGTGACGGGCCATGAGAATGCCCATGGCCTCGCCGATCACGTGCCGGGTCGCGACGGCCTCGGTCAGCTGAGCCTGATGGCGGGCGCTGGACAACGCGACGGCGGCGTGCGAGGCGAGAACCCAGCCCGCGGTCTCGCTGGTCTCGGTGAAACAACCCGGGAGCCGCGAGTACAAGTTCAGGGCACCGAGGTTCTCCTCGTCGGCGAACAGCAGGAAGCCCATCATGCTCCCGATCCCGAGTTCGGCAGCCCGCGGGGCGAAGGCGGGCCACCGCTGCTGAAAGGCGGTCATGTCACCGATCCGGAAAACCCGCTCCCCGTCCCGGCGTCGCGCCGCATCGAAACACGGACCCTCCCGCATGCGCTCCTGCAACCGGTGGCTCTCCTCGGCCATCGGCCCGGTCGCCGCCAGCGTCTGCACCTGACCGTCACGCAGGATCAGGATCCCGGCGGCGTCGCACCCCTCGACCAACTCCGTCGCAGACTGGGCGATCCGCCCCAGCGTCCCGGCAACCGAGTCCTGCTCCAGCAAGTCGTGCGCCATCGCCGCAATCCGCTGTGCAAAGCACTGCCAGTCCATACCCATACTCATCCCGACCCAGCCTCCCGCAAGATCCGGTCTTCTTGATCCAGCCACCCAGCACCTGCCCCGAGACACAGCCCCTCACGCGAGTGCTCCCGGTCACAATCGCCCCCCACCGGGCCACGCCGAACACCCCAAGGGCCCGCACCCCTCTACCACACGCACACCAACTCAACGGACCCGCGCCGTGGTCAGCGTGCCGTGACAGCCCGACCCACCCAGCGTCTCCACCACCTGGCAGGTGCCAAGAACGACTCGTCGTCCGCGCCCCGCCTCCCCCCTGAAGGGCCGGTCGGCCGGGCTCACTTCAGCGTCACGAACGCCTTCGTCGACAAACCTCGGAACTCGACACAGAGCTTGGTGTTGCGCGGGTACTTCGGGCCCGTGTGACCGCCCCGGCCCCAGGACGTCTCCACGTGGCTGCCCACCCGGGCCGTGCTCTTCAACTTCCCGCCGGTCTTCCACGTGCCACCGGGCTTCTTGACCAGCCAGCGGGCCGTGCCGGGCCGGACACCCTCACGGGACACGCACACCCAGCCCACCCCACGGGCCGATGACCCGCGCTTGTGCCGGTGGTGGACCACAACACCCGGACGACACCCGGAGCCGCTGCCCGCGCAGTCACGGACGCGGGTCTCGACGAGGCGCGCACGGCGGTGGGCGTTGACGTCGCGCCGGTGCGGCGGCCACCGGGACGAGCACGGTGGCCAGGACGGCGGTAGAGATGATCATTCGGTTCATGATCATCACAACCAGTCGGGCAGGGGCCCCGTCACGGCTGCGGGGGCCGTTCACTCAGTCAAGGTCGACGGAGCCACGCTCACCGCGCAGGGGCCGGTGCGGGCTGGCGGGAGGGCCCGGCCCACCGGACAAACATCAGGCGGGCCGGGCGCTCCGGCGCGCGACTCGGTCAGGCAGCCGGTGTGTAACGGACGATGGTGTTTCCGCAAGGTCCGTCGGCGTAGACCTTGAGCGCTTCGAGTTCGCGGTCGGTGGCGGTGAGCTGCCAGCGGAGCCGGCTGCCCACCATAGCTTCGTGTGCTCGACTGCCTCCTCGACCCGCGACAGCCACCGGCGGGCCCAGTCGGAGTCCCAGGCAGCCATCCACCGGGTCAGTCGCCGATCGCCGTCGCGCAGCACAGTCACGATTTCCATGCCGGGTCCGTTTCCCGTCCGCAGCGGTTCACGCGTGATCGTTCCAGACGCTCGGTGTTTGATCCGCAGGAGGCCCGGCACCGTGGCGGGTCACGCGGGCCAGGTGCCCGTGACGTACCGGGTTGCCTGGGCGCCCGAGCGTTCGACTGCGGCCTTGACCACGGAGAAGATCGCCCCCTGAACGGCGGCGGCGAGAAGAATCTGCTGCCATGAACGATCCTTGTCGAGGGCGTCGGGTGCGTCGCCCTCGCCCTCGATCAGCTTCCACGCCTGCTTGAACGCCGCGCCCGCGATCATGCCGCTGATCGCCCCGAGGGCGAACCCGACCGGCTTGTAGGCGAGCTTGGACGCCTTCATCGGTTGCGTCCGCGGCTGCGACGTATCAACAGGAGGGAGATCAGCAGCGCGCCGCCCGCGATGAGCGTGGTGCGGTTGGCACGGGCAGCCCGCGCGGCCCGGTCTGCCTTCTCCAGCAGTGGGTCGGGGGTCCTGTCCGCCGCGAACTGCCCCGCGCGGGCCGCGCTCTCCCGCACCTGCGCGGCGGCCTGTGCTGTCTTCTCCTGTACGGCCTCCGGAGTCCTGTCCTTTATCAGCTGTGCGGCCTGCGCCGCCTTCTCACGGATCTGCGAGGAGGTGGAGGCAGCCTGTTCCTTCACCGCTGCGGTCTTCTCCTTTACCTGTGCCTTGACGTCGGCCTTGGCCGCCAGTGCCTCGACGGTCTGCCCGAGTTCGTCGCGTGTCCGCTCGACCTGCTCGCGCAGTTCCTCGGGGGTGGGTGTGCCCATCGTGTTGTGCGATTCGTCGTTCATCGGTGTGCTTTCTCCTTGACCTCGGCCAGATCGGCCTTGACGCTGTCGATGGCCCCTTCCGGGGCTGGGGTGCCCGCCTGGGCGAACTGCTTCGTGCCGGCTAGGGCGACCACACCGGCTATCGCCGCCAGAACCGCGGCCACGATGAGGGCCGCTGCCCACACGGGCAGTGTCAGCGCGAGTGCCGCAATGCAGGTCACAACCAGGGCTTGGACTGCCAGGAGGCCGAGAAGACCTGCGGCTCCGAAGAGGCCGCCGCCCTTCCCGTAGCGCTTGCTCTTCTGCGTCATCTCCGCACGTGCCAGCTGCATTTCCTCGCGGACCAGCTCCGAGATCTGCTGCGAGGCACGCGAGATCAGAACCCCTGCCGGCTCATTGCCGGTTGTGGGTTCCCGCCCTTCTGATGTGCTCATGTGGTCACCTAGCCTTACTCGATCCGCCGAATCACCTGGAAGTTGGCCGCTGTGACGGAACCTCCGCATCCGGATGTGTACGCCGTTGACGTCCGGCTACCCCGCAACACGGCCCGCACCCGTCCCACGGCGAGGTGCCGCTCAGCGCTCCAAGGGGGCGGCAGCCCCGTCGCTCCAAGCGCGGGTGTCCACGTACCATCGGGGACCCAAGTGCCATCTCGCCGATCAGCGACAATGCCGCGCGCAGACAGTCCTCCACGAGCCGCAACGTTCCAGCAGGTCACGCCACACTGGTAGGGATCCGGAACGGAATCCCGTCGCGCACCGTTCGGTGGTCGTTCAACCGGCCGCCTGGACCACCTGGAGGCGGTAGAGGCGGCCGCCTTACCGCCACTCCTTCCAAGCCCCGCACGGCTCCTACCGAACGGCCAAACAGCCGGGCCGCACAGGACGGAGTGGCCGTTCGGAGAACCTGGTTGGGAGAGTTCGCACGGTGGTACGTCCCAGGGATCGGCGCGCCGTGCGCACGGGGCGGGTTAGCTCGGTCGTACGAATGAGGCGCGTACGGGCGACAGGCTGGTTTATGCCCGCCTGTGGGTGGTCGTGCTCATGAGCCAAGATGCGGGGTCGGTGTCCGGAAGCGACGGTGGATGGAGGGACCGTCTACCTGCGTCGACTGGAGTGTCATGATCGTCAAGATGTTGCATGAGAAGGGCCTGAAGGCTGAGCACGCCTACACCGCGGCGTTCGCCTCGATCGGTTTGTCTGTCGTGTCCTGGTGCGGATCGATGAAAGTCGAGCCGGCAGGCACCGCGCGGGCCGACCGGTGGGGCATCTTCGTGGGCGAATGGGCACCCACCTTCTTCGCCCTCGGCCTCGCCCTGGCGAACTACGAGCGCGACCACGACCTCCTGCGCCCCATCACCCACTGACCCGCTCAGCGTTCCGCAATGAGGCCCTCAGCCGTTCACGTGGCCAGGCGTGACCACCTCAGTGGCATGCGCGGATGGAGATGCCGGCTGTCCGACCCGGGGCGAGGATCGAAACTGCGGTCTTGATGCCCCGGGCGGCGGAGACGTCCGCCTGTCCACGGATGCTCCTCCCCGCCGGGCCCAGCCGGGCTGGCAGAGTGGTTGCGAACGGGCGGGGCAGGACGGTGCTACGACCCCACGAGCAGACTCCGGTATACCGGAGTCTGCTCGTGGGGTCGTAGCGGATTCCGCGTCGGCGGAGGTGGCTTCGGAGCGTCGGCGGAGGTGGCTTCGGATCGCGCGGGATGAGTACGCCCGGTCTGCGAGGACTGCATCGGGTCGAGTCCTCGGTCTTCCAGGTCCGCTTCGCGAAATACGGATGCCGGCCATGGCGATCGCGAAGGCCGGGAAGTTGCCCGCCTGGCATGCGGTGCCCCGGAGAGCCAGGGGGCGTGCATGGCTGTCGCTGGCGAGGTGAACCTTCACGCTTAGACCGCCTCGGGAGCGTCCGAGCGCACGGTCGTCGGGTTCGGCCCAGCCTGAAGCCCCTTTCTCCTGGCGTCGGCGGCATGCTGGTGAGCCCGGCAGCCGGTGGAGTCCACCGACACAGTCCAGCCAATGTCGTCAGCACCCTCCGCCGCTGCCGGGACCGCGGCAAAGATTCGTTCCCAGATGCCGCCCACGGCCCACCGGACCAGCCGTTTGTGGGCGGTCTGAAACGAGCCGAGCTCGTCCACAGGTCCCGCCAGGGCGAGCAGGTGCGGTACTTCCACGCGATGGCCTCCAAGGTTCGGCGGTGATCGGCCCATCGCCGACCGCGGGCCGGATCGGCCGGCATCAGCGGCTCGATCCGACCCAGATCGCATCAGTGATCACTAACCGGACGGACCCATCCGACCAACCGGTCAAAGAGACACGCTCTAGCCCATCTGTCCATCGAAGCATTCATGCTGGGTAAGGGCGGGGTCGACCGTGCTAGCCCTTCTGTGTTGCCTGATGCCACGCAAGTCATCCGCGTGCGCTGTCCACTCAGAGCGCTGCGGTGAGCCGGACTTCGAGTTCGGTGAGCCTGGCGGCAGTGGGAGCCAGGGCCGCGTATCTCCAGCTCCGGCTGTCGTGGGGGGAGGTCGGTGAAGAGGAGGATGCCCTCGGTGTCGCCGGGCTGGAAGTCCAGTCCTCCTTCGGTCAGGTGCAGGCCGCCTGGTCGAAGGACATGGGCGGGGAGGCGGTGGCCGTGCCGGTGGCCCAGGTGGCTGGAGCACGGTCGGTGCCGTTCAGTCGGCTCACCATGGCGTGGGCCGTGGTGGTCGCGGTGCGCCGCACGTTGCACTCTCGTCGCTCACCACGTAGTCCGCGCTGGTGCCCGCCCGCATCCGCCCGTGCACGCTGTCCGTGTGCCTCGTCGAGCCGAACGCCAGCGCACCACCGCCAGGCCAGCGCAGCTCCGCGTGCCCGCTCCCGCCGTGCTCATCCAGAACGGCGACAACCTGCTCGAACCCGAGCACGTCAACCAGGAAGCGCAGCGCCGCCTTCGTGTCGTCGTAATGCAGGACCGGCCAGACGGAGGACAGGGAGGCATCAGGCGACATGTCGCTCATCGTGGGCAGTCAGGCACCACACCGTAAGAGCCCACGGCCGTCGGCGTGACGTCTGGACTGCCACAAGCGATCCTTTCCCAGAGCAAGATCAAAAACGGCCCGCCAGACCCCCCGCCGGACCTGGATTCGTTCGCAGAACCCGCTCTCACTCGAAACCGGGACGAGCCCCCTCCGAGACTCGCATTGTGCGAAAATCCGAGGCTATGACGAACGGCCTTTGACTGCTCAAGGACTACGGCTTGAGCGCCCCGGTCCTGAACACGCGTCACTGCTCCTTGGCCCAGGCCTCCAGTCCGTGCGCGTCGCCGTCGTCACCCAGTCGGATGATGCCGACACGGCGGGGCGAGCATCGGCCCCCGCGGGGGATCTCGCGGAACTTCAGCATCCCACAAAGCACCATTGCCGCTAAAACTGCGGAAAAAAAGATATTTTATACCCTGCTATCTTCTTTTTCACGCCGTTCACACAGGAAGGAATCAGATGTTCACCCTGGAAGAAATTCCCGAATCACGCATCGCCTATCTCAGAAGGACTGGCCCGTATGGGGTGGCGAACATAATCCAGATAGAGAAAATAAAGTCCTGGGCTGCTGCGAACGGCCTGCTGCGCCCCGACTCCGCCGTTCTGGGTATCGCCCTCGACGACCCCGCCCGCACTCCTCCCGGTGACTGCCGCTACGACACCTGCCTCGTGGTGCCCGAAGATGTCGAGCTGAGTCACCCAGGCGTCAGGGAAAATCACCTCGCCGGCGGCCCCCATGCGGTTCTGACCGCCGCGCACACCCCTGAGGGACTCGTGGACGCCTGGGCCGGTCTATTCGAAAGGCTCACCACCCAGGGCCTTGCCTTCGACACCACCCGTCCCGTCCTCGAACGCTACCGGCCACGCCTGCTCGCCCAACACCTCTGCGAGATCTGCGTCCCCGTCCTTTGACTCAGGACCACACAGCCCACCCGTGGAACACCCCGGTCCCGCATAGCTCCCGTCAGCGGGCGGGGTGCTGTCAGGTTGTCAGTGGTGTCCTCATCTGGGAGCGTGAGGAAGCCTTCGGCGGCCACAAGGTCGTCTGGCTCAACGACAACGCGAGCTCCATCGAGATCGCAAAGTTCAGCCTGTGAAACCAGCGCGCACTACCTCGTGAACCGAAACTCATTCCGGACAACTCCCCGGGCTGGCCACTCCAGGAGTGGCTCAACGAGATCGCGGACGCTCTGGAGCAAGGCCGCTGCCTTGTTGAGCCTGATGGCCGACGTGGCGAGGACGACTGGCCCGCGTTGACCGTGCGCGGAGGGCTGACATGGGTGGCCCCTCATGAAGAGCCCAGGCTTCCCCAGGGTCGGATCCTTTTGGACGGCCCTCGCTGACGATGGGGTCCGGCAGGATCCAGTCCCCTGCCGGGCCCTCATCAACTGTCTCTTGGTCCAGACCTCTTGACGATTGGTCTAGGCCTTCTTAAGGTCGCGGCAACACTGCGAGGGTTCCGAGAGCGATCTCGGTGCTCATGGCCGCGCAGTGTTGACTGACGGGCCAGGGATCCCCCTGCGACCCCTTGGAGCCCCCCACTCATGGTGCAGCCTTGAGTACAGAAACGCGATGGCGCCGTGCCAGATCCTCCCAGAGCGCCTCCCCGGGCAGGCGGTCCAAGACCCTCGCGGGAGCCACGGCGCTGCTCGTTCCGCTGGCCGCGATGGTGGGCCTGGCGACCCCGGCAGAGGCAGCGTCCTCAGCCACCGCCGTCTACACCAAGGCATCCGACTGGGGCAGCGGCTTCGAAGGCAAGTGGACGGTGAAAAACACCGGCACCACCACGCTCTCCACCTGGACCGTCGAGTGGGACTTCCCGGCGGACACCAAGGTCACATCCGCCTGGGACGCCACCGTCACCAACTCCGCGAATCGCTGGACCGCCAAGAACCTCGCCTGGAACGGCTCCCTCGCCCCCGGTGCGTCCGTCTCCTTCGGATTCAACGGCTCAGGCACTGCCGCGCCCTCCGGCTGCAAGCTCAACGGCAACCCGTGCGACGGTGGCTCCACCAACCCCGGTGACAACGCCCCCTCCGCCCCGGGGAAGCCCACCGCGAGCGACATCACCAACTCCTCGGTGAAGCTTTCCTGGGCGGCCGCCACGGACGACAAGGGCATCAAGAACTACGACGTCAAGCGCGACGGCGCCACGGTCGCAACCGTCACCGGCACCACGTACACCAATACCGGCCTGACCGCCGGAACGGACTACAGCTACTCCGTGGTGGCCCGCGACACTGCCGACCAGACCGGCCCGGCCTCGGCCGCCACGACGGTCCGCACGACCGGTAGTGGTGGGGGTGGCGAGAACCCCGGCGGCAACGGGAAGATCAACCTGGGCTACTTCACCAACTGGGGCTCCTACACGGTGAAGGACCTCGTGACCTCCGGCTCTGCCGAGAAGATCACGCACATCAACTACGCCTTCGGCAACGTGCAGAACGGCAAGTGCACCGTCGGCGACGCGTACGAGGACTACCAGAGGTCCTACAGCGCCGCCCAGTCGGTCGACGGCAAGGCTGATGCCTCGGACCAGCTGCTGCGGGGCCACTTCAACCAGCTGCGCAAGCTGAAGGCCCAGTACCCGAACATCAAAGTCCTCTGGTCCTTCGGCGGCTGGACCTGGTCGGGCGGCTTCGGCCAGGCCGTCCAGAACCCGGCCGCGTTCGCCCAGTCCTGCTACGACCTGGTTGAGGACCCCCGCTGGGCCGATGTCTTCGACGGCATCGACCTCGACTGGGAGTACCCCAACGCCTGCGGTCTGAGCTGTGACACCAGCGGTCCGGCCGCGTTCAAGAACATGATGCAGGCCATGCGGGCCAAGTTCGGCCCGAACAACCTCCTCACCGCGGCCATCACCGCAGACGGCTCCAACGGGGGCAAACTCGACGCCGCCGACTACGGAGGCGCCGCGCAGTACATCAACTGGTACGACGTAATGACGTACGACTACTTCGGTTCCTGGGCAGCGCAGGGCCCGACGGCCCCGCACTCCCCGCTGACCTCCTACCCAGGCATCCCCGCGCAGGGCTTCACCTCGGCCGACGCCATCGCCAAGCTGAAGGCCAAGGGCGTCCCTGCCTCCAAGCTGCTCCTGGGTATCGGCTTCTACGGCCGCGGCTGGACGGGTGTAACTCAGTCGGCTCCGGGTGGTACGGCGACGGGCCCAGCGGCCGGCGTCGAGCCCGGCAACCAGTACTACAAGGTCCTCAAGACGACGTGCCCGGCCACCGGCACGGTCGGAGGCACGGCGTATGCCCACTGCGGGAAGGACTGGTGGAGCTATGACACTCCGGCGACCGTCGGCACCAAGATGGCGTGGGCCAAAAGCCAGGGCCTGGGCGGCGCGTTCTTCTGGGAGTTCAACGGTGACACGGCAAACGGCGAACTGGTGACGGCCATCAGCAGCGGCCTGAAGTAGTCCCCCGGTACGCCCCCGTGCCCGCCCACCCCGAGAACAGGGGCAGGCGGGCACGGCACTGTTCGGGGCAGGCGGAGCGGCGCGTCCTGAACGGCTCATGCCCCGAACCCTGCTCGTCTGCCCGCCGCTCGGAGCCCCTGCCCCTTTGACGAGGACGAGCGCGCGCATACCGGTCAGCGAGGGCCGTCGACGAGCACTGCCCGTCGAGAAGGGCGAAGGTAGCTACGGTAGCCGCTCTGGCCGGTCGGGCGTAGGAGGGAGAGCAGCGGCACCAGTCGCACCGGCGGGGACCCAGCCTCAGCTCTTCAGAACCATCACGCTGCGCCGAGGCTGTTGCAGTCCATCGGCAGTGGTGCAGGACGGCGCGGACCCGATGCCGATGATCTCTGGTGTGCGCCGTGGGATCGGCCAGTCCCTGCACCCGCTGCGGCCGCTCGTAGGCGCCAGTCCGCGCCAGGCCCATGCAATCCGTGTCGCACCGGCCTGACAGCGTGCCGAACGCTCGACGGGCTGCAGGGGCCTCTTGTCCCGGCTTCTTCTGGTCAGGGGCGCGCGAGCCTGGCCGCGAGATAGGGCGCGGTGGCGCTGCGGCGGGCCTTCGCCGCCTTGGCAGGCGGGCCCGTCGCGACTACCCGCCCGCCGGCGTCGCCGCCGCCCGGCCCGAGGTCGATGACCCAGTCGGCGGTGACGATCGTGTCCAGGTCGTGCTCGACGAGGACGACCGTGTTGCCCGCCTCGACGAGCCGGTGCAACTGTCGCAGCAGCAGTGCGACGTCCGAGGGGTGCAGTCCCGCCGTCGGCTCGTCGAGCAGGTAGAGCGCGTGACCGCGGCGGGCTCGCTGCAGTTCGGTGGCCAGTTTGATGCGTTGCGCCTCACCACCGCTGAGCTCCGTCGCGGGCTGCCCCAGCCGCAGGTACCCCAATCCCACCTCGCGCAACGTCTCCAGACTGCGGGCGGCGGCCGGGACGGCGGACAGGAACTCGGCGGCGTCGCCGACGGACAGCGCCAGTACGTCCGCGATGTTCTTGCCGCGGTAGGTGACTTCCAGCGTTTCGGCGTTGTACCGGGCGCCCTGGCAGGTCGGGCACGGCGCGTAGGTACCAGGTAGGAACAGCAGTTCCACCGCGACGAATCCCTCCCCCTGGCACGTCTCGCACCGCCCTTCGGCCACGTTGAAAGAGAACCGGCCGGCCGAGTAACCGCGCGCCGTGGCCTCATCCGTCGCCGCGTACAGTTTGCGCACTGCGTCGAACATCCCCGTGTACGTGGCCAGATTGGACCGGGGAGTACGGCCGATGGGCCGTTGGTCGACCCGGACCAGCCGGTCGAACGCCTCGACCCCCGACGCGTCCTGGACGTCGACCTCCAGCTGCGCCTCATCGGGCTCCTCGGGTACGAGGCCGAGGTGGCTGCGGACGACCTCGGCGAGCACCTGCGTGACCAGTGTCGATTTCCCGGAACCGGAAACGCCCGTCACCGCCGTCAGTACGCCCAGCGGTACGTCGACGGACACGTCGTGCAGATTGTGGCGGGAGACGCCGCTCAGGTGCAGCCAGCCGTCCGGTGTGCGCGGCCGGTGATCGAGGGGTTTGATGCGCCCGAACAGGTGCTGGCTCGTGGCCGATTCCTCCACCTGCTCAAGACCGGCGACGGGGCCGCTGTACAGCACGCGCCCGCCGCCCTCGCCCGCGCCGGGGCCGATGTCGACCACCCAGTCCGCCCGCCGTACGGCGTCCATGTCGTGCTCCACGACGAACAGCGAGTTACCCGCTGCCTTGAGGCGGTCCAGTACGTCCAGCAGCGGTTCCGCGTCAGCCGGGTGCAGGCCCGCGGAGGGTTCGTCGAGGACGTAGACGACGCCGAACAGTCCCGAGCGCAGCTGCGTGGCGATCCGCAGGCGCTGCGCCTCGCCGGGCGACAGAGTCGTCGAGCGGCGCCCGAGGCTGAGATATCCGAGGCCCAGGTCGAGCAGTACGTCGACCCGCGCGACCAGATCGCTACAGATCCGGACCGCGGCCTCGGTCGTCTCGCCGGATCGGGCCGTCGATGTGGTGGCGTCGACCTCGGACCGCCCTGTGACGGGCCGCAGCAGTGCAGCGAATGCGGTGAGCGGCATCGCGTTGATTTCTGCGATGGAACGTCCGGTGAAGGTCACAGCGAGCGCCTCCGGCCGCAGTCCGCTGCCGTGACACTCAGGGCACGGCACGCTCCTGACGAACCGGAGCGCCCGTTCGCGCATCTTCTCGCTCTTGGAGTCGGCAAGGACGTGCATGACGTGCTGGCGGGCACTCCAGAACTTGCCCTGGTAGCCGTAGTCGACGCGGTCCTCTTCCGGCTCGATGTACACGGAGGGCTGCTCGTCGGTGTACAGCAGCCAGTCCCGGTCTTTCTTCCTCAGCTTGCGCCACGGTCGGTCGATGTTGATTCCCAGGCCATGGACGACGCTGCGCAGGTTGGCGCCCTGCCAGCCGCCCGGCCAGGCGGTGATTGCCCCGTCACGGATGCTCAGTGAGGGGTCCGGGACGAGCAGGTCCTCGGCGACGTCGTGGACGACTCCCAGTCCGTGGCATTTCGGGCATGCGCCGGCCGCGGTGTTGGGTGAGAACGACTCGGCTTCCAGCCGAGCGGCCCCGGGCGGATAGGTGCCGGCGCGGGAGAACAGCATACGCAGCAGGTTGGACAGCGTGGTGATGGTGCCGACCGTCGAGCGTGAACTGGGCGCCCCTCGTCGCTGCTGCAGGGCCACCGCCGGTGGCAGTCCGGTGATTTCCTGCACGTGCGGTGCACCGACCTGTTGCAACAGCCGTCGGGCGTAGGGTGCTACGGACTCGAAGTAGCGCCGCTGCGCCTCAGCGTAGAGCGTGCCGAATGCGAGCGAGGACTTGCCGGAACCGGAGACGCCGGTGAAGGCGACCATCATGTCCCGCGGAACGTCGACATCGATGTTCCGCAGGTTGTTCTCATTCGCACCCCGGACATGGACAAAGGGGTCGGTCGCGTCCTTGTTCACTATTCCTGAGTACCTGATCGCGCCGGGAACCGCGCGACAGGCACCATCGGGCTTCGCTCGCCCGAGCGTCCGAATCGCTGTTCGGAGTCTGCCGTTGCCTGACGTGCAGCGAACACGATCGATCCGTCCTCCCAGGTTGGAAGCACCGGACGGGTAGCCGGTGGCGCGGTAGGCAGTACAGACGTGAGCGGGTGTTCGCGGTGACCCACGCGATCGTGACCCTGGTAGCGAAAGCAGCCCGTGCTGGACATCGAGGAGGTCTGGCCGCGTCGCCTGTACCTGGCCGGCGCGTGCCTGCCTCCCGCGTGGCGACGAGGCCCGGTTCCACGGTCTTCCAGAACGGGTGGGTGGTCACGACTCTGAGTGATGCTGGTCTTTGGTGCAGCCTGGGCTGTCCGGTCTGGCAAGCCGGTGGTGGAATCGAGCTGCTTGTCTGCCTTCCGCGCCGACATCGGTTCAGCCGACCAGGGCAGATGGAGGGCGTCCATCGCCCCTGGTGTGAAGGTGCCGGAGAAGGCCATCAGCAGGGGGCCGCTGGGTTTCGGTCAGGTCGTCGGCGAGCGTCCTGAAATCCTGGGGCATGTCGACCACGGCCCGGTTCTCCATGACGGCCGCCAGCTCCCGCCGCATCCGCTGCCGGCATTCGATGTCCGCAGCGCGTTCGGCGTCCAGGTCCCGAAGGATCTGCCGTGCCTTTTCGACACCGCTTTCGACCGATGGGACGTCCGCGAGGGCCACGCCGAAGCCGGTCAGTCT
Source organism: Streptomyces sp. NBC_01116 (assembly GCF_041435495.1). Classification (NCBI taxonomy): domain Bacteria; kingdom Bacillati; phylum Actinomycetota; class Actinomycetes; order Kitasatosporales; family Streptomycetaceae; genus Streptomyces; species Streptomyces sp. NBC_01116. Next base: position 71,074 of record NZ_CP108644.1, read on the forward strand.
GCGGATACGCAGCAGGCGGACCGGAACAACGCAGTCATCGGAGCGGGAATGCCTCCCGAACTTGGTGCAAATGGATAAGGATGTCGTAGGCCTTGCTGATGGCCAAGGTAGGAAGCGGGTCGTCCTTGAAAGATGAGCCGGCGTCGTAGACAGGGCGTGCGATGGAGAGCCAGTCGCGGGCTGCGGTGGGGAGTGTACGCAGGTCGAGGTAGTAGTCGCGGTGGCGTACTCGATCAAGGAGGTACTCCTGCATGTCCGAGGTGGCCGGGGGCACAGTGACCTTGCTCCATGCGCTGCCGAGCGTGGTGGCCGTGAGGAAGGAACCGCGGTTGAAGGTGAACCCGATGGCGGTGTAACGCAGCCCCATGGCCTCGCGGAGGTAGACCCCCTGTGTCTTGGGGTACATCACGGGATCGGTGGACAGATAGCCGACATGCCCGTTGTGCGCCGACAGCAGCATCTTGTGGCCCGTACGGCGATACCACCAAATAATGTTCGCGGCCATCGCTTCGTCGCGGAGGTGCTCCGCATCGGAGACAGAGCGAGGATCGGACAGGTCGAGGGAAGTGAATGCGAAGGTTTGGGCGATGTTCCGGGCGTGCTGCTCCGCCCACACGTATGCGTCACCACCGGCGCCCTTGGTCGCAACGACCAGATCGAGTGCCTCCTGCGCGGCAGTGGCGTCGCGGAGTCGTTCAGCGCGGGGCTTGGCGAGGTAGGCGAAGACGTTGTGCATGGGGCGCAGGTTTTCGTACAGAGCTTCGAGTCGCGGGGAATCCCGAGGCCGGGTCACACGAATGTACGAGACGACACGCGCGAAGATGGCGTCGCCCAGCCTGGGTGCTCCGATGTCGTTGCCCATGAAGTGAACGCGTCGGCCAGGCTGCCTTTCATTATGTCTGCGCATCCAGGTGAGAAGGCTGACGAACTCCTCGCGCTCCCAGGGCGATCCCGCCAACGCCTCCCTAGCAACGGACCGGGCGTCGCCAGGACCGCCCTGAAGGTACTCGTCGATTTGCAAGCCTGCTGTCCAGCTCATTTCCAGCGCGAAGGCGAGGAAGCCCTTCTTCTCGACAAGGTAACGGAAGACACGTTCTTTCATGGCGAAGAACTCGTGCGAGCCGTGCGTGGCCTCTCCAAGACCGACCACCTCGGCGTCGCCAATCATCAACCCCAACATTTGGAGGTCATGGCAACGTCCGTGGGGCTCCGTGGGTCTAAGGGGGTGGGAGGCTCCTTCCAGGGCTCTCCGGACAGCCGCCGACTCGCTGCTCGGCCGCCTGACCACAGGCGCGGACAGTGCGGGTGGTATCGCGGAGTGTGCGGATGCTGCGGGAACAACTACCGCCGAAGCGGCGAGTGCGCTGGTGGCGGTGAGCAGCCTGCGGCGGCTGATCATCTGGTCATTCGTGGTCATCCTGATCACTCCTTGGTGCATGTGGCCCGCCTGGGCAGTGGAATGATCATGTCGCGGGTTACCAAGGTTCTCACTGGGGCTGACCCCCAGCTTTTTGCGGGGGTTACCCCACTAAGGCGTGTATCAGAAGTGCAGTGAAAGGGCTGTGCCGTCCTTGGCGCAGCTCATAGCCTTGTGGGAACAGGAGGTGCGGGATGTATCGCGTGTACGGGACGGCGAAGGGGTCTCCTGGCGACGAAGACTGGGAGCTGATCCTGGAGACGCCGGATGCTGTTCAGGCCATGAAGTCTGTTCATGAATCCGAAGGAACGTTCTGGCGACGACTCACAGAGGATGACCAGGTCGTCCTTGACCAAGTCTAAGAGGACGTCTCACGTGGCGAGTTTCGCAAGTCTTTTGTAGCAGGTCAGGGCTGCGGCGAGGCCGAGGAAGGCAAGGAAGTGGCTGCTCTTTCGTTCGTACCGGACGGTGAGTCGGCGGTAGCCGAAGAGGCAGGAGATCGACCGCTCGATCTTCCAGCGGTGCCGACCGAGCTGCTCGCCGGACTCGATACCGGGACGAGCGATCCGCGCGATGAGGTTCCGGCTGCGGAGCCAGCGGAGGTGCTCCGCGGAGTAGTACGCCTTGTCCGCCCGGACCTTCACCGGCCTTCTCCGACGTGGTCCGCGCCGCGAGCGGACGGCGGGAATGCCGAGAATCAACGGCTTGAACGCCTGGCTGTCGTGCACGTTCGCCCCGGATATCGCGACGGCCAGCGGCAGGCCCTGGGCCTCGGACAGCACGTGCAGTTTGCTGCCCTTCTTGCCGCGATCGACCGGATTCGGCCCAGTCAGCGAGCCCCTCTTTTCGCCCGCACCGACGATCGCGGACGTCCAGCCCAGCTCACCTCTGGCACCAAGCTCGTCCAACACCGCCCGGTGCAGCCTGCGCCACAGCCCGGCCTCGGTCCACGCGGTGGACCGACGGTGCGCGGTGGCCGGCGAGACACCGAACGACTCCGGCAGATACCGCCACGCGCACCCGCTCGTCAGCACGTACACCACGGCCGCGAACACTGCCCGCTCGTCCACCGGAGCAGTACCCCCGCCCTGCGGACGGGACGTGAATCTCGGTAACAACGGAGCTGTCAGCTCCCACAGTTCATGCCGCACCACCGAAGCGCCACGTGAGACATCCTCGTAGTCCGAGTGCAGGCCCGGTTGGTGTGCCGACGAGAACCTGCGTCTTGCGGGCCGCACATCGCGTCATCGATCGTCGTATCCATGGAGATGCTGATGACTTGCCTGGTCTCACTGGCCAGTGTGAACATCGTGCTGGGTCTGGCGACTCGGCCGTGGCGGCGGTCGGTGGAGGCTCGGATGGTCCGGCAGGTGCGGGCTTGGCCGGGACTCGACGCGTATCACGCGGACCTGTTGAGCACCCCCGAACCGCTGTGCTCAACTGACCACCAGCCCGGCAGACTACTGCTGAACTCCTCTCGCGCAGCCTCGGTGGCCGTCCGGCTGATGAGTGAGGACAAGCTGCTCGACAGGCACAACATGAAGCTGGCGGAGACTGCGGCTGAGCCGGCCCACCCGGTCACCGCGGCCGCATTCCGCGCCATCAGCCGTTACCAGACCGTCGGCGGCCGCCCACGCGTTGGCGACATCGGCCGCGACCCCGTCTTCCAGACGGCCGTCCGCACTCACCTGAACGACCTCTTCATCCATGCCCCCGCTACCCGCCGTCACTTGGGCACCACGATCAACAACCTGGCCCTCTGGTGTTACGGCCTCGGCGCGGCGGCCCCCGCCGTGCACGCCTTCTTCATACTGCGCCGCACCGAGCACAGCGACCCCTACGTCCTCCAGGGCTCCTTCGTGTTGGCCTCGCTTGCCTTCGTAGCGGGTCTGATCGTGCTCACAGCCCAGGCCGGCAACACGTGGCACCCTCTCGAAGACTCGGAAACCCCCATCGCACTCAAAGAACTGGCCCCTCCCAGCGAAGACCCCGCGGTCCTCGCCGAAGGCACCGGGGAGAACACGTAGGAGAGCTCTCCGAGCGCCAGCGCGAGCTGACCCTGGAACACGAACGACAGGCTCGCCTCGCCAGAGGGTCCGCAGCATGTAGACGGGCGCAGGCCGAAGCCCATCGTCAACCAGGCCGAGTTCGCCCGGGGCTACGGGATCGGATGAGACGGCGGCTGACTTCGTTGAGAACGGTCACCTGCCTGCGTCCTGTGTCATGGATCGGGTGGGAGCCACCCCCTCGTCCGGTCACCGGAGTGGAGTCCGCCGTGCGGAGTGGCCTCCGCTCGGTGGGTTCCATCGGGTGGGGGTGTCCGTTTCGCCCCTTGACCACCCTTGACCGCCTGATCTGTCCGCTCTCCGAGTGACTCCCGGTGGGCTCCACTTCCACTCGGTGCCACCGGGGGTGGGAGTCACCCGACGCGCCACTGCGGCTCCACTAGCCTCGGACACTGCCCGAGCGCATCGAGTGGACGGCGTAGCCCTCGTGGCCACTCATCCACGGCAGCGGCCGCGCCCGGTGCGCCGCCGGCTCGCCCGGCCCGAGGGGTACTGCCGTGAGCGGGAACGTCGCTGGACGGCTGGTGGCTTCGGCACCGAATAGAGCGCTGTGCGCAGCCGGGCCGCGTCGGCGAGCTGCACCAGGCGCTCACGCTGCGCAGGTGACAGGTTCGGCAGCATCGGGGCAACCATGAGGTCTCCGTGCTCGAAGGAAGCGGTCCCCCGCACCCACTCTGCTCCTGGGTGAAATCGGCGGTGGCGGACCGGTTGCGTCCCGGCGTCTGGCCCGGTGACTTCGCCGCCCGTCCCGCCCGACGGGCCCAGGCGGCCTCTCACGGCTGGAGTCCCTGGTGCTGGCCGGGCTGCTGGTGCTGCTGCTCGTGCTCCTGGCGGCGCTGGTCGACCGGTCCCGACGGGTCGGCGGCCGCGGCCGGGGATCTCCCGCTCCTCGATGGCGCGGCGGCGGGCGTTGGCCTCTCGGGTGAAGGCCGCGAACGGTTCCAGGTTCTCCGGTGTGCGCAGCCACGTCTCCGGGTCGGTCGTACGGCCCTCCAGGTCCTCCGGTGTGCGTGACGTCGCCGGGCCGACCGTACGGCCCACCAGGTACTCCTCGGGCATCGCGGCCTGCTGGCGGCGGCTCGTTGGGCCGGGGTGAGCGCGGCATCCAGGCCCGTGAGGTCGACTGCGTACGGCGCGTCCGACGTCCGGTCGGGCTGGTGGTCGCCGGAGTGCGCGGCAGCCGTCGCTGCCGGGGCGTCGTCCTGCGGGTCGGGCGGCGCGGATCGCGTTCTGGACGGCGAGGCTGGCGACCCGGGCCCGCTCGTACCGGCCGTGTTCTGGTATAGCTGCCGCCACCCGTCATGTAGCAGAACGTGATGGTCCTGGGGTGCGGTTCAGCGCTTCCCGTCCCGTGGAGACGGAACAAGACCGGGGCGAATCGGCTGGGCTTCGTCTTGATGCTGAAGTTCCTCGAGGTCAAGGCGCGCGTCTGTTCCCCAGCTCGACCGGTACGTCCAGGTCTTCCGCCAGGTCGACCCGCTGATGGTGGAGAAGATCCACACCATGCACCCCGGCCCCCAGGAACTGTGGAACTTCGGCCGCGTCGCCGCCCGCACCCTCGGCCTCCGCACCCTCTGGGCGGCCCTCCCTCACCGCGAACGCGCCCAGCTTCTCACCGACCCCGCCGGCGTCATCACCCAATTCGCCAAGGAAACCGCCCTCAAGCACACCGGCAGAACACCCGAGCGCGGATTCGCCGTCTACACCGCGAAATAGACAGAGGGGCGTCAACGGCATGTTACGCGCGCCCGCTGCCCCGTGCACGAACCACGCGCTCCCGCACCCGCCCAGGACGCTCAGGGAGCACACGCGACCGCGCTCGCTCCCTGAGCAACCCCAGCGCGGGCCGATGCGATGTACCGCCTGCATGAGAGCGGGCTGCTTCAGGCATCCGCTCCGGGGTCCAGGAAGACCGGGGTGCCACGCCCCTGCTCATCCCTCCTCCGCGTCAGCCGGTCCCAGTCACGGCCCATCGCGGATGCAAGGGACAGGTACCCGCGGTCCTCAAGCCCGCGGTCGCCGGCATCCAGACCGGCGGCCGTGAAGGAGTCGCGGACGATCCCCCCGGCCTGAAGGAGGTTGATGTGCCACCCGCCGCGCGTTGCGGGGTAAGCCACCGCGTACCAGGGCGCCGGAGTCGCCCGGACCGCTTCCAGCACCTCCGGCCCCCAAGGCACTGCGGGCTCGGGCACAGCAACCTCGCACGGGACCGGCACGGGTGAAGGTGCGGCCGGGCAAGGCGGGGCGGGCACGGGAGGCACGGCGGGCGGGGCGGGTAAGCGGCTCATGATCCGGAACCTAGCAGCACACCAGGAGGCTGGTCAGAGGACTTTCGGACGGCCTGCCGGGCACTGGCCGGGTGCGTGGGCCCGGGCGCCGGGCCATGATGGAAGGTGGATGAGGCTCACGGCGCAGCCGGATCTCCACTCGATCGCGTTCGCCCGACCGTCCCGCCCGGCATCCCTTCGCGGCGGTGGGGCCCGGACCAGGCGCTTCGGACGCCTCCGCGGGACGTCACGGGGTCATACTTGCCCCATGACCTCTCCTGCCAGCCCCCACCACCCCGGTACCGGGCCCCTGCCCGTGATCGCACCCCAGGGTGACTTCGACTACGGCACGGTGCCCTGGCTGCAGGAACAGATCGACGCTGCCGCCAACGAACACGGCGGAGTGATCCTGGACGCGGGAGGGATCACGTTCATCGACTCCACGGTCCTCACGCTGATCCTGATGACCCACCAGCGCACCCACTTGCGCATAGCCAACCTGCACCCCAGACTGACCCGCCTTTTCGGCATCTACGGCATCGACAACGTCCTGAACCTCTACCCGACCGTGGACGCCGCCCGCACCACCTGAACCGTCACGCCCATCGCAGCCCCGCAGAAGCAAGGACAGGCAATGGGGGCAGAGGGCAGGGACAGGTAATGTCGTCGGGCTGTTCGACCCCGGCACGTACTCCCTGGCGGTCGGAACCCCCCTGTAACGCTGGAGGCTGTCGTGTCGCGGAACCGGATCGCGCTGTCCGAAGTGCTGGCGGCGGCGGAGAATGCCGCACCGGTGGAGTCCTTGGACGTGGTGGCGCGTAATCTCCGTGCCCGGTTCGGTGCCCGATACGTGTCGTTCCTCTTCGTCGACGTCGTCGGCAGGCGCCTACTGCGGGTCAACGACACCGCCGCCGCCGAGCCCGAGGACGACCGCGCCGAACAGGTCCCCCTCGCCCGCAGCAGCATCTACGACGACGCCCTCCGAACGCAGAAAGTCGTGCATGTCGCGGAGGGAACGGAGGGCTTCCGGGTGCTGGCCCCGGTCACCAACCGCGGCGACACCATCGGCGTGCTGGAGCTGTTCCTCCACCAGGTGACCGAGGATGTGCTGATACAGGTTGAGGACGCCGCGCACGCACTGGCCTACATCATCGTCACCGACCGGCGGTTCACCGACCTCTACCACTGGGGCAACCGCACCACCACCGTCAGCCTGGCAGCCGAGATCCAGCGCCAGCTCCTGCCCTCCGCCCCCTCCTGCGAAGCACCCCAGTTCACCCTCGCCGGCGCCCTGGTCCCGGCCTCCGACATCGCCGGCGACACCTACGACTACAGCCTCGACCACGACACCCTGCACCTGTCCGTCACCGACGCCATGGGTCATGACGTCGACGCCTCCCTGATCGCGACCCTCGCGGTCAACGCCTCCCGCGGCGCCCGCCGCTCAGGAGCCGACCTCGCCGAACAGGCCCGCCACATTCATGAGGCCCTCCTCGAACACGGGCAGCGGACCTTCGCCACCGGCCAGCTCCTGCGCATCGCCCTCGACGGCAGCCGCACCCAGATCGTCAACGCCGGCCACCCCCGCCCCCTCCGCCTCCGCGACAACACCGCCGAAGAACTCCGCCTGGCGGTCAACATGCCCTTCGGCGTCGCCCTCCAAGGCGCCTACCAGGTCCAGGACATCGACCTGCAACCCGGCGACCGCCTCCTCCTCCACACCGACGGCATGCAGGAACGCGAAGCAGAAGCCGTCGACCTGACCGCACTCCTGCGACAGACCTCGGCCGAACACCCACGCGAGGTCGTCCGCACCATGGTCACCGCAGTCGCCGACGCCTACAACGGACACCCGCCCAAGGACGACGCCACCGTCCTCTGCCTCGACTGGCACGGACCCCGAACCCACCACAACAGCTAGACAACACCAACGCCCCGGCCAGACCCGCGCGGTCGCGCAGCGACCGCACGAGCCCGTCGGCAGGGGACTGCAGGACGATCGGCTCCGTCCCGTAGTCGGTGGTGACGACAGGTGACCTGACGGCAATGGTGCATTCCGGGCTCTCGGCGCCGGGCATCGAGGATGTGCCGGATGACGGTGGGGGCCCGGGTGATCGCGCGGACTCGAGATGTTCCAGTGCCCTGCCCGGTCTGCAGGGTGGTGACAGGGAAGGTGCACGGGTATCACGTCCGGACGGATGTGCCGGTGAATGGCCCCCTGAGCGGCCGCTTACGGCAGCCCGCGGTCAACCCGGGGACACCGGGTCGTTTGCTCGTGGCCGTGCAGGTCTCACGCCGCACGGCCGGGCGGACTACCTGTGTCAGTCTCGGCGGCCGGCCGGGGCCGTGCGGCCTGGTGGTCGATCTCGATGAGATAGGGGGCGACAAAGCCCTCGTAGTCCGCTTTGCGGCGGGCCGGTAGATCCTGCCAGCCGGTGATACGGCCGCGGCAGTTGTGCGAGCCGCACCGACAGTAAGCGGCGAAGTAACCGACCGCGTAGTTCCGCATCGCGTAGTCGAAACTGATCTCGTGTCCGGCTGCGATGGGTGCGCGGGCGACGTAATCGTGAGCACCGCTGGCATTGAGGCGAATCCCGCAGTTCGGTTCACACGAGTGGTTCACCTTCGGGACGAGCCCGCCGTGCAGAACGAAACGTTGTGCACCGACCTGGGAGGCATGGGAGTGGTTGCGGTCCAGTTCACGGTCGATGACACCTACCATCACCGTCTCACCGACCCGGAAGGGCCGGGTGGCGAAAATGCCTTCTCCTTTGCCGGGGGTTCCCCGTAGTTCGAAGCCGTCATCCATCGTCGCCTGCTCTCTGCGGGATCAGTATCACCCCGCGGGTGATCAAACTGCGGGCACGGCTGAATCGACCCACCGCCAAGGGGCTCCTCGACCGTGGTCTACCGATCCTTGCACCACACCCGACCGGCCATGGCCTTTTCACGATCACGCCCTCGCTGGTGGCAGTACCGCAATCGTGATGCGCAGACACGTCGCCGCCCGCCACCGGTCTCCGGCCGTGGCCTGCCTCTGCGGCTGGGTCTCAGCGGATCAGACAAGACCCACCGGACGGGCAGAACTCCGCAGCCCAGCTCCCACCGGGACGACCCGCAGGTACGGCTCCAGAGGAATGAATCGCCCATGAGGCGACAGTGAGCCGAACCCAAGCGAACGGCGGCGCAGCTCGGTGTCGGCCGGGGGCTGAGTTCACGGAAAGCCGCGTGGCGGACCCGCTGCCCCCGAACCGTGCAGTCGGTGAGGGGAGGACTCCGTTCACCGATGGACGCGCATGCTCGAACTTCGGGTGTTCACCGACGTCACGCTGCAGCGCTGTTCAGACGTTGTCGACGTCGCCGTGAAGGGCGTACGCGTCGAGCAGCCGGACCCGGGTGCCCTGCAGACGGTAGGCAAGCACTGATGTGACCCAGTTGCCGATCAGGGCACCGAAGGCCGGGTCCGCGTCCATGGCCATACGGACAGTGACTGCGTTGAACTCATATGCTCGTACCGGTGTTTCCGCCTCAGCGCTGTTGTGCCAGGTGAAGGGCCGAAGCAGCCAGGACCAGCCGACGAGTTCACCGGGCCCGAGCCGTTCGATGAGGGCCGGTCCCCTGCCGGGGACACGCATGTCGAGCGTGACGGTGCCGGATCGCACGATCCAGAAACGGTCGGCGGTGCTGCCTTCTTCGAAGAGCCGAGTGCCCTCGGCGAAGTTGACCTCGTGGCCGTGCTTCATCAGCCGTTCCCGATCGGGCGTCGCAAGCGTGTTGGCCAGTCGGGCCGGGGAAAGGGTACGCATCGAGGGCCTCCGTTCGTTCCCCCTTCTCCAGTGTCCCTCGTGAAGAGCCGGAGCGGCCCAGGCCGAACAGCCTTCAGATGATCACGCAGGCCCGCCGCCGTGAACCCGAGAAGCGCCACAATCCCCGCAGCCGCGGTCGGCCCGGCGGGGTTCGGCAAGCCTGGCGAACTCCGTCTCCCGGCTCTCCCCTCAGACATGCGGCATCCGAGGCGCCTGCCGGGCGGCGGGGCTCGCCGAGGACACCGTCTTGGCAACCAAGCCGGACCAGGCCACGCCGGGCGCCGACCGTGTCCGGGCCCCACTCGGCCCGGCCCCCGAAGTCGCCGTGCGCAGTGTCGATGCCGGTGTCCAGGACATACACGTTCACGCCCGTCCCGTCCTGCGGCTCGTAGTCGTAGGCGAGCCTAGCCAGGCTGAGCCTGGCCCTCTGGTCGATCCGAGCCAGACCCCACGGCGCTGAATCCTGAACTGCAACCACGCCTCGTCCTCCCCTAGTGACTTTCCGTCACGCTTCGCGTGTGTGGCGAGGCAGGCCAGACGCCTGGGGCAGACCGAGCAGCATGGCGTGGAAGGGCGGGGCGTCTGGGAGGCGGGGGCGTAGGTCTCCGAGGGTGGTCCAGCCCCCATGACTGGTACAGGGCGTGGACTTTGGGGTGGTCCTGGTCGACGAGGAGCGTTGCACGCTGTTCGCGGCGGTGGGTGAGCAGGGTGTCGTGGAGGCGGCGGGCGGTGCCGGTCTTGCGCCACGGTTCACGGACCATCAGTTCGGAGAGTGCGTAGGTGCGGGTTCCGGTCTCGGCAGTGGTGTCGGCGGGGAGGTGGGTGAGCAGTCCGCCCCACCAGCGTGACCGCGGGGGCAGGGGTGCTCCGTAGGCGTAGCCGACCGGCTGGTCGCCGTCGTAGCCAACGACGCAGCTCCAGCCGGGTCGTGCGGTCCAGTGGTCGAGTCCTTCGGCGAAGCGGTCCGGGGAGGCGAACGGGTCTGTTCGTGCGGCGGCCGCGTAGACCTCGGTGTACACGTCGAGGAGCAGCGGGCGCAGTGCGGGTGCCTGGTCGCCGGTGTAGTGGCGTATCTCTATGCCGGTGGTCACGGCGTCTCCTGGGCGGTGGCGAGGTGGCGGTGGACGGTGGCGAGGCGCTGGGCGATGCGGGGGCTGCTGACCGCCGCGGTGTCGACCGTCGCGGCGGTGGCCTTGGCGCTGGTGGTGTCGCCCTGGGCGAGCTGGAGCTGGGCGAGCTGGATGCCGTAGTAGGCGCGGTTGCGGTGCGTGGAGGGGCCGAGCAGGTGCAGGGCCTGGGCGGTGGCCTTCTCCGCGTCGGGCAGTCGGCCGGTGGCGCGGTGGGCGATGGCGGCGAGTCCGGCGATCTCGGCGGCGTCCAGGAAGCGCAGCCAGGGTGGTGGGCGTGCGGTGGTGTCGAAGCGGTCGTGGGCTTTCTGCGCGGCTAGGAGGGCGCGTGCGCAGGCGCTGTGGTCGCCGAGGCGGGAGTGGAGCAGCGCTGCGATGCGGGGGTCCTGGCGGGCGTGGCGGGTCTGGAGGGCGGCGCGGTTGATGGTCAGGGCTTCGCGGTGGCGGCCTTCGGCGCGGTATTGGAGGGACAGGTCGGACCAGGCGCGGGCCTGTGCGTGTCCGTCCTTCGCGAGGACTCCGGACTGGAGGGCTGCGGCGTGGTGGAGTCGGGAGGTTGCGTTGTCGCCGGAGTCGTAGGCGGCCCAGCCGGCGGATGAGTGCAGGCCGCTGAGCGCGCGGTGCAGGGCCTGCTCCACGCGAGGGCCGTAGGTGTAGTAGTCGGCCGTTTCGCGCAGTCGGTCGATGTAGGTGGTGGCGACGGTCGGGAGGGCGCCGCCGCCGATCGCGGTGAAGTGGGCGTCGAGTCGGCCGATGGTCGTGGTCATGCGGTCGATGTCCGCCATGGTCAGGCGCCCGCGCACCGGGGTCTCCTCCAGGCGGAGCGCGAGGGTGAGGGTCGCGGCGGTGGAAGCGGTCAGGAATGCGCGGCGTTTCACGGGTTCCTCCTGCCCTGGCCGCACCGAGGAGGGTGGGGCGGGCAGGCGGCTGGTGCGGCCGCGCGGCACGAATCCCATGGCCTCGGGCGGCCGGTCGAAAATCTCGGCGAGAGGCAGAAGGTAGCGGCCGGTCGGCCACCGCACGGTGCCGGAGATCCACCGGCGTACGTCCCGGTCGGTGGCCGCCCCGGGGCGTCCGAAGATGCGTCCGGAGACCCGGTCGACCTCGTCGGCCAGGGACCGGTGGGTGAAGCCGTACTCACCGAGCAGCACGGTGAGGGTGGTGTTGGTCGGTGTGGCCATCAGGCCCCCGGGTGGCTGCTGTTCGAGACGGCGACGGTAGTCCAGGCATCTGGTTCCGCGCAGGTAAAACTGTCCGCCTCCCCTCTGGTAACTGCCCGCGTTCTGACCTGATCCCACCCGTGTGTGAACGCGTTGTCTGGGAGAGGGCCATCGGCCACCACTACATGCAATCGGGAGAGCGCCATGCCACCACCGAGCCGCCGCACCTGCTGGGCGGAAGCCACCGCGGACCGGCGGACGCTGCGGCGCCGGTCGTCGGGCCAGGCACCGCGGTCGCGCTGTACGCGGTCGCGCCACTGCGCGGCGTCGAGCACCTGGTCCTCGACGACCTCGCCGCCTACGCCCAGGACCGGGGCTGGGTCGTCCCGGCCGGCTGCGCCGTCGCCGACGGCGGGCCGCTCGACCAAGCCCCGAGCTTACGGGACGGGTGGCAGCAGGTACGGGCAGCAGCAACCGGCCGCCTCGTCCACGGGCTGGTCGTCCCCTCCTTCGCGCACATCGCCTACCGTGCCGCGGACTGGGACAGGGAGCGCGCCTGGCTGCTGGAGCAGGGGCTGTTCGTCCTCGCGACCGACCCCACCGAACTCCAGTCAGGCCTGAAGCCCGAGGAGCTGAGGGCATGAGCAGCACCGTGGTGTACGACCCTTCGGGTGCGGTGACCGGCGGGCTGCCGCTGGACCGTGCCCCGCACCTCGCGCTCGTCGTCGCGGTCCTGGCCTGGGGCCCCACCCCGGCCGGCGTGCGGGCGGCGGACTCTGCCCAGATCGGCCTCCAGCTCACCGGACACGCACGGTGCGTGGCCGCCGACCTCCGCCAGCGGTACGAGGCACTCCCCGCGGACAGCGAACTGCGCCCGCTGACCATGGCGGTGCTGCGGGAAGCGGTGAACCGCCTCTCGACCGACTCAACGCCGCACCGACCAGCTGATCACGGGCAAGCCGGGAGATCACCACCGACGAAGAAAGGTCTAGACCTAAAGGTGGCGGGTAAACGGAGTGGAGAGCCCCGGGGCGCCCCACAGGTTCCGCCGGACAGCCCTCCGGCAGGACACCGCCCCGGGGCTCACCACCGCAATCACCTCCACGCACCCCCGAACATCCGGTGGGCCGGAGCGGTGCGGGTGAACGCGCGCCGGGGCTGCTGCCCGCGGCCTCAGGCACGGTGCCGGTCGGTGCCGTGTGTGCCAGGGCGGGCCGGATCGGGTACTCCACACCCCGGCCCTGACCCGCATGAGCACGTACCGCACCCCGGGACGGAGGGCCCGGCCGGCGGCAGCACCGCCGGGCCCTCGGTCACTGCGCGCTCGGGGCGGCGCGGAGCGCTGCCCCGAGCGGCCGGGCGGTCCCGCCGTGGGGAGCGGAGCGCGGCGGCACGTCAACCGCCCGCCGCCGCCGATGGCTGTGAAATGCGCGTCGAGTCGGCCGATGGTCGCGGCGACGCGGTCGACGTCCGTCATGGCGAGGCGCCCGCCCCCCGAGGCCTCCTCCTCTACCTGACACTTCGGCCCGCAAAACTGGCCCCTCCGGCATGACGCCCGCGGCCCAGTACCCGGGCCTCGATCTGAAGTGTGACCCGTGCTGTCCACCATCGGTGGGCCGACGGCCGGATCACGGCGCGCCATCGTGGATGAGCTGGTAGGCGTCGAGTTGGCGGTCGGCGAGCCGTCGCTTGTCCTGCCGATGCAGAGGGCCGTCGTGGTCCAAGTCCGGGCGGCGAAGGAGCGTTCCTCGGATGACTTCAATGTCACCCGATCAGTTGTTTGGGCGGCTGGCTGTGTCGGTCAGCTCTCGCAGTCCTGCAGGCATACGCTGTGTTGCCTCACGTCGTGCCACGGAACGGGTGAGCATGAGCAGTCGCACGCAAGACGGCAGGGAACTGCCCGGGACACCGCTCAATCGCACGCTGACCACACCGCTTCTGTATTTCTTCATCCTGGGCGATGTACTGGGCGCTGGCGTCTATGTGCTCGTGGGGCAGGTGGCGGCGGAGTCCGGGGGTGCGGTGTGGGTTCCTCTGGTGGTGGCCCTTGGGCTGGCTCTGCTGACGGCTTCGTCCTATGCGGAACTTGCCACGAAGTATCCGCGGGCCGGTGGTGCCTCGCACTACACCTTGTTGGCCTACGGTCCCTTTGCAAGGTTTTTCACGGGTTTCTGCATGCTGGCAGCTGGCATCGTGTCCGCAGCTGGTCTGGCCCGCGGGTTCGGTGGGGATTACCTCCGTATCTTCGTCTCCCTGCCTGTGGCTCTGGTGGTCGTTCTGTTTCTCGGCTCCCTTGCTCTGCTCAACGCCCGGGGGATCAGCGAGTCAACCCGGGTCAACGTGGCCGCGACCGTCGTTGAGGTCGGAGGCCTGGTGTTGGTGGTGGGCCTCGGTGTGTGGGTGGTGCTGCGCGGTGACGGTGATGTGGGACGGTTGGCGCAGCTGGGTACGGCCGAGAACGCTCCGGCCGCCGCCGTCTTGAGCGGATCTCTCCTGGCCTTCTACTCCTTCGTCGGCTTCGAGACGTCGGTCAACGTCGCCGAGGAGACGCGTGAACCCCGGCGTTCCTATCCGCGCGCTCTGTTCGGCGCTCTGGCCACGGCGGGCGTGGTCTACGCGCTGGTTGGCGCTGCGGCGAGTTCTGCGGTGTCGACGAGTTCACTCGTGCGGTCTAGCGGCCCGTTGCTCAGCGTCGTGGAGATCGCGGGCGGCGTGCCGGTTCAGCTCTTCAGCGTGATCGCTTTGATCGCGGTGGCCAACGGTGCGCTGTTGACGGGGATCATGTCTTCCCGGCTGGCGTACGGCATGGCTCGTGACGGGTTGCTGCCGCAGTTCCTGGCGAAAGTGCTGCCCGGCCGGCGCACCCCGTGGGCCGCCATCGCGACCACAACGCTGCTCTCTGTGCTGCTCGCGGTGACGGGGGACGTAGCCACGCTCGCCTCGACGCTCGTGCTGTTACTCCTCGTCGTCTTCTTCCTGGTCAATACAGCCGTCCTGCGGCTGCGCAACGACACCGTTGCGCGCGACCACTTCACCACCCCGACCAGCATTGCCGTGCTCGGCGCTGGTTCGTGCGTACTCCTAGCCACCCAGTTCGAGGGACAGGTGTGGGTCCGGGGCTTGCTTGTGCTGGCCGTCGGCGCACTGCTCGCCCGGGTCGCCACCCGCGGACACCACGGCAGGTAGCGCAAAGGCCCACGTCTGTTTTTTGAGGTAACACCTCAGCCTCACTTCGCACGGATCAGAATCCTTAGAGGGCAGAGAAAGGACATTAAATTTTGCGTCAGCACTCCAACGAAAGAGGAGACGGATGCAAAGTATGACAGCGCCACCCCGACGTGCAGGATCAGCTATCAATTATGCGTGATCGTTCAACTGGATGCTGCACCTTCGATGTGAGGGGAGCGTTGAGCGCACCCAGACCGCGCACGAAGGGAAACGGAGCGTTTCTACTGGTCACGACGATTTACAGGATCGCGGCTACGCCGTGACGCGACATCTCCGGCAGGTGATAGGCCCAGATCAGGCGTACATTCGAACGGGGAAATTCATACCTACCCCTGCACCTTACCCGTTGGGTGCCATCACCCCTATCCGGGAATTCGGTTCGGCGGATTGGAGTGCGACAATGGAACCGTTTCGCATAAAAGCCGTGGAGCCTATCCCCATGCGCACCACGGAGGAGCGGCAGCGGATACTGGCCGAAGCTGACTACAACATTTTTCGGGTGCATTCCGCTGACGTCACGATCGATCTGTTGACCGACTCGGGGACGACGGCGATGTCGTCGAAGCAGTGGGCGGCCATGTTCTTGGGTGACGAGTCCTATGCGTGGGCTTCGTCCTATGAGCGGTTCGAGCGTGCCGTGCGGGAACTGACGGGCTTCCCGGAGGTCATTCCCATCCACCAGGGGCGTGCGGCCGAGAGGCTGCTCTTCACCGTCCTGCTGCGTCCCGGGCAGATCACTGCTGCCAACGGCCACTTCGACTCCACGCGCGCCAACGTCGAGCAGGTGGACTGCCAGGCGGAGGATCTGCCGTGCCCCGAAGCCGCGGAGCTTGTGAGCGAGGCGTCTTTCAAGGGCAACATCGATCTCGGCCGGCTGCAGAAGCTGCTGGTCGGACCGGACGGTGAGCAGGTGGCCGTAGTGATTTTGACGGTGACCAACAATGGGGGCGGCGGCCAGCCCGTGTCGTTGGAGAACATCCAAGGCGCGCGCGAGATATGCCGTCGGTACGAGATCCCGCTGCTGCTGGACGCGTCCCGGTTCGCCGAGAACGCGTATCTCATCATCACGCGGGAGCCCGGCCAGCAGAACCGCACCCCACGTGAGGTGGCGCGGGCGATGTTCGACCTCGTGGACGGCTGCTGGGCCTCGCTGAAGAAGGACGGCATGTCCAACACCGGCGGCCTCATCGCTCTGCGCGACGCGAAGACGGCCGCGCGCTGCCGGGAGCTGCTGACCATCTCGGAGGGGTTCCCGACTTATGGCGGCCTCGCGGGGCGGGACCTGGAAGCCTTGGCGCAGGGGCTGCAGGAGGTCACCGACCCCGCTTACCTGGCGCACCGGGCCGATACCGCGGCGTGGTTCGCCGGCGCGCTGACGAAAGCCGGGCTTCCCACACTGCGGCCGGCCGGGTGCCATGCCGTCTACGCCGATGCCGGACAGCTGCTGCCGCACATCCCTCCCGAGAATTTTCCCGGTCAGGCGCTGGTCTGCGAGTTGTACCGCCTCGCGGGGGTGCGCACGACCGAGTTCGGGACGCTGGCCTTCGGCCAGGACGGCGGGCAGGCGCCCAACGAACTGGTGCGCCTGGCACTGCCGCGCCGGGTCTACACCCGTTCGCACCTGGAGTACGTGGTGGACGCGGTCGGAGACGTCGTGGGCCGGGCCAGGGAGCTGACCGGCTTCACGATCACCGGTCCGCAGCCGCCCATGCGCCATTTCACCGTCAAGCTCATCCCGCTTCAGGAAGGCAGGGACTCCCCGTGAGCAGCCTGATCACCCTGATCAACCCGAACAAGGTCCATCCCCCGATCACCCCGTACGCGCTGGACGTCCTGACCACCCAGCTGGAACAGCACGGCTACACCGCTGACGTCGTGGACCTGTGCTTCACGCGGGATGCCTGGCCGGAACTGCTGGAGGAGTACTTCACCTCGCACCCGGCACCGCTGCTGGTGGGCATGTCTGTCCGCAACACCGACACCCTCTACGCGCAGCAGCAGCGCGTCTTCTTGCCCGAGCACCGGCAGATCGCGCAGAAGATCCGCTCGCTGACTCCAGCACCCCTGGTGGGGGGCGGGGTGGGATTCAGCACAATGCCCTTCGCGTGTGTGGACTACCTCGGTCTGGAGTACGGCGTCAAAGGCCCCGGGGAGCGCATCCTGGTGGAACTCGCCGACCGGCTGGCCGCCCGCGCCGACCCTTCCGCGGTGCCGGGCCTGCTCGTCAATCGGGGGAACGGAAGGGTGACACGCTCCTCCACCCCGGACCCGGACACCGCTCTGGGCGGCGTGGGCGAAGTCGGAGCCGGCCAGTCACGTGCCTGGCAGGTCGACACCGATTCCTCCTACACCCGGCGCTCTGGGGACCGCTGGAAGGTCGACAACCTCGGCTACTACGAACGCGGCGGCCTGGGAAACATCCTCACCAAGAGCGGCTGCCCCTACGCCTGTGCGCACTGCGTGGAACCAGACGCCAAGGGCACGGCCTTCGCGAAACGGTCCGTGCACGCGGTGGTCGACGAACTGACCGAACTGGTCGACCAAGGCGTGCGCGACGTACACACCGCCGACTCCGAGTTCAACCTCGCCATCGCGAACACCAAAGCAGTACTGCGCGAGATCAGCCGCCGCAAGAACAGCTCCCCCGCCTCCCCGCTGCACCAGTTGCGCCTGTGGATCTACGCACAGCCCAAACCCTTCGACGACGAGTTCGCCGAACTGCTGGCGGCCGCCGGATGCGCGGGGGTGAACGTGGCCCCCGACCACGTGCGCGACGACATGCTGGACGGCTGGAAGGTCACCGCCAAGGGAACCCGTTACTACACCTGGTCCGACACCGAGAACCTGGTGAAGCTCTGCAACAAGTACGACATGGCCTGCATGGTCGAGGTCCTGGCAGGGATGCCCGGGGAAACCTGGCCGACCCTGCGCGAGGCCATCGACCGCACCCTGGCACTGGACGCGACCGTCTCCGGGTTCAGCCTCGGCCTGCGATGCTTCCCCTATCAGCCTCTGGGCCAATGGCTCGCCGAGCAGAGCGCCGGCGTACGGCACGTACCCGGAACCCAGTCGGACACCGCCACCGAACCCATCGTGCTGCGCACCGCCGACCAGTGCCGCTCCCCCGTGGAATACGAACGGCAGTTCATGTTCCAGCCCGACGGCACCGTCCGCCCGGTGTGCTACTTCTCCACCGGGCTCCCCGAAGACCCCGCCACCATGGCCGACCCCGCCGGACGCTGGCTCCACACCGTCCGGCTGATGTGGGACCACATCGACCCCGCCGACTACCCCCGCGTCATGCTGCCCACCGCACCCGGCAGCTCCAAGGACGACAACAACTACGCCGACAACCCCTTCCTCACCGCGCTCACCGCCCTGGGATACCGCGGCGCGTTCTGGGCGAAATGGCGAGAGCGCGACGCCATCCTCACCGAAGCGAAAAGGCGCGGCATCGCCTGACCCCCTGGTCTCCGCAGTCGTACGCACACCCTCACCGCTACTCGGCCTTCCAAGCGCGCCCGCCCCAGTACGCATGAAGGCAACTGACCTCTCTCCTAGCGAGAGTTGACCTGTTTCCACGCTCTCCCGACTGCCGCAACAGCAGTTATCCGGGAGCAGGCCCAGCACACCGCGATGGAGAGAGCCCCATGCCGCCATTATCGAGCAAACGCACCACCTGGCACTCACTGCTGAATCCGCTGACCAGACGCAACCGCAGCGCCCCGGCGGCCGAAGCCGCAACGCTCATCGGGCAGTGCCCCGCCGTGGCTCTGTACGCCGTAGTGCCACTACGGTCCGTCGAGAACTTGGTCCTGGACGACCTTGCCGCCTACGCGCAGGGCCGGGGCTGGATCGTGCCGGCCGGGTGCGCGGTCGCCGACACCGGAAATCTCTCCCAGCACCCCGAAAGCCGGAGCGGGTGGAACCGGGTGCGGGCACTGGCAACCGGCAGCCTCATCCAAGCGGTGGTGGTCCCCTCTCTCACACACATCGCCTACCGCTCGGCGGACGGAGACCGCGAACAGGCCTGGCTGCTCAGGCAAGGGCTTCTCGTCATCACGACCGACCCCGCCGAATGGGATCGGAGCCCATGACCGCCACGGCGCAGACCCCGCGCCCAGGGCCCGTGGACCGGCCGTCGCGTGGTCAGGCGGCTCGCGCGGTGATGGTGCCGAAGACGGCGAGCCAGGTTCGCCTTGTTCGGGCTGCGCTCCTATGCGAGCCACGCCATCGAGGTGGGGGGAGACGTGGAGCCCGGCCCGGTCCATCGCCTCGTATCCGGCATCGGATGGCGCTCGTCGCATGGGGACCGCGTTCCCGGCCGGGCGGGGCGGAGCGTCGTTGGGCGGTTCTGAGGAAGCTTAACCAACTTCGCGCTGGGGACTCCTGCCCACTGCCACCGGCACGCCCGCCTCCTCATCAAGAGGCCTGGGCAGGGCGGGGAGTCCGAGCACGGCTCTCGGCGTCTGTAGCCCTTGTGACGGCCGGATTTCCTGGGGTGATCAGGCGGCTTTCGTAGGCGAGTGCGACGAGCTGAGATCTGCTGGACGCTGCGAGCTTGTGCATGATCCGGTTGACGTGTGACTTGATGGTGAGGGGGCTGACGTCGAGTGCCTTGGCGATGGCAGTGTTGTCGGGCTGCGTGGCGATGAGCGTGAGCACTTCGCGTTCGCGCTGTGTCAGTGGAGTCAGTGTTCCGTGGTCGCTGTTGGGCTGGATGCGGCTGATAGGCGGCTGAGCTGTGTGGGCTGGTGCGGGTGAGATGACCATGGCACCGCCGCAGATGGCGTCGAGTGCGGTGAGGAAGTCGTCGGGTGCGAGGTAGGGGCCGAGTACGCCGGTCACTCCAGCACTGGTGAGGAAGGGCAGTTCGGCCGGTGTGACGTGCCCGAGTATGGCGACCCGGGTGCAGGCGGTGGCGTGGAGCAGTCGCATCTGGGCTGCGGCGGACGGGCCTCGGTTGAGTTCCTGCGTGTCTACGAGTAGAAGGTCGCAGGTGGTCAGTCCGGTCAGGGCATCGGTGAGGGTGGCTGTTTGGGCTGGGTGGGCGAAGGCGGGGGACGCGGCGATGACGCGTGCGTAGGCGTCCCGGACGAGAGTCGGGCCGCCCGTGAGGAGTACTCGGTGCATCGGCGGCGTCCTTGGGGCAGGGGGCGGGCCCGCGGTGCCGTGGCGGCCGCGGGCCCGTGGGGTGGTGTTGTCAGTGGTTGTGGTGGGTGGAGTTGGCGTAGGCCGGTTCCGGTGCGGTGGGGGTGGCGGGGGCGTGCTTGGCGAGCTTCTCGCCTTCGATGTCGACGTTGGGCAGGATGCGGTCGATCCAGGCGGGCAGGGACCAGGCGCGCTTGCCGAGAAGGGCGAGGGCTGCCGGGATGATGGTCATGCGGACGACGAACGCGTCGAAGACGACGGCGACGGCGAGGCCGAATCCGAGTGATTTGATCATGGCGTCGTGGGAGCCGACGAAGCCGGCGAAGACGCTGATCATGATGAGGGCTGCGACGGTGACGACGGTGGCGCTGTGCTTGAAGCCCGCCTCGACGGCGGTGCGGGCGTCGGCTCCGTGGACGTATGCCTCGCGCATGCGGGTCACCAGGAAGACCTGGTAGTCCATGGCCAGGCCGAAGACGATGCCGACCATGAGGACGGGCATCAGGCTCATGACGGGGCCGGTCTGTTCCAGGCCGATGAGGTCTTTCAGCCAGCCCCACTGGAAGACCGCGACCAAGGCTCCGAAAGAGGCCAGGACGGAGAGCAGGAACCCGAGGGCCGCCTTGAGGGGGACCAGGATGGACCGGAAGACGAGAATCAGCACGAGGACAGCCAGGCCGACAACGAGGGCGAGGTAGGGCACGATCGCGGCGCTGAACTTGTCGGAGATGTCGATGTTGAGCGCCGTGGTGCCGGTAACGAGGGAGCGGGCGCCGGTGTCGGGCTGGAGGTCGCCGGCGAGGGTGCGGATGTCGGTGACAAGGTTCTTGGTTGCGTCGCTGCCCGGTGCGCTCTTGGGGATGACGGTGATGATCGCGGTGTCGCCGCTCTCGTTGAAGGCGGCCGGGGTCACGGCGGCCACGTCCGGAAGGCCGGCGAGGGACTTGCCCAAGACCTCGGCGCCGCCGCGGGCGACGGCCGGGTCCTGGTCGTCGACGGTCACGGTGAGAGGGCCGTTGAATCCGGGTCCGAAGGACTCGGACAGCATGTCGTATGCCTTGCGCTGAGTGGAGGAGGTGGCCTTGGAGCCGTCGTCCGGCAGCCCGAGTTCAAGCTGGGTGGCGGGGAGGGCGACCACGCCGAGAGCGGCCACGGCCAGGAGAAGCATCCGGGTCGGATTGCGCAGGACGTGGGAGATCCAGCGCTGTGCCAGGCCTGGCTTGGCCGGGTCGGCCACGGGTGCGGGCTTCTTCCGGTTCTTGCCGCGGACGCGTTCTCCGGCGAAGCCGAGGAGGGCGGGGACCAGGGTGGTGGCGACGAGGACGGCGATGACGACGGCGCCTGCGGCGGCCAGGCCCATCGCGGTCAGGATGGGCAGGTTCACCACCGCGAGGCCCGCGAGGGCGATGACGACGGTCAGCCCGGCGAACACGACGGCGGAACCCGCTGTGCCGTTCGCGCGGGCGGCGGCCTCCCGGGCGTCGTGGCCGTCGGCGCGCTCCGAGCGGTAGCGGGAGACGATGAACAGGGCGTAGTCGATGCCGACGGCGATGCCCAGCATCGTGGCGAGGGCCGAGGCGTTGCTGTTGAGGTCGAGTGGGCCGCTGAGCGCGGTGATGGCGGCCATGCTCACCCCGACTCCGACGAGAGCTGTGAGCAGGGGCAGGCCTGCGGCGATCAGGGACCCGAAGGTGATGAGGAGGATGACGGCTGCCAGGGCGAAGCCTATGGCCTCGGCGGTGTGGCTCTCCTCGGGTGTGGCCAGCGCGGTGCCGGATGCTTCCACGGTCAGACCCTGGTCGCGGCCCGATTCCAGTGCCTTGTCCAGGCCGGTGTGGTCGCCGTCGGTGAGGTCGGCGTCCGTGGCGGTGTAGGCGACCTGGGCGAAGGCGGTGGTGCCGTCCGCGCTGAGTGCTTTGGAGGTGAAGGGGTCGCTGATCTGCCCGATGCGGGACGAAGAGTCCTTGACGCGGGCCAGAGTCGCTTCGAGAGCGGCCTTGTTCTCCGGGGTGCTGATCTTCTCGCCGTCGGGTGCGCGCAGCACGACGCGGGCGGTGGCTCCGTCGGCGTTGGCTGCGGGGAACTTCTCGCCCAGGAGGTCGAAGGCGCGTTGGGCCTCGGTGCCGGGCAGGGTGATGCTGGAACTGGCGGGTCCCGAGCTGGTGGAGGCGCCGATTCCCACGGCGCCCAGAGTGAGCGCCCAGAGGAGAACAACCAGCCAGCGCCGCTTGAACGCGGCCCCGCCGATCTTGTGCAGGAAAGTGGCCATGAGGAAGATGCTCCGGGTCGAGGGTGTTTTCGGACGTGAGGTGCCCTGAGCCCGGCCCGTGAATGACGAGGGCTTGAGGGCGTGCGGAAGGGGACGATCGGCGTCAGTCCGTCGTCAGGGATGTGCGGGATCGCCGGTAGCGCGGGGAGTCGCGACCGCAGGCGGTGGGTGGGCTGGGTCTGGTCAGGCGGTGGCGGGTTGCGCGGTGAGAGCCGGCAAGAGCACCAGCTCGACAATGGCTTCCATCAGCTCAGGGGTCGCCTCGGTCCCGTGGACAATCATGTGTGCGATCCACGGAGCGAGCAGGATCTGGTCCGCCAGCTCGATGACCGGGTTTCCGGCTGCGATCTCCCCCCGGGCGACGGCGCGCTCGAAGATCTGGGCCAGATCTCGCAGGACCGGGTGGATCAGGATCTCGCGCACGATCTCCATCAGTGCTTCGTCCTGGGCGATCGCCGCCGGCAACGAGGTGAAGGGTTCCGTGGCCGGATCGTCGGCTACCCGGAACCGCGCGACCTCCATCAGATCGCCGCGCAGACTGCCGGTATCGATGGTGGCCAAGTCCTTCTTGGTCTCCGTGCTGAGAGCCTTCCACGCGGAGATCACCAGGCGCGGCTTGCTTTCCCACTGCCGGTAGAGCGTCGCCGTGCTGCACTTCGCCCGCTGCGCGACAGCGGCCATGGTCACCTGCTCATAACCGACCTCGCCGACAAGCTCGGCCGTCACGAGCAGCAGTTCACGCTCCCGCTCCGGAGTGAGTTTGCGGCGGCGCGATACCGCAGGTTCCACGGTCATGGCTGCTCCTGATCCGGTCCCTGGCTGATACAGGAACTGTAGCCACTCCACGAACAGAAAATCAAGTTTTCGAAACTATAGTTTTCGACACTGAGATTTTCGCTCAGGGCGGGACCCTGCTCCACCAACGCGGGCGGGGCCGAGCACGGAACACCGTGAGGCCTGGCCGCGCCAGGAGCAGGGTGGGGCGTTGCGGCGGAGGGCCGAGGGCAGCGTCAGACGTCTTCTCCGGGGTTCAGGAAGACCGGGGTGCCACGCCTTTGTTCGCCCCTTCTCCATGTCAGCCGGTCCCAGTCCCGGCCCATCGCGGAGGCGAAGGACAGGTACTCCCGCTCCTCGAAGCCCGCGGTCGGCGCCGTCCAGGCCCACGGCCGTAAAAGAGCGTTTTGTCCTGGCGGGAGTGTTTGGGAACGCAGTGCTGTCGTGGATGATTGCGGGGTGTTGGTCCAGGTGGAAGCGGTAGGGCAGATCGCAGACGGGCGCGCGACGGTTCGGGTGCGCTCGGAGGTGGGTGCCGCCGTGGCGTTCTGGTGCGGCGGTCCGACGGGAGTGGGCCGCAAACATCATGTGGAGTGGACTGTTGAAGAGGATGTGTCCTGGGGCGGCAACACCCGACCGTCCACTTTCTTCTCACCCGGGGTGGATGAGGAGGAAGGCGACCGGATCGCCTTTCGCGGGCGGCTGGGCCTGACGGGCGATGGCGGAGCCACGTTGGAAGTAGCCGGAACCCACATCCTTTTCGACCTCGCCGACCCGCCCCCATCGACTGCTGTCGATGGAACGTGGGTCGAGATCAGCGTGGAGCGGAACAGCGTCAGCCTGTGGCCCTACCTGCTGTGATTCACAGGAGTCGGCTCTGCGGCCGTTCAGCTGTCGCGCCAGTTGTGGGTTGATTCGCGGGTGAGTCTGCGGCTCATGAGGTCGATCATCGCTATGTTGATCATGGCTTCGGAGCGGTGGGGTGGGTTTCGTAGTCGCGGGTGAGGCGGCAGTGGTGCATGAGCCAGCCGAACGTCCGCTCGACGACCCATCGTCGCGGGATCACCTTGGAGCCCTTCTGGGCGGGGTCGCGGCGGATGACTTCGACGTCGATGCCGAGACGGGCGCCGTGGTCGATGGCTTTGGTGCGGTAGCCGCTGTCGGCCCACGCCTTCGTGACGCGTGGGTGGCCTTCGGCGATGTTCGAGAGCAGGCGGATTCCGCCGACGTTGTCGGAGACGCTGGCTGCGGTGACCAGCACCGCCAGAAGGAGGCCGAGTGTGTCGACGCCGATGTGGCGTTTGCGGCCCGCGATCTTCTTGCCCGCGTCGATGCCCTGGCCGGTCGCGGGCACGTTGGCCGAGGTCTTGATGCTCTGGGCGTCGAGGATGCAGGCGCTGGGCTCGGCGTCTCGGCCCTCGGCCTTGCGGACCAGATGTCGCAGGAGTCCGTTGAGCTGGTCGAAGACGCTGCCCTTCTGCCAGGCGGCGAAGTATCCGTAGACGGTTTCCCACGGGGCGAAATCGTGTGGGAGGTAGCGCCAGGGGATGCCGGTGCGGTCGACGTAGAGGATGGCGTCCATGATCCGGCGCAGGTCGTGTTCGGGTGGCCGGCCGATGTCCAGGCCCTTCCCTCTGCGTTCTGGTCGCCAGGCTGTCAGGGTTGGTTCAAGCAGTTTCCAACGGGCATCGGACAGCTCGCTCGGGTACGACCGCTCTCGGAGAGGCATGTTTCTGTAGTACCGATGGCCGCCGTCCCGCCACAGGGCGTAAACAGGTATGCCCGGGGGCGCGTTGGGATCAGACAGGTGCGAAGGGACCGAACCGGGCCCTCGAAGGCCGTCACCCGCCCCATCAGCCACAACAAGCGTCTAACGCCTCCACCAACCCGAAGTGGTCCGCCACCTGAATGGCAACGAAGCACCCCCGTCGGGACAAAACGCTCCTTTAGTTGGGGGTGGAGGCGTGGGGCGTTATCCGGCGAAGCCGGGAGCGTCCGTGCGGGATGGCATGTCGGAGGTGGTGGTCGTGACGCTGATGGCGAGGGTGGCCATGTCATCGTCGCGTCGCCCGCCGGCCCACCGGTAGACGGCTTCGGCGAGCGTGTCGAGCACCTCGGTGGGAGCGGCAGGTCTTCCGTCAGGAAAGGTGAGTTGGGTGGGGTCGTAGAAGGCTCCGTCGGCATCGCGGGCTTCGGTGACCCCGTCGGTGACGAACAGCAGAACGTCACCGGCGGCAAGAGAGATGGTGTCGGTTGTGGCGGGCTGGGAGACGAGGTCTCCCATGCCGAGTGGAAGGCCAGGGTCGGCTGGCTGCAGTTCGGTGACGCGGCCGGAGCGGATGAGGTAGGGGGCAGGGTGGCCTCGGTTGAGCAGTCGTAGGGTGCGGCCCGCGTGGTCGATCTCGGCGATGAGGGCTGTCGTGAACTCCTCGTCGTGGCTGGTGTGAGCGTGCGGGGCCTGGTCGCGTCCGAGGGACTGTTCCAGCCGTTCAGCGAGTTCATCCAGGCTGGATGTGTGATGGGCGGCTTCGCGGAAGGCGCCGATCAGCGTGGTGGTGATGGAGACGGCGCCGATCCCCTTTCCTCTGATGTCGCCGATGAGGACACGGATTCCGAAGGGGGTGTCCTGGATGGCGTAGGCGTCCCCGCCGATCCGGGCTTCGGCATCCGCCGCCTCATAGCGGGCAGCTACCCGGAGCGGCCCGATCCGGGTGGGAGGGGCGGGCAGGACTGCGCGCTGCAGCGCCCCGGCCACCGACCAGGCGGCGGCCAGGCGGCGGTCGCGGCGCTCGAGCATCCAGTGCACGTCCAGGCCGATGAGCACGGCGAGAAAGACCGTGACCTCTTCCACCCAGCCGGTGCCGCTGTCAAGGATCCCGACCCGCCAGTCCAGCAGCACGGTGACGGCCAGCGCGAACGCCCCCGTCCAGGCCGCGCCGCGGAAGGACATCATCACGCCCGCGAGCACACACGCGGCCGCGATCAGAGGTACCCAGGTGTAACCGATCGGCGTCAGCGCGTCACCGAGCGCCGCGACGACGATCAACACCAGGGGAAACCAGCGCGCACAAGGCCACCGGGCAGTCAGGCGATCCATCCTTCAGTCCCCGCAACTATGGACGACAGCCGCCCCCACCGATCCCAGTTTCCAACCTCCCTCTTCGAGAGGCAAACCAGATCCGGCACCGGCGCGCAAGGGCAGCTCGGGGACGGTATGCAGAGCAGTGGGCTGGCAGCCATACGGCGAGAGCCTCTTCGTCATCGGACCGTGGTGTGCGATCTGCGCGCCCTACTCAAGAGATGGCGGCCGGCCGCTGCCTGCCCGGCGCGGATCCGGCGCTTGGCGACGGCCCTGGCATACAGACGGTGACGGCCGGCCAGCTCGGGATCAGTGAGCACCATTACCGGTGGCTGGGGACCTGTCGCCGGGTGCCGGGACTTACCCGAGGTCCGGCCGGCGGACCGAGCATTTGCGATCCACACTGGTGGGGGTCACCTCGCTCTGGCTGCCCGGGCGGGCGCACGGACGGCCAGAAGACTTCCTGCTCTTGGTGGGATCAACAGATGATGGTTGCGGGCGACCGAAGTGGAGTCGGGCGCGAACTGTCAGTTTGGCCGCCGCTTGGCCGTGCGGTGGTGCTCGGCGTTGATGCGCTGGGCTTCTTCGAGCTGGTCTTCGAGGATGACGATGCGGCAGGCGGCCTCGATGGGAGTGCCCTGGTCGACGAGTTCGCGGGCGCGGGCGGCGATGCGCAGCTGGTAGCGGGAGTAGCGGCGGTGGCCGCCCTCCGAGCGGAGGGGGGTAATGAGGCGGGCTTTCCCGATGGCGCGGAGGAACCCTTGTGTGGTGTTGAGCATTTCGGCGGCCCGGCCCATGGTGCAGGCGGGGTAGTCGTCGTCGTCGAGACGGCCGAACGAGTCGTCTGCTGTCACTTGCACCTCTCTGTGGAACACACTGGAGGGGCCCTGGTGCCATTGGCATCAGGGCCCCGAAGGAACTGCTACACCATCGGCCGGCCGTGATCGGCTGCGCCGGCTCTCTGTTTCCGCATGCCCGCCCCGGGAGAGGTCGGGGGCTGCGGGGATCGCGGTTGCTCGACCGGAGACCACCTCACTATCGATGTCCTGCGGTACCCGAGCCCACGTCTCGCACCCGGGCGATCCTGATGGCGACCAACTCCTCCGTTCTTCCCTCTTCGTCAACTGCTTGCGTACTGTTGGTGACCTGAACAAGCGTCACTCTCCGGCAGCCTGCCCCGTCGCCCGTCCTGCATCTGCTCCGGCTTGGAACCCAGCTGCCGAACCTCCCGGTGCGGCGCCCGCAGCCGACGCCTTCACCGAGGTACTGCTCCTGCTTCACTGCTGGGTACCACCGCTGCGTTTACTGCGGTACTTCTCGCGGCGGCCCCTGATCACGGCGGGCCACCCGGTCCGGTCGTCAGTCCCGTCGCCTTCCTGCAACAGCCCTGGCTCCGGAACTCCACCACCGCACCGTCATGCGCACGGCAACTGTGTACCGCTGCCCGCCAGTTCGTCTCTGCCGGGCCCTGCCGATCTCAGCTACGAGAGAAACCATAACCACGCCCAAACCGAATACCTACCTTGGCCAGGAGAGATTTTCGACTGTCCAGTAAGTGAGGTAATCGCGTACCGCCGGGTTGAGGCGGTCATGACGGGGCACAAGCGGCATCCAGGCAACGACGAGCCGAGGAGACCAGGGATGAACCTGACGAACACGATGCGCGTCGACGCCACCGCCACCCGCCCCGCGCCCACCGCCGCCGACGCCCGCGACAGCGCCCGCCTCTTCCTCGAAGCCCTCCGGCCGGACGTCGCCCCTGACACAGCCGACGCCATACTCCTGGTCGCTTCGGAACTTGTCACCAACGCCCTGCGGCACGCAGGCGGCACCTACGCCCTTCGCCTGACCGCCCACCCCGACCTCATCGAGGTGGCGGTGGATGACCCCAGCCCACAGGCCCCGCGCATGCGTACCCCCGACCTGACCGGCACCACCGGCGGCTTCGGCTGGCGCATGATCACCCACCTCGCCCGTACCACCGCGGTCGTCCACCGGCCCACCGGCGGCAAAACTGTCAGCGCCTTCCTCGCCCGATAGCACCACGACGCCCGACGCCTCCACCTCATGTCGCAACAGACGACGGTCTCCGCGGCTTGATGCGACTGCGGTCACGCAGGAGGTTCCGAACCCGGCCATGGCTGCCTTCACCGTATTGCCCAGGACCTCTGATGCCTGGGACCGTGGTGCGATGGTCGATACCCATTCACGCAGGTACCTGCTATTGGTCCGCAGAATGTTCTGGTGCGGAGTCCTGTTCTTCGGCCTCGGTCTGGCCGCCGGCTGGTCTGCCCGAAGTCACCACGCGACCTCGTGGGACTGCGATCCGACGTGCCGATCCTCGACCAGCACCGCATGGGAGACCGTCGCCGACGCGGCCCTGGTGTCCATCCTGCTCGGGACCGCCCTCGCCGTCGCTGCTTTCCTGATGATCATGCTCCGCAGGCCGCGCTCCCTGCCGGACACTGACAAGCCATAGCTTCCGTATGACGAAGCCGCTTCGGTCTGGCGCAGCGATGCCATGGCCTCCAGGACCGGCCGAACTTGGTGGGTGAGGACGATCCCACCGGCCCGCTGCTTCGCCCTCACCTCCGTCCGGCCGCCGGCTACCGGGCCCGGGCCCCGCGTGGCATCGTCCAGGAGCGGTCACCCGTGAAGGGCTGTGTGCTGCTCCCGCAGGCAGACCGGATGCCGCTTCATCCTCGCGGTCCTGTGTTGTGGTCAGTTCTGGGTGAGCATGTTCTTGCGAAGCTGGGTGAGGGTGCGGTTCAGGAGCCGGGAGACGTGCATCTGGGATATGCCGAGGCGCTCGCCGATCTGGGCCTGGGTCATTTCCTGTCCGAAGCGCATGGCCACGATCTCGCGGTCACGGTCGTCGAGGTCCTCCAGGAGCGGGGCCAGGGCGTGGAGGTCCTCGAACAGTTCCATGGCGGGGTCGAGATCACCCTTGATGTCTCCGTAGGTGATGGTCTCGGCGCTGTTCTGTTCGGTGCCGATGGGCAAGTCGAGGGAGCCGGCGGTGTACCCGTTGGAGGCGATGAGGCCCTCGATGACCTCTTCGTCGGTGAGGTCCAGGTGCGCGGCGAGTTCGGCGACCGTGGGGTCACGGTCGAGTCGGCCGTTGAGGTCTTCCTTCGCCTTCGCGAGGGTGACGCGGAGTTCCTGGAGTCGGCGGGGCACGTGGACGGCCCAGGTGGAATCGCGGAAGAACCGCTTGATCTCGCCCACGATGTAGGGGATCGCGAAGGAGGTGAACTCGACCTCGCGGCTCAGCTCGAACCGGTCGATCGCCTTGATCAGACCGATCGTACCGACCTGGACGATGTCCTCCATCTCACCGCTGCCACGGTTGCGGAACCGCTTCGCCGCGAAATGCACCAACGACAGGTTCATCTCGATCAACGTGTTCCGCGCGTACTGATACTCGTGCGTGCCCTCCTCCAGAAACTGCAACTGCTCGAAGAACAACGCGCCCAGAGCACGGGCGTCCTTCGGAGCCACCTTCCGGGGGTCCTCAATCTGCGGAAGGCCCGCAGTACTGGCGGCAGGGGTAGCGGCATCGGCTCGGCGGGCGGCGGTGGCGACCGTGGTTCCCGTGGGTATCGACATGACGCTGTCCTCTCCGTAAGTGCCTCGGCCCCCGCGCACGGGCGCGCATACCCTGCCGACGGGGCACCACACCTACGAGAGCGACCACTTCGAGCTTCGGGCGAGTCGGTCGCTTCTCGTCCTGCGGCGTGGAAAGTCTGGTGCATGATGACCGCGGTGTGCACTGCGCGGGCGGGGAGCGGCAGTGTGGTGCGAGGCCGGGCAGGTGCTCTTGCTGACAGGGTCGGCAGGGCGCCGTCTGCTGATCGAGCGGGTGAGAGCGGACCGCGGGGTGCTGGTGAACGGTCGCCGGCAGGTGTTGAGAGGAGAGAGACAGGTGTCTGGGCCGGATGAGCGGCAGCATGTGCCGGTGCAGGGTGCTCCGTGCTGGGTCAACCTCATGGTCGCTGATCTGGATGTGGCCAGAGCCTTCTACGGGGAGGTTCTCGGCTGGCAGTTCCGGTCCAGTTCGCTGGATGACCAGTTCCTTGTGGCGACGGCCGGCGGGGATCCGGTGGCGGGGCTCGCAGCCCGCAGGCCCGGGCTGACGTCGGCTTCGGTGTGGACGCCGTACTTCGCTGTCCGGGATGCCGACGCCACGGCCGCGCGGATCCGTGAGCGCGGTGCCACCGTGGCGGTTGGTCCGATGGCCTTCGGCGATGGTCGTGCCGGCTTGGCGGCGGACCGGGACGGGGCGATGTTCGGGTTCTGGGAGGGCTACACACTGGCCTGGTTGCCAGGAGAGGGCCGGGCTCCCACCCGGCTCGATCTGCAGACGCGCGACGTGTTCGAGGCCGCGGTGTTCTACGGGGAAATCCTCGGCTGGGCCGCGGAGGAAGACATCGACATGGACTACCGGAAAGATCATGTGCTGGTGAAACTGAAGGACAGAGTGATCCTGTCTCTGCGGGGCGGTGGTGTGCAGACCTCCCCTCTGGCTCATCTGCGACCCCGCTGGCTGGTGAACTTCGCCGTGGACGACGTCGAGCGGGCTGTGTCCGCGACCATGAGGGCAGGAGGCAGCAAACCCCAGACTCCACCTACTGCCTGGGCCGCCAAGGGCTTCTCCCGAACTCTCCAGGACCCCGACGGCGGCCTGTTCACCCTTGCCCACCGCGAGCCCTGACCCTCGTTCCCCGGCAGTCAGCAGGGAAGGTCGAACCGAAGTCCGAGGCAGCCGCGACCGATCATCGGCGGTGCCACGTATGCCGGCCCGGCATCGTTGCTGAGTATTTCGGGTCGTTGCCGGAGTGACGGGGGTCTCTGCGGGATCCCGGTGGTATGCGCTATCGGGAGGGGCGGGCCCCGAACCGGTCACTGACCGGCACCAACCCGAAAGAACAGTTCTGGCGTCCTCAGGAGTCTCGGCCTTTCGCGTCCTCCCGGATCCGTCGGCAGGACTCAGCGATCAGGCGTGATACGTGCATCTGCGAGATGCCGAGTTCGGCGGCGATTGCGCTCTGCGTCATCCCCGCGAAGAAGCGGAGAAAGAGCACCCGCTTCTCGCGCTCGGGGAGGCTGCTGATGCCGGCTTTGGCGGCCTCGCGGTCGAGTACCAGGTCCAGGGCGTCATCGTCTGCACCCAGGGTGTCGCCGAGGCACAGGGTCGCGCCCTCGGCGGGCAGACTCGCGTCGAGGGAGATGGCTCGGAAGCCGTGCAGGGCTTCGTTGCCCCGCTGCACCTCTTCCTCGGTCAGCCCGGTGTGCTCCGCGAGCCGGGCGAGGGACACGGGCCTGCCCTCGGCTGCGAGGTCGGCGGTGGCCCGGCGCACGACGTTGCGAAGGTTCTGGACGCGGCGAGGGACGTGCACGGACCACATGCGGTCCCGGAAGTGCCGCTTGATCTCACCGACGATGGTCGGCATGGCGAACGGGAGAAAGGCGCCGCCGAGAGCCGGATCGTACCGGTCCACGGCATTCACCAGGCCGACCGCCGCGACCTGTCGCAGGTCTTCGAGCGTCTCACCGCGGTCGCGGTAGCGGAGGGCCAGACGATGGGCCACGGGAAGCCAGGCACAGATGATCTCCCTGCGGATTTGTTCCCGCTCGGGCCCCTCGGGAAGGCCCGCCAGCCGGCTGAGCCGGGCGTGCGTGTCGAGGTCCTCGGGGTATTGGCTTTCCACGGCCACGCGTCCAGCTCCTCGGCGCAAGATGGTTCTGTCGGCGGACGCCGAGCGTTCCGTGCCTCTGGTGTGGCGTCCCACCCGAGGGGTGTGGCATAAGCCGGTGAGGGCGGCAATCACCCGCGCAGCCGACGGCGGTCACACGTCCGCCACGAATGCACCGGATTCACAGCTCGGGGTCGACGAGAGGGCCTGCTGGAATTGAGGTGATCATCGAAGAGGGGAAGAAATTGACAGGAAAAGTGAGGCCGGAGCGGGCGCGGCGGTGGCTGGTTCGGGAGTGGGCGGAGGTGCGCCGGTCGGTCCGCAGCGCGTGTATCGAGGCCGGTCCGGAGCGGGACACGCTCGTCCAGTCACTGAAGGCAGCGGGGGCGGCGATAGCCGCGTGGGCGGTGAGTGGGTGGTGGTTCCAGGCGCCGATGGCCCTGCTGGCTCCGTGGACGGCGATCGCGATGGTCGGCAGCACGGTGTACCAGTCGGTGCGCACCGGGATCCAGCAGTTCGCCATCATCGCCCTGGGCACCCTGTGGGCATCCGCGGCGATGGCCTTCACACGTGATCAGACCATGACCGCCATGCTGCTCACGTTGCCGTTCATGATGTTGCTCGGCAACTACCGGCGCTTCGGGAGCCAGGGCATCTACGGTGCCACCACAGCGCTCTTCGTCATCACCGGTGGGGTGTCCAGCACGTCCACGGTGGGGCACCGGCTCCTGGAGACGCTGATCGGTGCGGTGATCGGTCTTCTGGTCAACGCGTTCGTTCTCCCGCCGGTTCACCTGCGCAGCGTTCGTGACCGCCTCGTCCGTCTCGTGCGGGAGACGGCGGACGTGCTCGGCACCATGGCGGAAGGCCTCCGCGAGGAGGACGGGCTGGAGAAATCCGAGGTCTGGCATCACGGGGCCGGCGGCCTCACTGTCTCGCTGCAGAACGTGAGCGAGGCCCGCCGCTGGGCCATGGAGGGATCACGCTGGAACCCAGGAGGCCGACTGCGCCGCACGGGCCCGAAGCCCCCTCCGTTCGCCGAGGACATGCGGTGGAGCCGTGTCTGCACACGCGTCCTTGCCCTCACCCGCACGCTGAAGACGATCAGCGACGACGCGGAGCTTCCCCCGCCGTCGCCGGACTTCCTCCGGCTGCTGTCCGAGGTGCTGCGCCAGGTCGGCCACATCTGTTCCATCGAAACCGAACTGCTCACCGGGTCCGGCACCGGAGAGCTGTGTGAACGCCGTGACGCGGCGTTCCATGAGGCCTGGGGCACCGTCGGCTCCCTCACCGACGCCTTCCACCGCCAGGAACCATCGGCGTCGGCCGTCGGGGGCGAACTGCTGCTGGAAGCCCGCCAGCTGATGACGGAACTGGCACCCTCTGCCTGAGTAGCGGGCGGCCCACCTCACCCCCGTCACCTGCACGGACCAGGCTCCGGACCGCTCGCGTGGCTCGATGGGCCGGCCACGCTCGACTCACGGACAGCCCAGGCCCGTCAGAAAGCCGGTTGGTCACCGCCGCTGGGAGCGTGGCTCAGGTCCACCACGCAGAAAAGGTTGTCATCCGGGTCGGCCAGAACGACGAAGTCGGGCTCCGGCGGGTAGAGAGCCCAGTCGACGGCGCGCGCGCCGAGACCGACCAGTCGTCGGACCTCTCGACTTTGTTCCTGGACGGTATCCGTGAAGAGGTCGAGGTGAAGGCGGGGGCGGGGCTCGGGTGGGGTGGTGCTGTGCATCAGGCCGAGGATTGGGCCCTTGCCGTCGCGGTGGCTGAGGGCGCGCCATGTTTCGCTGTACCACTGCGGGGAGACGTCCAGGTGCAGCGCTGCGGTCCAGAAGGCAGCCGCGCGGCCAACGTCTGTGACGCCCAGGACAGGAATTCCGATTCTCAGCATGGGAGAGTCCGCTGTCGTTCGCTGGATCAGGGGTTCGTTGCGCAGCCCGCTGATGTGCGGGCCCGGGCCGTCAGGCTGCCGGGTAGGGGCTGTCGGCGAGGAGGCGCGCCAGATGCGTGGCGTTGGCCGCGAGTGCCTTGGTGGTGGAGGCGACGGCGTCGGGTGTCTCGTCGAGGTCCTGGTAGTCGGTGCCGTGCATGGCTTCGCCGACCCAGTACGTGACTGCTCCAGGCGCGAGGGAGAAGCCGACGTCGTTGAGTCCCTGGAACACGTCCGCGCTGACCTTGTGCGCGCCGTCCTCGTTGCCGACGACGGCGACGGCGGCGACCTTGCCGTAGGTGTGCGGGCGGCCCTGGTCGTCGGTCTCGGAGGACTCGGCGTTGAGGCGTTCCAGGACCCGCTGGCAGACGCTGGAGGGGTGGCCGAGCCAGATGGGCGTGGCGATCAGGAGGATGTCGGCGGCCAGAACCTTCTCCCGCAGCGCCGGCCATGCGTCGCCGTCGCCCATGTCCACCCCGATCCCCGGGCGGACGTCGTAGTCGGCGACCCGGACGATCTCTCCCTGTACGTCATGGCGTGCGAACTGGGCGATGACCTGCTCGGCAAGATACTGGCTGCTGGAGGGCGCGGGTGAGGCATTCAGGGTGCAGACGAGGGCGAGAGCACGCATGGCGGGGGTTTCTCCTTTGTCTTGGGGTTGGGGGTCCTGCGCGGGCCTTGTCGGGTGCGGCGTTGGGCCTGCCCGGAGCTGCCGGGGTGAGGCTGTCAGTTGTCTTCGGCGCGGACGCGGATGGTCTGAAGGGTGGAGTCGGCGGGGTCGGGAATGTTCATGCCGGCTTCGACGCCGGAGCGCAGGTAGCGCAGGAGGGGTTCGGTGATCCGCTCGCCGGGCAGCACGGCCGGGATGCCGGGAGGGTAGGGCGTGAGCATCTCGGCGGCGACGCGGCCCACGGCTTCCGACGCCGGGACGTCCCGCGTCTGGGCGAAGTAGGCGTCACGCGGCAGGCATACCTGGTCGGGACGGAGCTCGGCGGGTGTGGGCACGTGCACCTCGGGAGCGTGGCGGAGCGTGTGCGCGTGGCGGGTCAGGTCCTGTAGGGCCGTCAGCAGCCGGTCGGCGGTGTCCTTGTCGTCGGCGTGGGTGAACTGGGCGCTGATCCGGCGGTGGTCCACGAGGTGCATGTCGATGTGGTGGTGCTTGCGCAGCCAGTCGGCGGCCCGGTAGCCGGTGGTGCCCGTGGCCTCGATGTCGATGATCACGGGCAGCGGGTCGAACTCGGCGGCGGCGCCGGGTCCGCAGAAGTCGTCTGGCCCGTTGACGTGCATTCCCTCGATCTCCTCGATCCGCCGGCGCACCGTCGCTACGAGGTCGAGTGCCCGGGAGAGCAGTCCGTGTCCTTCCAGGACCATCTGTCGGCGCCAGCCGTCGATTCCGGCGTAGAGCAGCACCGAGGGGCTGGTCGTGCCGAGGAGGTCGGCCCGTGAGGCGAGGGTGTCGTGGTCCACCAGGTCGCCCTGGAGGTGGAAGACGGAGCCTTGTTCGAGGCCGCTGCCCATTTTGTGGATGCTGGTGACGCAGACGTCGGCGCCGGCGTCCATGGCCCAGGACGGCAGGTCCGGGTGGAAGGGCAGGTGGGCGCCCCAGGCTTCGTCGACGATCAGTGGCTTGGAGCGCCGGTGGCAGATGTCGGCCATGGCGCGTAGGTCGGCCGCCGTGCCGTAGGGGGTGGGGCTGGTGATCAGGGCTCCGCGTGCGTCCGGGTGGTCCGCGAAGGCTTTCTCCAGGGTGGAGGGGGAGGGCGGGTGTGCGAGGTGGCGTTCCGTGTCCCACTGTGGTTCCAGCCAGACGGGCTCGATGCCGCAGAGGATGAGGCCGGCGATGACGGACTTGTGGGCGTCCCTGCCGACCAGCAGCTTCTGGTGGGGTGCGGCGACGCTGAGCATGGCGGCCTTGACCGACAGGGAGCTGCCGCAGGTGGAGAAGAAGGTGTGATCCGCGTGGACGGCGTCGGCCATGAGGCCTTCGGCCCTCCGTAGTACGGAGGATTCTTCCTGACGGTCGTCGAGACCTCCTGTGGCGAGGACGTCTCCGAGGAACACCGCGTCGCCCAGCACGGCGCGCACAGATGGGGAGGCACCTCGCGCCTGTTTGTGACCGGGCGGGGAGAAGCCCAGCTCGTCCCTGTCGCGGTAGGCCGCGAGAGCGTCGAGAACCGGCGCTTCGTGATGGTTGATGGTCATACGACACGCCTTTCCGGCCGCCGCGCGGCCAAATCAGCCTCGTTTCCGGCATCAGGGGAGAGGCGTGCCGCCGGTGGCGTTCATGATCTCGCCGGTGATGAACGAGGCGTTCGCGGAGGCCAGGAAGACGTAGGCGGGAGCCATCTCCGCAGGCTGCGCGGGCCGGCCAAGCGGGCTCTGCTTGCCGAACTCGGCGGTGTCGGGCAGCGTCGCCGGGATAAGCGGGGTCCAGACGGGGCCCGGGGCGACGGCGTTGACGCGGATGCCCTCGGAGGCCAGCATCTGGGCCAGGCCCTGGGTGAAGGTGACGATCGCCCCCTTGGTCATCGCGTAGTCGAGGAGATGAGGGCTCGGCTTGTACGCCTGCACCGAGGTGGTGTTGATGATCGACCCTCCTGGCGGAATGTGCGGCAGGGCGCTCTTGCACAGCCAGAACGTGCCGTAGAGGTTGGTGCGCATCACCCGGTCGAACTGCTCGGTGGAGATCGCGGAGATCCCGTCGGGCTGCGACATCTGGTAGGCAGCGTTGTTCACCAGGACATCGATGCGGCCGAACTCGGAAACGGCGTCCTCGATGAGCGAGCGGCACTGCTTCTCGTCCCGGATGTCACAGACGACGGGGACCGCCCTGCGGCCCGCTTGCTCCACCAGTCGAACAGTCTCCGCGGCTTCCTTCCCCTCTTCGGGGAGGTGGGTGAAGACCACGTCCGCACCCTCGCGGGCGTAGGCCAGGGCGACCGCGCGGCCGATACCGGAGTCGCCTCCGGTAATGACGGTCCTACGCCCGTCGAGCAGGCCGGAGCCGACGTAGGACTCCTCGCCGTGGTCGGGTGGCGGGTCCATAGGGCCGGTCCAGCCCGGGTGCTCCTGGTCTTGCTGAGGGAAGTCGGGGCGGGGGTGGGCCCGGTTGGGGTCCTGCGGTTGTTCGCTGCTTGCCATGATTGTCGCTTTCTCACGTTGTCGAACAGGCACGGTGGGATCCGGTATGCCGGGCCGTCCGTACCGGGAGGGCCGGGCTTCGGCATCGGCGGCACCCGTGCGGAGCTGCTGTTGTCAGCCGATCTTTCGGCCGGCCAACGGTGCCGTGTCTTCGCCGGTGCCTTCACGTACTCCTCTCAGGAAGGCGTTCAGTGCGTCCTCCGCCGTACGGGTGGGCTGCCAGCCCAGTACGTCGCGGGCCCGGCCGGAGTCCAGTACGGGCAGGCGTAGCACCGCGTCGAACAGGTGCGGGGAAGCCGGTACGGTGTGGGCCCGCCAGGCGGCCGAGAGTGCGGTGCGCACCAGGGCCCGGGGGATCCGCACGATCCGGGCATCGAGCAGGTCCGCCAGCCTGCGGGCGTCGATGACCGGGTCTGCCGCCAGGTTGAAGGGGCCCCGTACGTCGCCGAGCACGGCCAGCCGGTAGGCATCGGCGGCATCGTCGGTGTGGAGGACCTGGAAACGTAGTCCGTCCAGGTCGGGCACGAAGGGCAGCAGGTCGGGCCGCAGGAGGGGGCCCGGGGCGTAGCGGCCGGCGAAGATCCGCCGCTGCTCGGGGGCGGCCGTCTCCTTGAAGAGGAATCCGGGGCGCAGCCGGACCACCCGGATCTGTGGGTGGCGCAGTTCGAAGGTGTCCAGGACCCGTTCCAGGTAAGCCTTCTCCCGGCAGTAGGCCGCGTCCGGCCAGCCGTCGGTGGGCCACTCCTCGTCGACGCCGGGTTCGTCCTTCGGTCCCGGGGAGTAGGCGCCGACGGACGAGGCGTGCACCAGGGCGGGAACCCCGCTGCGTGCCACGGCCTCGAAGACTCGCCGGGAGCCCAGCACGTTGCTCTGCCACGTCACGACCGGGTCGTGGGTGGGCTGAAAGCGCCAGGCCAGGTGGACGACGGCATCGGCGCCGCGCACGAGACCGGCGAGCCGGCCCTCGCTGTCGGTCCGGGACAGGTCGACGGTGTCCCACTCCACCTTCGGGATCTGAAGCCCGGGCCGCCTGCGGGCCAGCCCCAGGACCGAGCCGATGCCCGGGTCGGCGGCGAGCGCGCGGACCACGCTGGTGCCCACGTTGCCGGTGGCTCCCGTGACCACGACCCGCTTGCCGGGATGGGGGCCGTTGTTCTTCATGCCGGGGTTTCCTTCCTCCGTGGCTGCGGACAGGTCTCCGTGACCCGGTCAGGGGACGAGCAGGGTTTTGATCATGCCGTCCGCCTTATTCTGGAACGTCTCGTAAGCCTTCGGTCCCTCTTCCAGCGGCAGGTGGTGAGTGGCGAAGGAGTCCACGCCCAGCGGGTCGTCGTCGGTAAGCAGGGGCAGCAGGTCATCCACCCAGCGCTTGACGTTGGCCTGCCCCATGCGCAGCTGGATCTGCTTGTCGAACATGGTCAGCATCGGCATCGGGTCGGCGGAGCCGCCGTACACGCCGGAGACGGAGATCGTGCCGCCCCGGCGCACCAGGTCGATCGCCGCGTGCAGCGCGGCGAGGCGGTCGATGCCCGCTGTCTCCATCATGCGCTGGGCGAGGGCGTCGGGCAGCAGGCCGACCGCCGTGTGTGCCGCCTTGGCCACGGGTGAGCCGTGGGCCTCCATGCCGACCGCGTCGATCACCGCGTCGGTGCCGCGCCCACCCGTGAGGTCGCGGACGGCATCCCCGAGGTTTTCGCCGAAGCGGCGCAGGTCGAGGCAGGTGGCGCCGTGCCTGCTCGCCCGTTCGAGCCGGTCGGGGACCAGGTCCACGCCGATGACGAGACCGGCGCCGCGGTGGAGGGCGATCCGTGCGGCCATGGCGCCGATCGGGCCGAGGCCCAGGACGGTGACGCTGCCGCCGGGCGGGATGTCCGCGTACTCCACGGCCTGCCAGGCGGTGGGCAGGACATCGGAGAGATACACGAACCGGTCGTCCGAAGGGCCGTGCGGGACCTTGATGGGCAGGTCGTTGCCGAAGGGGACCCGCAGGTACTCGGCCTGGCCTCCGGGCACCTGCCCGTAGAGCTTGGTGTACCCGAACAGGGACGCACCTGTGCCGCGCTCGCGCACCTGGGTCGTCTCGCACTGCGAGTGCAGCCCCTGCCCGCACATGTAGCAGTGCCCGCAGGACACGTTGAAGGGGATCACGACCCGGTCCCCCGGAGCGACGGCGGTCACCTCGCGGCCGACCTCCTCGACGACTCCCATGGGTTCGTGTCCCAGGATGTCGCCCGGGTCGAGGTAGGGCCCGAGGACCTCGTAGAGATGCAGATCGGAGCCGCAGATCCCGGTGGACGTGATCTTGACGATGATGTCCGTCGGATCCTCGATCCGTGGGTCCGGGACCGTCTCCACCCGGACATCCCGCTTTCCCTGGTAGGTCAGTGCGCGCATGGCGCCGCTCCCTCCGTCACCGGCTATTCGTGGACGAGTGTGCCGGGTTCCCATCAGCCGCCCCATGAAACACGCAAGCAGACCGGCAGGCGAAGCACGAGCGGCCATTTGCGATGATGACGACACGAGGAACAGCGCTCTCACCGTGGTCGACATGGTCAATACATACGATCACCCCGACGCCGACCTGCTCATTCTCTCTGTCCGGACGGCACTGCCCCCATCGCCCGGCTCATCGCCCGCGCCCGCTCGGAACATATTCCCGTCATCTACGCGAACGACAACTTCGGAGAATGGCGATCCCACCACGGAGAGATCATCGAGAAGACTCTCGCGAGGAAGAACGCAGAGCTAATGAAGCCCGTTCTGCCGGACGACGATTCCCTGTTCGTGGTCAAAGCACGGCACTCGATCTTCTACGAAACGCCGATGAGCTACCTGCTGTCCCAGCTGGGTGCTGACCATGTGGTGCTGTGCGGGCAGGTCACCGAACAGTGCGTGCTGTATTCAGCACTCGATGCCCATATCCGCCATCTGCACGCGACCGTCCCCAAAAACGCGGTGGCCCATATCCACAGCGACCTGGCCGACGCTGCGCTGCACATGATGGAACGCATCATGGGGGCCAGGATCACTTCAGCGGACGATGTCACCTTCTGAGGCCGCCGCAAGAAGGGTGCCGGGGTACCGTTCCGAGGCGATCACATTCTCCCGGGCGCTGTCCGTCTCCGGCCTCTTCGCCTCGGCCGGAGCACGGCCTCACATCAGTCGAGGTAGTGGGCATGCCCCTGGTCGTCGAGGCCCACGGAGCCGGATCCCTCCGGGATGATGCAGAACTCGTTGCCCTCGGGGTCGGCCATCACCAGAAAGCCGCCATCGGTGTATTCCTCCAGGCGTCTTCCTCCGAGTGCCTCGACCCGCCGCTGCTCGGCCGCCGGATCTGGGGAGGCGAGGTCGAGGTGCATGCGGTTCTTCCCTGGCCTGGGTTCACCGGCCTGCTGAAAGCCCAGTCCCAGGCCGTTCTTCCGCCGCAGCCAGATATAGGGGCCCGTGCGGTCCACGATGGGTCGGGAGAGCAGCTCCGACCAGAACGCGGCGAGGCGCTCGGGGCTGTCGGCGTCGATGACGAGGGTGTCGATCTGCGGAGGTGCTTCTGTCATGCCTTGATCCTGTG
Organism: Streptomyces sp. NBC_01116; assembly: GCF_041435495.1. Taxonomy (NCBI): domain Bacteria; kingdom Bacillati; phylum Actinomycetota; class Actinomycetes; order Kitasatosporales; family Streptomycetaceae; genus Streptomyces; species Streptomyces sp. NBC_01116. Next base: position 111,759 of record NZ_CP108644.1, read on the forward strand.
TCACCGGGCGACCTCGCGGAAATGCGGTCCCCTCTTCCGACAATGACTCGCTGGGCTTACCGATCTCGGCAGTCTGGCCGACTCGATACGCGGCCGGGCTACTTCGTATCGGACGGGTAGCCGCAAAGGCACTCCTCTTCCAGGCGCAGTCTGCGGGCGTTCCTCCTGCGCGGACATCGGCACCAGATCCGGCGTGTACATTCCTCAGCTTTCAGGATCGCGCGTCGTTCGGCCTGAGCTGTCGGATGCGTCCGTCGAGCTCACGTCGGTAGAAGTCGATGAAGCCGTCGGGGTCGGGGCCCGCGTTCTGCATGACCAGCCTGTCGAAGCCCGCGTCGACGTAGCTCTGGGCGACCTCGATGTAGCGTCCAGGGTCTGCTCCGCAGGCGAACTTCTTCAGGATGTCCTCCTCGCGCACGGTGGTGGTCGCGGCATCGAAGTTGACCGGATTGGGCAGCTCACTCATCACTTTCCACCCGGTCAGCGCCCACCGCGAGGTCTCGAGAGCGGCGCGGGCGGCGGTGTGCGCGTCGGGCGCCCAGGCCATCGGGACCTCGCCGTAGCACGGGCCGGCTCCCCCGGCGTCACGGTAGTGCTGGATGATGCTCGGCTTGTCCTCCGTGGCGAACAGGCCGTCACCCAGCTCGGCGGCGATGCGGGTCGACAAATGACCGCTGGCGGCCACGGCGATCAGGGGAAGTTCGTCGGGGAGGTCGAAGACCCGGGCGTCCTGGAGCCGCAGATGCTTGCCCTCGTAGGACCGGTACCCACCGCTCCAGAGCAGCCGGATGATCTCCAGGGCTTCGGTGAGCATCTCGTGCCGGGGATGGACCGCGTCCGGGAACCCGGGGCCGACGACGTGTTCGTTGAGCCGCTCCCCGGAGCCGACGCCCAGGACGAAGCGGCCTTCCGAGAGCAGGGCGAGTGTCGCGGCGGCCTGAGCGATGATGGCGGGGTGGTAGCGCACGGTGGGACACGTGACTCCGGTCGCCAGACCGATCCGCGATGTCCTGGCCGCGATGCTTCCCAGCACTGTCCAGGCGAACGGTGAGTGCCCCTGGTTGTCGAGCCAGGGGTGGTAGTGATCGCTGATCTCGACGAAGTCGAATCCCGCCTCCTCGGCGAGCACAGCCTGCCTGACCAGCTCCGCCGGGCCGAATGCCTCCGCCGCCAGCTTGTATCCCACCTGCATGTGGTCCTCATTCCGCACGTGTCGTGGCCGCATCTTCCGCACAGAGGTACCCCCTGATCTCCGTACGTAACGATCGCGAGCAGAGGCAGAGCGGGATGCAGCCCGGACCTGGCCCCTCCGGGTGATGCTCGGCGGTACCGCGGCCGTCATGTCCGGCCCGCCCGGCTGCGCGACTGAAGGTTCGAGGTCCGCGCGTCAGCCTGGACCTGGGCCGAAAGGGCTGTCGTCGAGGCGGTCTAGGAGATCGGCGACATCCCCGTACACCGCTTCCGCTCCAGCCCGCTCCAGGTCCGTCCGAGGGATACCGCCCGACAGGAGAGCAACCGCGGTCGCCCCGGCCCGCCCCGCCGCCTCCATGTCCCACACCGTGTCGCCCACGAACACCGCCCGCTCCGCACTGGCTCCGGCCAGCCGGCACGCCAGCTCGACAGGCTCCGGTGAGGGCTTGCCCCGGTCGACGTCATCCGCACTCGCCGTGGCCAGGATCGCCTCGTCCGCGTCCACCGCCCGCCGCAGAGCCGCGAGCTCCGCCCCGCCCGCCGACGTGGCGAGGACAACCCGCCAACCGCGTCCGGCCAGGGCGCGCAACAGGTCGCCCGCGCCCGCGAAGGCAGGGAGGCGGTCGAAGTACGTCGCGTAGAGCACGGTGTGGGCGGAGCTGATGGCCGCATCCTGCTCGGGGTCCCTGTCAAACCCCAGCAGTCGCTCGATCAGATCACCGGAGCCGAGGCCGACCGCCCGGTGGATGTCCGGCATCGGCACTGTGTGCCCGGCCTGCCGGAAAGCCTCCCACCACGACACCACGTGGAGGTGATTGGTATCGGTAAGTGTGCCGTCCACATCGAAGATCGCCGCGCCCGTCATGGTCTCCCGCTTTCAGTGGCTGTCAGGCCTTGCGCACCTGGACCCGCCGGTGGGCGTCAGCGTCCGAGGCCCTTGCGGAGCTCCTCCCTGTTCATGGAGGAACGCCCGTCGATGTTCTTCTTCCTGGCCTCCGCGCACAGCTGGTCCTTCGTGGGACCCTGCGCGCCCTTGTGGGAGCGTTCGCCGCCGCGTTCGTAGGCGGACCTTCCCGGCCTGCGTCGACGTCCTGCTCGCCGTCGTCGACTCGCCGGACCGGGCGCGCTGCTTGTTGACGGTCCGGGCCGCGATCTCCTTCGCACGACCCTCCGACGCGCCCTGTTCCTCCTGGCTCTCCTTGATGTGCCCGTACTGCCGCTTCACGCTTCCTGCTGGACCCGGCCGGCACGACATACTCCTCACTCGTCTCGGCGGTGTGGCGGGCCCGGAGTCCGTCACGAAGGCCGGAACACCCACCGCGTTTCCTCTACGGACCCCACTAAACAACGCACCAAGGGATTGCGCCTCTGGAGGCAGAATCAAGAAGTGTCACTCCCTGAAGCCAGCAGGGCGACGGTCAGCTCCGCAGCGCTCTCGTCGAGCGCCGGAGCAGCCTGATCGCCGAACTCGTTATCTGCCGCACCCAGCTCGCCGCGCTCAAAAGCACCGGCCGCTGCCGCCTCGTTGCCGTGGTCCGTCCGCACGAGGTGGAGAGGGTTTTCTCAGGCACCCGGCATGTCAGCCAAGTTGACACCGCGCACTGAACCGCTCCGGATCGATGGAAGTCCCGTGTGAGGCTTCGCACCGACAGCGGTGGGTACATCCGCAAGCATGGATGCCGGCGCATGGATATCGCTGATAGCTACGGGGATCGTCCTGCTCGCCGGGGCGGGGCTCATCTGCTACGAGCACTGGGGATCCGGCGCGAACCGGAGCCGGAAACAAGACCTCGGTCCGGACCACACCAGCGACGGAGGCGGAGGCGGCTGACGGTTCGGCCGAACCGCGCTGGGCGGCAAGCCGGCCGGGGAGACCTTCGGGTCGCCGGCCTCGCGGATCCTCTCCCAGTAGCGGGCCAGCTGCTTCATCGTCGCGTTGACCTCTTCGAGGAGGATCAACAACCGTGGGCCGATGGCCTTCGGATCGGCGCCGATACCGAGCTCGTCAGCGACCCGCGTACGGCGCCGCCCTTCGATGCCGAGGGCGATGAGCTGGTCATGGATGTCGGCGACGTCGGCGCAGCAGGTGACGCGGGGCAGGCCGCGCGCCCAGAGGTGGGAGATCCGCTTGGTGTCCAGGACGAAGACGCGTGAGCCGTGGTGGAGCATCTGGCAGGCGATGCACCGCAGGATCACCGACTTGCCGCCGCCGGTGGAGGCGTTGACGAGGATGTGCGGCGTCCAGGTCGACGGAGACAATCCGCCCGCCGGTCCCGAACCCGATGAGCGGGGCGGACTCCTTCGCCTTGGCGACCAGCTCCCGCGTCTTGGGGTCCTTGAAGAGGGCTGTGGCCGGGGGCTTGCGGGTCTTCTTCACCAGCACGTACGGCTTGCGGCCCTCCGGGTGCCAGGAGAACGTGACGCCCTGGAGGGCGAGTTCCTGGGTGATGAGGTCGGCCACCACGTCGCGGAAGAACCCGAGCCGGGCGGGCAGGTCGATGCGTATCTGTGCGTCGTCGTCGGAGAAGTTCTTCGGGATGTGGAGGTAGCGGCGCGGGTCGGTCTGCTCCGCCAGCCCGAGCGGCTGATGCAGGCCTCGTGCAGCGGGCCCACCCACTCGCGCATCAGCTCCCGGCGCTCACGGGTGAGGACCATGTACGTCGCGGTGCCCACCGTGAGGACCGAGGCGGCGCCGATCCCGGCGGGCTCCAGCGCGGCGAGCGCCGCCTCCCGGTTCCCCCACAGCTCCGTCAGCTCCCTCATTCTCGCGGGTGGCGTCCAGATCCCGGGTGGTCAGGTAGCCGCTCTCCGCGACCCCGCCACCAAGGGCGAGGCGGAAGGACAACCGTGGTGCTTGAGTACTTCCGGATGCTCTCCTGCCGTGTTCTTGGTGTCTACGCGGCTGGGGTGAGATCGGCTTGGCCGAACAGCAGTGCCCAGCCTGTGGGGAGCTGGTGGAGGATGCGGGTGATCAACAAGGGGCCGGCCTGAGCGGAAACTGCGGTGAAGACGGCGCCGATGTCCCAGCGGGTGGTGGCCAGGGACGCGCCGGAGCGGGTGGCGACGTCCTTGGCGAAGTCCCATCCGGTGAGCGGCTGGGGGCCGGGAATCTGAGAGGTCAGTACGCGTGCCGCCTCATGGGGCAGGCAGCGTGCCAGATCGACGCGTTCGTCACCGGTCAGTTGGCGCCCGAGTCCGGCGAGCACCAGGCGAACGGCTTCGTCGGCCCGCTCACGGGTTGGGTAGGCGCCTTCGTAGCGAATCATCTCCAGCAGCTGCTCGTACCCGGTCGAGTACGGCTGCTGGTGCTCTCGCGGTCCGCGCGCTTCGGTGATCACTGCGGTACATGCCTTTCAGTTGTGGGAGTGCAGGGTGCCCGAGTTCAGCGAGCACCAGGCGGGGGATTCGCCGGCCCGCTTCGGGTGGGGTGGGCGGTGAGCTGACCGTGTTCAGTGCTGGGTGAGCATGGCCACGCGTAGCTGGGTGAGCAGGCGTTTGAGAAGTCGGGAGACGTGCATCTGAGATATGCCGAGGTGCTCGCCGATCTGTGCCTGGGTCATCTCCTGTCCGAAGCGCATGGTCACGATCTCGCGGTCCCGGTCGTCGAGTTCCGCCAGGAGCGGGGCCAGGGCGTGGAGGTCCTCGACCAGTTCCATGGCGGGGTCGATGTCGCCCTTGATGTCGCCGTAGGTGACGGTCTCGGCGCTGTTCGGTTCGGTGCCGATGGGAAGGTCGAGGGAGCCGGCGGTGTAGCCGTTGGCGGCGATGAGGCCTTCGATCACCTCTTCCTCCACGAGGTCCAGGTGTTTGGCAAGTTCCGCGACGGTGGGGTCGCGATCGAGCCGGCCGGAGAGCTCTTCGCGGGTCTTGGCAAGGGTGACCCGCAGTTCCTGCAGGCGGCGAGGCACGTGGACGGCCCATGTCGAGTCGCGGAAGAACCGTTTGATCTCCCCGACGATGTAGGGGATGGCGAAGGAGGTGAACTCGACTTCGCGGCTGAGTTCGAAGCGGTCGATCGCCTTGATCAGGCCGACGGTGCCGACCTGGATGATGTCCTCCATCTCACCGCTGCCGCGGTTGCGGAAGCGCTTGGCTGAGAAGTGCACCAGCGACAGGTTCATCTCGATCAAAGTGTTCCGGGCGTACTGGTGATCGGGCGTGCCCTCTTCGAGCATCTGCAATCGCTCGAAGAATAGGGAGCTCAGCTCCCGCGCGTCCTTGGGAGCGACCTTCCACGGATCCTCGATCCACGGAAGCCAGGGAGGAGTGCTATCAACCACGCCCGATTTTGTTGAGGTTATCGGCATGCCACGTCCCCTGACGTCACCACCTCGCGCAGGCAGTTGCGCGTACTGCGTAGCGGGCAGAGTCCGCCCCTCTTGTTCCGCTGCGTCTTCGGAAAACCGAGGGTATTGCGATGCGCCACGCATGCACGTCTCCCAACTACTGCAAATTGTTTACAGCACGGGAGGCCATGACCAGACACACCTCAGGGCGGCTCTATACGACGCTCCCGTGAGTGTGCCTGTCTGCCTAAGCACGCTGATTCTTCGTGTGTCCCTGATCGGCGTACTCAAACCTGCCCGTGCTCACATCTGGCGTCGGGTCTTGACCTCGTCCATCCGGCGAGGTTGAGGTTGTGCATGCGTACGATGCCGAGCATGGCGTGGTAAGGGCTGTCCCGCAATTCCCGGTGGATCAGCGTGCGGCGTCAGATGCGGTGCATCGCAAGGCGGAGGGACGTCCGCATACTGGACGTATGGGACGTTCCGACAACGCGGCGAGGTGCCGTAGCTGTCGCCGCGCGCCCGCCGGGAATTGCGGGACAGCCCTTAGACACCATCGCGTTCGAGGCGGCAGTCGCGGAGGATCTTGCAGGTCTTCATGCGGGCAAAGACGTGCTCGACGCGGGTGCGAACCTGCTTGTGGGATTTGTTGCGGGCCTGCCTCCGACCGGGCAGTTCCTCGGCTTTGCGGCGCCGGTAAGGCATACGAGTCCGATGCCCGGACAGCCGCCGTCGGCGAGGGTGGTGGTCGTGCCGACGGCAGCCTCGGCTCCTGACTCCTCCCATGCCTCGCAGTCATTGCGGTTACCGGGTTCCGGGCGGCCCGCCAGGACGACATGGCGGGTATCAGCGTCGATGACGACCTGGTGGTTGGTGGAGGATCGATAGTTCTTGGACCGCTCGGCGTTGGTGTGGTCACCGGGGGGGCGCGAGCGTTCCGTCCACGATCAGTACGGTGTCGTTGGCGAAACACTTGCGGGGGCGGAGCGCGATCATCGGCCCGAGATGGTCGATGATCCGGTCTGCGGCTGACTTCGACACACCGAAAAGTCGAGGAGGGAGGTGTGGCGCACCGAGGACCACGACCAGGCGCTCCGGCTCCTCGCCGATCGGGGCCGCGTCCACCCCAACGAGGCGCGCTTCCAGATCCTCACGACGTGGGGCGAGCTCCGGCGCGGCCGCCGGCCCGACACCCACGACCTCCTCGACGACTGGGTCGTCCTCGCCGCGAGGAACTCGGACGTGGACGCCCAAAAGAACTGGGGCGCAGCAGATCCGCCGCGCCGCCGACGACCTCGGCACCGAGCGGACGTACGCGCTTCCCAGCGGTGACCGGGTCACCCTCGCCGAGGGCGACGCCGTACGGAGCCGCGCCAACGACTACCGGTCCAGCCGCGGAGAAGGGCCGGACCTCCTCAACGGGTACCGGGCCGTCGTCAGCCAGCTCGCCGACAACGGGCGGGTCGAGGTCACGTGGCGCACCCAGGAGCGCGGGCACGACGCCGCCTACGTGTCCGCGTGGCCCACCCCGGACCAGATCGCGGGCGGGCCCTGTCGCTGGGTACGCGATGACCATCGCCGCCTCGCAGGAAGTGATCCGGTCGGAAAAGTGCCGTCCTCCGCGGCCGGCCGGTGGCCTGCGGACCTGGATCTCGGTGGTATCCAGCCGCAGCACGACGTCCTCGGCCTGGGCACGGGCGAACACGTCCGCCAGTATCCGACGGCGAAGGGCAGCACGGTCGGGGACCGCGCGCCCCCGCTCGGTCAGGAGGGGCCGATGCCGAACAGGTCTTCACCGACTGGCACTCCCCGCTCCCTCGCCGCCCCGGCGAGGGAGCGGCCTCGAGGACCAGATGTGCCCATCCCTGTCGGATCCGCTTCAACACGCAGATCCAACAGGGAACTCGTGGCGTTCGACGTCCTCCAAGTCGAGCGGCAGCCGGTTCGCACCCAGTCGTTCGAGCGTCGACGCGCTTTGCGCGAGGGGCTGTTCGCCGATCGACCGGGACGAGTGAGCCCCGTCGCCTCCTGGCGCGCTCGGAGGCGACGGGCTACTGCCGTCCAGTGGGGCCCGGTCGGCGGAGGTACGCAAGGCGGCCGAGTCCAGGCGCCGGCACGACGGTCAGGCGGAGGTGCTTCTGGTTGCCGGGTCGGGCTTCGGTTCCGGCTGGGGCTGAGGGTGGGGAGGCGCGGTGCTCAGGGAGCGGGCCTCCCGGTCGAGGACCAGGGTGATGCCGACCAGGAGCATCGGGACCGCCGCCAGGGCGAACCCCCAACGCATGTCCCACCCGACCAGCAGGCCCATGGCCGCGATCGAGAGCGGCTCCAGCGTGACCCGGGGCAGGTCCATCACGCTGCTGATCCGGCCGAGCGCCTCGGCGGGGGCCCTGGTCTGGATAAAGGTGGGCAGGGCAACGTCGCTGGAGTACGCAACGCCGATGCCGAGCAGTACCAGCACCGTCACCGCCAGCCAGAGGCTGGGCAGGAAACCCAGGAGCATGAAGGCGATACCCTCGCAGAGCGTCATCCCGATGATCAACATGCCCCAGCGTCGTGGTAGGCCCGTGAAGACGGCACCGATGGTGCCGAGCAACTGGCCAAGTCCCCAGGCGGACAGCAGAGCCCCGAGGGCGAGTGAGCCTTCCGGGAAGCTGCCGGCGAGTGCGGGAAGCCCTACGCTGAAGAGCCCGCTGTAGCTGAGCGCGGCGGCGCCGATCAGCATGAGAACGATACGGATCTCCCGGCTCCGGGCGGCGTAGCGGAGCCCGTCGACGATCTCGGTACGGATCGCGGCGATCGATTTGGCGGTTTCCCCCGCGGTTCCGGACGGCTGTTTCCGCGGCGCGGCGAGTACGGTCAGCGCGGCGAGGAAGAAGGTACCGGCGTTCAGCAGAATGGCCGTCGGCGAACCGAAGAGGGTGACCATTGCGCCGCCGAGGACGGGGCCGAGGAGCCGGGATCCCTGCTCGCCGAATCCCACCAGCGCATTTCCGCGGGCCAGGTGCTCGGAGGGAAGGAGCGAGGGCATGATGCTCGCGGTGGCCGGCCAGAAGAACGCCTCGGCGGCTCCGGTCAGCGCGCCGAGTGCGTACAGATGCCAGACCTGGACGCCGTCCGCAAAGGCGATGAGGCCGAGCAGAGTGACCGCGGAGCCCCTGGTCAGGTGCGAGAGGAACATGACGGTACGGGGTGACATGCGGTCGGTCACGGCACCGCCGACCAGGAGCAGCACGCCACGCGGCACCGCCTGCACCAGCAACACCGCCGCGAGGGTGGCGACGGACCCGGTCTCCTGGAGGATCAGCCAGATGAACGCGACTTCGAAACTGTAGTCCCCGACCAGGGACAGGGTCTCACCCAGCCAGACCCGGCGGAAAGGGCGGTGGAGAAGCGGCTGGCGCACTTTATCCAGCATGGTCTGCCCCTGCTCGGTCGGAGGTCGGGTGGTTGAGGGTGATTACTCGCTTTCTTTGGTGTAACCGGGCGAGGGAGGCGTCTTTGCTGTCAGTCGCACTATTCACTGAACCGCATACTCCAGATGGAATTTCTTGTTTAATTCCATGATGAGCCCGTGCAGGCTGTCATGGTTCTTCACTTCTCCACGGACGAAGCCGAGGCGTTGTGCGGGAAATCTCCAGTCGACTGGCTGCCCGGGCGCGGCTACCACATCGACTTCGCGCACTCCGGGCATCGCCCGCACCGCGTCGGCGCCGTCGATCGACCGGAGTTCGCCGACGAGGCGCGGCGGCACGATGAAGTACTCGAAGACGACCGCCCCGCTCGGGGAGGGAGCCGGTTCGACGTCTCTCCCTAGGGCCAGTTCGCAGGCGGTCGCAAGGAGGTCCACCCCATGGGCCCGCCGGAGCAGGTCGGCGGCCCGGCCGCCGACCCGGCCGTTGACCTCGATGACACGCGGTCCGTCCGGCGTCAGCTTCACCTCCGTGTGCGTGACCCCGGTGCGCACGCCCAGCGCCCGTACGGCGGCTGCCGCGAGGGCGGCGACATCTCGCTCGGCCCCGGAAGACAGGGTCGAGGGCAGAAAGAGCCCCGTCTCCCGGAGCGGGTCGGCCAGGGCGAACTTACCCGTCACACAGATCGTCCGCACCTCGCCACGGACGACCACGGCTTCGACGGAGACGTAGTCGCCCCAGCGTTCACCCGCCGCCGAGGGGTCCCCCGGCAGATACTTCTCCACCACGAAGACCCGCTCGTCGCCGTCGGACATGATCTCCGCGAGTCGGCCGTGCTGCTCCGTGCCGTCCAGACGCAAGGTGTCCCGACTGCCCGCCCCCACTCGCGGTTTGACCACCACCGGATGGCCCAGGAGCTCCACGGCGGCCAACACTCCGGCGGCGGAGGACGCCTCCAACGTCGAGGTGTCGTCGACCCCCGCGGCAGCGAGCGCCGCGCGCTGAGCCGTCTTGTCGGTGAGCAGCCGTACCGTCTCGGGGCGATGGCCGGGCAGTCCGAGGATTTCGGCGAGTTGGGCGGTGACCCCGAGACAGAACTCGCTGAAGGTGACGACGGCGTCGGGCCGCTCGGCCCGCAGGACCTCCGCCGCCTCTCGGATGTCCATCCCGCTGATTTCGCAGACACGTGCCTGCCGTCGGATTCCGGGGAGCAGCGGCGCGACCCCGGGGACAGCGGTGTCGCAGACGAAAACGATCTCGCACAGGGCGCGGGCCGCGCGCAGGACGGCGGCGGGGCCGGCGGAACCCAGTCCGTAGACGACGGCGACCGTCGGAAGATCCGACGCGGGAAGCGCGTTCATCCGCGTACCTCCGCCGCGTCCGAAACGCTCGGAGGAACGGGGTGCGCGGCACTGGTGGAGCCGACCGGCGCTGACGGACGGGCGGATCGCTGGTCGGTGTTCATGGAAGCCTCTCAGCCAGCCGTGCCGGTGGCGACCCGCGCGCCGTCCGCCGGGGCGGTCCGCGCGGACTTGGGGGTCATGTCGGTCCACTCCTCCTCGATGCGGCGCAGGCACTCCTCGCGTGTCGAGGGCTCGCCCGTGATGCGCCAACCGGCTGGAACGTCATGGTAGGTGGGCCAGATCGAATACTGCTCTTCGTGGTTGACGACCACGTGATAGAGATCCTCGTTCATGGGGTGGCGTTCTCCTTCGTCGTGAGGGTGAGGGGGCCCAGTCCATGGCGGTCGAGGGCCGTCAGATAGAGCTTGCGCAGCAGAGGGTCGCGAATCCTGCCCCGTTCGTAGTGCGCCCGGAAGAGCCGGTCGTAGGTCTTCATCCAGACGTGGTCGGTGTGCAGGAACAGCACGTCGTGCGGGGCCATGCGGCGTATCGCGAACATGCCGAGGGGGGCGACGGAGACGGGGAAGGCGGAGTTGCGCACGGCTCGCTGGTCGCAGTGTGGGTGGAATTGGCTGATCATCAGTCCGTCGGTCACTGCGGCGCTCTTCAGCCCCGGGTACATCTTGTCCAGGTTGCGCCAGCCCTCGGACCCGGTGCCCGGCAGCACCACGACACGGCATTCCAGAGGCGCGCCGGTGGTGGGGCGGGCGTCGGTGACGATGGCGAAGTCGGCCATCTCGGCCTTCAGCAGGGTGCGCAGTTCGTCCGCAGAGCGCCCGTCGGTGTCGTACCGGAGGCTGAATTGGGCGGTCTTGCCGTTGAGAGCGGGCGGTACGAACGGGCAGACGGGCCCGGTACGGCCCAGCTCGGGGTGGGCACGGCCCACGTACCCCCGCAGCCAGGTGTCGACCTCGGTGAAGTCCCGGTCCACGCGGTCCTGTGAGGGCGCGGCCACGACGCGAATCCACAGGCCGTCGATCCGTTCGAGGCTGTTGCCCGTCGGCTGGGCGGCAGGCGTCCGGTCGGTATCCTGGGACGCGGCCTTGTCCGGGGCCGGGGCCGCAGCGGCGCGCAGCGCGCGGAGCTGACCCATCAGGCCCGCGAACGTGGGATCGGCGTAGACGGATGCGAAGTCGAGGGTGACGCCCAGGCGCGTCCGCACCTCCTCGACCAGGCGCATCAACCCGATCGATGTGCCTCCGCCGGCGAAGAAGTCGGCGTCGGGGCCGGCGGGAAGTCCGGCGTGCGCCTCCCACGCCTCCGCCAAGGCAGGCTCGCCCACGGTGGGGGCGTTCGTCGCAGCATCGGCACCGGGTGCGTCCGGCGGTGGGACGGCGGCGAGGAGGGCGCGCAGGGCGTCGCGGTCCACTTTGCCGTTGGTGGCGAGTGGGAGGGCGTCCAGGGCGGTGATCCGGTCGGCGACAAGATGGCTGGGGGCCCGTCGCCGGGCGCGGGCGCGCAGGGCCGCGGTATCCAGGGCCGCTGGGGTCACGAAGCCCGCGAGGGCGGTGCCGTCGGGGCCGGGATGCGCCAGTACCGCGGCACCGTGGACGGCGGGGTCGGCCGCGAGGATCGCCGACGCTTCGGCCAGATGGACGCGGTGGCCCCGGACCTTCGCCTCGTCGTCCGTGCGGCCGCGGAAGTCCAGGGCGCCGTCGGGGAGTTGCCGTACCCGGTCGCCGGTGCGGTACATGCGCGCACCTGGGCCGGAGGCGAAGGGGTCGGGGAGGAAGCGTTCGGCTGTCGCGGCGGGCAGGCCGAGGTAGCCACGGGCCAACCGGTCGCCGCCCAGGAAGAGTTCTCCGGAAGTCCCCCGAGGGACGGGGGCGAGCCGTTCGTCGAGGATGTAGCACGACGTACCCCGCAGCGGCGTGCCGATGGGGAACGCGGTTCTGCGGGGGCCCTGCCAGGCGGAGGCCGGGCCGAGTGTGCTGAAGGTGGTGTTCTCGGTGGGGCCGTATCCGTTGATCAGCCGGGTGCCGGGGTACGCGGTGTGGAAGTCGGCCGCCGCGACCGCAGGGACGGTGTCCCCTCCGGTGATCAGGGTGCGCAGGGTGCCCAGAGCCGCTCCGTGGTGGTGGGTCATCAGAGGGAAGAGCGGGGCGGTCAGCCACGCCGTGGTCACCTCGGGCGCTGAGAGCAGTGCGGCGAGTTCGTGCAGGGCGAGGGGGTGGCGGCCGGCCGCCGTGATCCTCGCTCCGGCCAGCAGCGGGGCCCAGATCTCATAGGTCGACGCGTCGAACGCCAAGGTGGAGTGAAGCAGTATCCCGTCCTCCGGGGAGAGCTTCAGGAGTTCCTGGTCGAGGGCCAGGGAGACCACTCCGCGGTGGGTGACCCCGACCGGCTTCGGCTCTCCCGTGGTGCCGGAGGTGAACATGATGTAAGCAAGGTCATCCGGTCCGGAGGGCGCGGGCGGCATACCGACGTGGCCAGGGGCGGTTGCGGCCTCTGCGAGAGCGCGGGGCTCGAACCTGGGAATGCGAAGGCCGCTCGGAGACGTCTCGCCGGTGTGGAGGGTGAGCACGGCGCGGGCGCGTTCCGCCATCGTACGTACCCGCTCCGCCGGATAGCCGGGGTCCACCGGTACGTAGCACCCTCCCGCCAGCAGCACGCCGAGCATACCCAGGACGGTGTCCCGGCCGCCGTGGCCCACCAGGAGCACGGCGTCGCCGGGCGTGACGCCCAGGCCCCGCAGGGCGTGCGCCACAGCGCGGGCCCCGGCCAGCAGCTCTCCGTACAGCACGTCCCCCTCCGGATCGGTGAGGGCGATGCGCCGGGGGAACGCCTCGGCGACCTCGGTGAACCGTGCCTCGATCCGGGTGGTCGGCGTCTTCGGTGTGTACGGTGCGTCGTTCATGCCGCGCCGCCACGGTGCACGGTTTCCAGGGGGTACGCCGCAGGCCGGCCGTGGGGGACGAACACCGCGAGGGGGGCGGGGTCGGGCGCGAGCGCGATGGCGGGTCGCAGCCGGGTGGCCGCGCGGTCCTCGGTCAGCTCCAACCGTCCGTGGCCGGAGATCACGGCGGTGACCAGTTGGGCTTCCAAGAGGGAGAACTGCCGCCCTAAGCACTGATGGGGGCCCGCCCCGAAGGGGAAGTACTGCGCCACGGGCGGACGGCCGGAGAGGAACCGTTCGGGCCGGAACGCCTCGGGCTCCTCCCACAGGGCGGGCGAGCGGTGGATGGCGTAGGTGCTGGCCAGGACGAGATCGCCCGCGTCGAGCCGGACGCCCGCCACCTCCAGCGGTGCTTCGATCCGGCGGAACAGCGCCCAGGCCGGCGGGTGGAACCGCAGGGACTCCTCGACCACGGCCAGGGTGTACGGCAGGAGACCGGGCGGCATCGGCCCGGCCGCGCCCAGGGCTTGGAGATCGGTCTCCCGCACCTCCCGGCAGGTGTGGTCGTAGGCTTCCCGATCCCCGGTCAGATTGAAGAAGATCCAGGTCAGCAGCGTGCCCATGGTCTCGACTCCGGCGACGAAGATGGAGAGCAGCTCCTCGCGCAGAACCAGTTCGGTGTCCTCGGGCTCACTCTGCTCCCGTAGAGCGGAGACCAGGGCGGGGAGCAGCCCCGGCTCGGCGACGGGGCAGCGCTGTTCCCCGGCCCTGCGGGCGATGAACTCCTCCAGCGTCCGCTTGCTGTCGGCGAACGCGAGGTCCTCTCCTTCCTGGACCCGGTCGGGGGCGAAGAGCCGACGGTCCAGATGGGTCACTGCCAGGTGCACCGTCCCGGTGAGGCGGTGCAGTTCGGCGCCGCTCATGGTCGGGTCCACCAGGCGGAGGATGATCTCGATGCTCAGGCGCTGGAGGGTGTCGGCGAGGTCGAACTCCGCACCGGCGCGGGGAAGCAGTTCGCGCTGGACGAAGTCCTCGGCGGCGTCCAGGACCAGGGTGTGCAGTTCAGCGACGGCGCGCGGTGCGAACAGGGGGCGGAGCAGGCCGCGCCGCTGCCGCCACCGTTCTCCGGAGGCCACCACGAAGAGTCCGCTGCCGACCAGTTCGCGCAGCAGGCCGCGGTGGTTACGGGTGCCGTGGGCCAGGGCGGCGGCGGCCACTGCGGGTTCGGCGACGACCAGAAGGCGCTGTCCGTCGTCGACAGGGACGGCGCAGACCGTGCCCTCCTCGCGCATCCGGATCATCAGCCCGAGGGGGTCGTCGCCGATCTCCTTGTCGAAGGTCGCGTAGTCGAGGGAACTGGGCGTGACGGTCGCCATGGACATCACTCCGTACCGTCGTCGGCGCGCGGGATGATCTGGCCTGAATGATCGGTCATGACCCATCCCTCGGCCGAGCGCACCGAGGTCCGCTGCCGTTCCGCGTAGCCGTCGGCGTCCTGCTGGAAGTGCCAGGCGAACGGCGGGCGCAGCAGGCGGCGTTCGACCGGCGTCCAGTCGCCGTCCGGGAGGTCTTCGGGGACGGGCGCGGGTGAGGTGTGCTGCACCATGCCCGCGGTGTACCGGCAGAAGACGACCCGGCGTTCGAAGTCGGCGGCCCAGGGCCAACTCCCGTGGGTGGCGGTGTCCGCGAAGAGGACGACCGAACCTGCCCGGACGGGGACCCGGGTGACCCAGTCCCCGGTTTTCTCCCAGCTCTGGAAAGCGTCCGGAAGGTCGAAGGCAGACTTGTGGCTGCCGGGGACGACGGCGAACCCGCCGTGCTCCGCCAGGGCGTCGGTGAGGCAGAAGGCGGCGATCAGGTGACCGCCGTAGATACGGCCGTCCCGTACCTGGTAGGAGAGGGGAGGGTACTCCCAGGGTGTGTTCCCGTTGTGGAGGATCAACGCGCCCGCTCCTTTGCGCGCGTAGAGCACCTGGCCCTCGTCGTACCGTAGATCCGAGCCGAGGATCTCCTCCAGGTAGGGCAGCACCCGGTCATGGCCGATCAGGCTCCGGACCGGGCGCGGTGTGGTGTGGAGGGGGCCCGCGTTGGCGATGTAGGGGTTGTACTGCTTCAGGAGTCGGTAGTCGAGCTTGTTCTCGCCCTCCCAGAGGCCGTGGTGGTCGAGAGCGGCGTTGGCGTCGGCGAGTTGCCGGGGACTGAGGACGTCCTCGACGACGAGATATCCGCGCAGGTCGAACAGGTATTTTTCCTCTTCGTTCATGACCTTCCCATCGTGTCCGGTTGTGGGGCGAGGGGGCTTGGTTCGGCTCCGAGGGCGACGCGGATCGCCTCCAGCCGGGCGCGCAGTTCGGGCAGGGCGAAGAGGCGGGTGGCGCCGGTGAGGGCCAGCCGGAGTCCGCCGTGCCCGGCCGGTGCCGCGTGGAGCACCAGGTCGAGATCGGACCAGTGTTCGGACAGAGAGTCCCCGGGGGGCGTGTCCGGCACCGCGGCCCGGTGTCCATTGCCCTCATGGACGATCAGCCCGGCCGCGCAGACCGGCGGCCGGACGGCGGGGTCCACCGGATCGACCAGTTCGGCGATCCGCGACAGGGGCAGATCCGCGTGGTCCAGCGCGGCCGTCAGCGCCCGTCGGATTTCTCCGGGGCCGGCCGCCGTCACGGCTACCGGGAGCAGATCGACGGCGCGGCCGACCAGTGAGGAACCCTCGGCGGCCGAGCGGTGCGAGACGGGCAGGCCGATGATGACGCCGTACCCGTGGGGGTCGATGGCGTTCGCGAACGCGCTGAGCAGGACAGCGGTCGTAGTCGTTCCCGACGCCCGGCCGCGGGCCGTCAGCAGCTCGTGGGCGGCGGCCGGGAGCACGGTCAGGGCGCCGTGGGCGCGGAAGCCGCGCGGAGCGCCGCGGCGGGCGGCGAAAGGGTCCTTGGGGATGGTGCGGAGGGTCTCCCGCCACCACTGCTCCAGCGTGTCGCGGCGCGCGTCCGCTCGCCCGCGGCGGACGCGGGCGTACACGCCGTAGTCGGCGGCGGGGCTCGTCGGCCGGCCGCCCGCGAGCAGGGTGAGGAGTTCGTCCGCGAGGATGCCCGCGGACGGGCCGTCGCCACGGTTGCGGGCCAGTCTCAGCAGCACATGGCGGCCGGACCGCGCCCCGTCGGGTGCCAGGAGGGTCGTGGCCAGGCCCGGTGATCCGTCGGGCAGGGGTTGCTCCACCAGGTCGTTCCGCCGGTGGACCGCGGCGGGGTCGGCGGGCAGCGAGGCAAGGACGCACGGCTGCCACGGGGTGGGCTCGGGTGCGGCCCCCGGCAGGGGGCCGAGGGCGCCGTGACGTGCCACCAGAGCGCGCACTGCGTGCTCGACGTCGGCCTGACGGGCGGGGGCGTCGAGCCGGAGCAGCAGCGGGATCGGTGGCGCGGGGTGTCCGATGAGCCGCTCCAGCGTCAGAACCTGACGCTGTTCGGCGGTGAGGGCAGGGCCGTCGTCGTGGGCCGGTGCGGCGTCCGACGCCGGGGCGGCGTCGAGCAGTTCGGCGACCGCGTGGGCCAGGTCGGCGGCGCGCGGCCGGGTGAGGACGGTACGGACGGGGACGTCGACTTCCAGAGCAGTGCTCAACGCGGCGGCGATCCGAGCCGCGCCCAGGGACGCGCCGCCCAGGTCGTAGAGGTGGTCGTCCGGCCCGGCCGACGGCAGATCGAGTTCGGCGGCGAAGGCGTCCAGCACCGCCGCAGTCACCCGGTCCCGGGACGGGGCGGACGCGGTACGGAAGCGGTGGACGAGTCCGGTGAGTGCGCGACGGTCCACCTTGCCGTTGGCGGTTACGGGCAGTGCGGACAGGACTCGGATCTCGGCGGGGATCATGTGGGGAGGCAGCGTCAGGGCGAGCGCGGCGCGTACGGCCGCCGGGTCGGGTCCCGGGTCGCCGGTGACGAAGGCGGCGAGCCGTGCGAGCCGTTCGCCGACCACGACCGTCCCCGCCTCGCGCACGCCGGGGACGTCCGCCAGGTGCCGGTCGACCTCCTCCAGTTCCACCCGGTGGCCGCGGATCTTGACCTGGTGGTCGCTGCGGCCCAGGAAGGCCAGGCGCCCGTCCGGGTTCCACCGCACCCGGTCTCCGGTGCGGTACATCCGGGCGCCCACCGGGCCGCCCGGTTCGGGCAGGAAGCGGTCCGCCGTCGCGGCGGGGCGTCCCACGTAGCCCCGGGCCACCCCGGCCCCACCCACGTAAAGCTCTCCCGCCGTGCCGTACGGGACGGGCCGCAGTGACGGGTCGAGGACGTGGAGTCGGACGCCGGGCAGGGGGCGGCCCACGGGGACGACTCCCTCGGCCCGGCCGGGCGTGTACGGGTGGGAGGTGGCGTCGATGCAGATTTCGGAGGGGCCGTACTGGTTGTAGAGCGTTCCGATTCCCGTGCGCGCATAGCGTTCGGCCTGGGTCGCGAGCAGCGCCTCGCCGCCGCAGAAGAGCACGCGTGCGGGAAGGCGGCGCAGGTCGTCGTCGGTGAGCGAGGCCAGCAGGGAGGGGACGACGTCGACGACCGTGGCCGCGTGCTCCCGGGCAGCGTCCACCAAGGCGGCCGGACGGGCACCCAGGTCGAGGCCGGGGAAGACGACGCCCGCCCCGGCGACGAGCGGGCCGAAGCACTGCCAGAAGGACGGGTCGAACGAGAGGGGAATCGTCTGGAGCACCCGGTCGGGGGCGGCGAGGCCGATCTCCCGCCGCCGCCAGGCGAGTTCGTTGGCGAGCGCTCCCTGGGGCACGGCCACGCATTTGGGGGCGCCGGTGGTCCCGGAGGTGAACACCGCGTAGGCGAGGTCCGCCGGGCGGGTGCGGGCAGCGGGCGGCGCGTCGGGCGCGGCGCGGAGACTCGCGACGCAGAGCGGGATGAGTCCGGCGAGGGTCTCGGGCGGTGCGTCGCCGGGCTCGTGCACCAGGAAGCGGACACGAGCCCCGAGCAGCAGTGCACGCCTGCGCTGCCAGGGGTCGTCGGGGCGCAGCGGCACGGTCCAGCCGCCGAGGTGCCAGACCGCGAGGGTCAGGGCGAGGTAGTCGGCGCTCGCGGGAAGCACCAGCGCGACGGCCGATCCGTGGCGCACTCCGGCCGTGTGCAGGAAAGCGGCGAAGTCGCGGACTCTGGCGCGCAGGGCCCGGTAGTCGAGGTCGCCGGTCGCGTCGCGGACGGCGAAGGCGTCGGGGGTCCGTTCCGCCCAATGCGCGAAGGCGTCGTACGGCAGCGGTGGGGCGGGCGCGACGGGGCCTGCGGCGACGGTCCCGATCCGGGTTCGGTCGCCGGGATCGCGTACGTCCACCGTGGCGAGGACCGCGCCGGGATCGCTGAGCACAGCCTCCAGGCAGCGCAGGAATGCCTGGGCGAGTCGGTGCAGGCCCGCCTCGGTGTACCGCTGCGGGGAGCCGGTAAGTCTCAGGACGGTCCGTTCGCCGTCCGCCGCCAGTTGGACGGTGAGGTCGCTCTGGCTGCCCTGGACGCGGACGGGGAGCGGTGTGGCGGTGAGCTGTCCGCAAGGCCGGGGCCGGTTGTCCTCGCTGGTCAGGACGAACGCGGCGGGCCGCGGCGCGTCGGGGAGGGCGATGGAGTCCGTGGGGACGACGGCGTGCCGGTCTCCCGCGAGCAGTTGCTCGGTGGTCTGCTCCACCAGGGCGGCGAAGGTCGTCGCGGGGTGGACGGGGATGTCGAGCGGCATGGCGGCGACGAAGGCCCCGACCGTGCGGTCGTAGCGCTCCGAGGCCCGGTTGGCCGCCGGGACGTCCAGCGGGACGCGGCGGGCGCCGGTGATCAGATGCCAGGTGGCCGCGAAGCCGGCGAGCCAGACGGCGTGGACGGTGGCCCGGTGGCGGCCCGCCAGTGTGCCGGCCCGCTGGATCAGGCGCGGCGGGAGGACCGTTGCGGTCTCCGGGGCGATGTGCTCCCCGTCGCCGGGAGCCGCTTCCTGGGAGAACGGCAGCTCGGCGGCTTCGGCGGGGTGGCCGACGTGCTGCTCGGCCCAGTACCGGGCATGGGCGGTGAGTTGGGCCCGTCCCTCGGTGGAGTGCTCCCAGCGGGCGTAGTCGAGGTGGGATGCGGTGGGCGCCGGTCCGGGAAGGACGGGCGCGCCGGGCGCGGCGTAGGCATGGAGGAGTTCTTCGACGAGGATGCCCAGGGACCATCCGTCGCAGAGCGCGTGGTGCAGGGTCAGCACCAGGACGTGGTGGTGCGGTCCCGATACGAGGAGCGCGGCCCGGACGGGGGGTGGTCCGGCGAGGTCGAAGACGTGGGCCGTCTCATCCGCGAGCGCGGACGCGAGCGCGGCTTCGCCGCCGGACACGGTCCGTGTCTCCCACGCAATGCTCGCCAGGGCTTCGACGCATTGCCGGGGCACACCGGATTCCCGCACGAACCGGGTGCGCAGTGCGGGGTGGCGTTCGGCGAGGAGGTTCAGGCAGGTCCGGAGCCGCGAACGGTCCAGCGGGCCGGTGAGCTGGAGGGCGAGAGGCACGGTGTACGCCGGGGAGGCGGCGGGGGCGACCTGTTCGGCGAGCCACATGCGGTACTGGGTGACCGATAGGGGGTGGCTGCCGGACGGGGCGGACGGCGGGGCGGGTTCGACGGACCGAGCGGGCAGGGAGGTGACGCGGCCGCGGCCCGCGAGCCGTAGGGCCAGCTCCGCGCGCTGCTGCGGGGTGAGCCGGTCGAGCCGGGATCCTGTCATCGCCCCTCCCCCGCCTCGTCGAGGATCTGTTGGACGAGCAGGCGCTCCACGAGAGCGGTCTGTCCGGATACGGTCCGGACTGCCAGGAGATCGCGGACGGGGATGTCGACTCCGAACACCCGGCTCATCCCGCGGGCGAGCCGTGCCACGGTCAGGGAGTCCCCGCCGAGCTGGAAGAAGTCCGCGCCGACGGGAAGGTCGCTGACGCCGAGCTGCTCGTGCCAGAACCGCTCGATGATGTGGTCGGGGTTGGCCTCGGGGGCCGTTGAGGCGGTCTGCGCCGGAACCACGGGGGTCTCTCGCGGGCCCGGGGTGGGGGGCGGCGGGGCGGCGGGAACGCTCCAGCGCGGCCCGGCGAACGGATAGGTCGGCAGTCGTACGGGGCGGCCGGACGGGCGCAGGCGGTCGAGGTCCACCGGGAGACCGGCGACCCACAGAGCGCCGAGTGCGGCGAGCACCGCTCGGTCGCCGGAGGGTCCGGCGGGTGAGGCGAGCAGCGGTGTGGCGGACAGCCCGGCCGACTCGGCGAGCGCGCTGAGCACCCGGCCCGGCCCTGCCTCCACGGCGTGGGCTCCGGGGAATGTCGCCTTCACCGTCTCCAGCGCGGCGGCGAACCGCACGGGCGCCCGTGCGGCTCGGGCGAAGTGTCCGGCGTCGACCAGGGAGCCCCCGGCGAACAGCCGGCCGTTCACGCTCTCCACCCAGGCGAGTTCCGCGCGCTGGACATCGTCCACGGTCAGCGCTTCGCGCAGCGCGGCGGCGGCCGGCTCGATCAGCGGGGAATGGAAGGCTCGGTCGGCGCGCAGCGCGCGGGTCCTGAGCAGTCCGGCGGTCTTCGCCTGGAAGGCGGCTACGGCTCCGGGCGTTCCCGCGACCACGGTGTCGGCGGCGGTGTTGACCGCGGCGACGGCCAGTTCCGCACCGTGCTCCTCGATGAGGGCCCGCGCCTGGCTCTCGCCGCAGCTCAACGAGAGCATCGCGCCGGCGGCGCACCGCTGCATCAGCAGGCCGCGGTGTTCGACGAGACGGGCGGCGGCAGAGAGCCGCAGCGAGCCGGCCACGGCTGCCGCGCTGATCTCGCCGAGACTGTGGCCGACCAGGGCACTCGGCTCCGGGCCGAGAGCGCGCAGCGCGGTTCCGGCCGCGTACTCGACGGCGAAGAGCGCGGGTTGCGCGAGCCGGGTCTCGGCCAGCCGAGCGGCGGAGAAGTCCCCGTCGTGCAGGGCACGTTCGACTTCCGCAGCGAGGTCGGGGGTGAAGGATCGCAGACAGCGGTCGAGCGCGTCGGCGAATCCGGGCAGGATGGCACCGAAGGGGCGGGCCATGCCGGGGACCTGGGTCCCCTGCCCTGGGAAGAGAAGGACGAGTGGCACGGGGTGGGCCCCGACGGGACTGGACTTCGGGGCGGGCGTGCGCAGTTCGCGCGTAAGTTCCTCGACGGTGCCGGCCACGGCGACGGAGCGGTACGGGAGTTCCGGCCGGCCCGCCAGGGTGTGGCCGACGTCCGCCAGGGCGGGGGTGGTGTGATCCAGGTGGTCGGCGAGCCGGGTCCGCATGCGGTCGGCGGCCGCGTGGTCCTTGGCGGAGAGCACCATGAGGTGCGGGCTGCGGCCGGGCGGTGCCGGGGCCGTCGTCCGGGGGGCCTGTTCGACCAACAGGTGGACGTTGGTTCCGCCGACGCCGAAGGAGCTGACCGCGGCCCGGCGGGGGCCTGGGCGCGTCCAGTGCTCGGCCCGGCGGGGCAGGCGCAGGGGGGTGTCGTGCTGTTCCAGCAGAGGGTTGGGGTCGCTCAGGCCCGGCACGGGCGGGATCAGGCCGTATTCGACCACCAGCAACGCCTTGACCAGTCCGGCGAGACCGGCGGCGGCGTCGAGGTGGCCGATGGTGCCCTTGAGCGCCCCGACGTGGATCGTGCCGGGCTGTGCGCCGAGGGAGCCGTACGCCGCTGTGGCGGCCGACCATTCGATGGGATCGCCCAGGGACGTGCCCGTGCCGTGACTCTCCAGATAGCCGACGGTTGAGGCGCCGACACCGGCGGTGGCGAGGGCCGCGCGGATCGCCTGTTCCTGGCCCTCTGCGGAGGGTGCGAGGAAGCCTGCCTTGGCGGAGCCGTCGTTGGTGAGCGCGGAGCCCAGCAGTACCCCGTACAGCGGCGGTGACGCGTCCTCCACGTCCTCGTAACGGCGCAGGACGATGCCGATCGCGCCGGAGCCCGCCAGCGTGCCGTCGGCCTCCGCGTCGAAGGGGCGGCAGCGTCCGCTGCGCGACATCACCCCGCCCGCCAGGTGCAGATGGCCGGCCTGGGGGGCGTTGGCGGAGGCGGCGACGACGAGGGCCTGGTCGCACTCGCCGTTGTTCAGCGCCTGGATCGCCGTGTGGGCGGCGGCCAGCGAGGACGAACACGCGGTCAGCACGGTGAGCGCGGGGCCGGTCAGCCCGAGTTTGTAGGCGATCCGGGTGGCGAGGAAGTCACGCTCGTTGGCAAGGATCGCCTCCTCGAACTCCGGCGGCTCCAGCGCTCCCGCTGCCAGCAGCGTCCGCAGGTGGCCGCTGCCGCTGGCCGCGGCGTACACCCCGGTGCGCGGGGAGCGGTCGGCGCCGAGCGGATGCCCGGCGTCCTCCAGCGCGGACCAGGAGCATTCGAGGAGCAGCCGGTGCTGAGGGTCGAGCAGTCGGGCCTCGCGGGGGCTGACTCCGAAGAAGGCGTGGTCGAACCGGTCCTGGTCCGGCAGCGAGCCGTGCACGGGCACATAGGACGGATCGTCGGCGAGTTCGGCCGGGACCCCGGCGGCGAGAACCTCCGCCCGGTCGAGGCGGCGGGTGAGGACCCGGCCCTCACGGACTGCGGCCCACAGTTCGCCCACATCGCGGGCTGCGGCGAAGCGGCCCGACACTCCGGTGACGGCGATGTCGAGGGATCGGTCACGGGTCATCACTCGGCCTCCTGGGCACGGCGTTCACGCAGCCGTCGGGCCGCTTGATCGCGGCGGTTGCGGGTCTCGTCGGCCGCGGGGCCGGCGACTGGGTCGCGGTCCCGCACTTCCAGCCGGGCCGAGATGTCGGCGACCGTGCTGTGCCGGAACAGGTCGAGGATCGGCAGCCGCACTCCGGTGTGCCGGTGCAGCGCCTCCTGGAGCGCCGGGACGAGCAGGGAGTGGCCGCCGGCGTCGAAGAAGTTCACCCCGGTGGGGACGTCGGCGAGGCCGAGCACCTCGCGCCAGGCGGCGACGACGTCGGCGTACCGGGGCGGCACGGGCCCGGCGGGCCGCGCCGCGGACGCGGTTCGGCGTTCGACGGCCTCGCGCTCCAGTGCGCGCCGGTCGACCTTGCCGTTGGGGGTGAGCGGCAGCCTCTCTACGCGGTGGATCTCGCGCGGGACCAAGTAGCCCGGCAGCCGTTCGGCGATGTCCCCACGGAGGCTGTCGGGTTCAGCAGTTCCGGTGACGAAGGCCACCAGGCCGGCGTCGTCGACCACGACGGCGCTGTTCCGGACCCCGTCGGCGTTCCGCAGCACCGCCTCGATCTCGGCGGGCTGGACCCGGTGGCCGCGGATCTTCACCTGGTCGTCCGTCCGGCCGGCGAAGACCAGTGCGCCCTCGCCCCGCCAGCGCACCCGGTCGCCGGTGCGGTACATCCTTGCCCCCGGTGCGCCGGAGAAGGGATCGGGCAGGAAGGCGGCCGCCGTCTCGGCGCGGCGGCCCAGATAGCCGCGGGCGACGCCGGGGCCGCCCACGTAGAGTTCGCCCTCGACTCCCGGCGGGACGGGGCGCAGCGCGTGGTCGAGGACGTGGAGGCGGTAGCCGGGCACCGGGCCACCGATGTCGACGGGCCCGGGGGCGCGGTAGCGGCGGTAGCTCGCCCAGACGGCCGTCTCGGTGGGACCGTACTCGTTGACCAGCGCCACTTCGGGCAACAGGGCGAAGTGGTCCCGGAGCAGATCCTGCGGCAGCGGCTCGCCGGCGGTGATCACTTCGGTCAGGCTCGCCGTTGCCGGGCCGCCCGCCCGCTCGGCGGCGGCCAGCAGCACCCGGTAGAGCGAGGGCACGCAGAGCAGGTGCGTCACCTGGTGGCGGGTGATCAGAGCGATGAGCCGCTCGGGGTCGCGGACGTCGTCGGCGTCGGCGACGACGAGCCGTCCGCCCGCTGAGAGCGTGCCCCAGATCCCGGCCGCCGAGGAGTCGAAGGCGGGCGGCGAGAGCAGCAGGAACACCGGCTCCCGTGAGTAGACCGCGCGGCGGGCGGCGGTCGAGGCGGCGAGCGCGCCGTGCTCGATCACCACTCCTTTGGGGCGCCCGGTCGTCCCGGAGGTGTAGATCACGTATGCGGGGTCGCCGGGGCCCGGCACGACCGGGGCGAACGGTGCGGCGGGCGGGTCGATCCGGTCGATGTCGAGGATCGGCGGGCCCGACGCACTGATCCGGCCGGCGGTCGGGCCGCTGGTGAGGACCGCGGCGGCTGTGCAGTCGGCGAGTGCGGCGTGGATGCGGGTGTCGGGGTGTCCGGGGTCGAGGGGAACCTGGGCCGCTCCGGCGAAGTGCACACCGAGCAGTGCGGCGGGCATCGCCGTGGAGCGTTCCACCAGGACCGCGACCCGGGTGCCGGGCCCCGCGCCCAGGGCGGTGAGCCGAGCGGCGATCGCGAGCGCCCGTTCCCGCAGCATCCCGTAGGTCAGTTCGCCGTCGACTGCCGACACGGCCACCCGGTCGGGGACGCGTCGGGCGACCCGGTCGATCCGCCGGCTCACCGGGTCGGGAGGGCCGCCCGGGGCGGGGCGGTACGTCCAGTCCAGGGTGGGCCGGGCGGGGTCCTGGTCCTCGGGCAGGGCGGCGCGGGCGGCGGGGCGGGACACGAGTGCCAGCAGAGCGCCGAGGAGGTGTTCGGCGAACTGCCCTGCCCGTGCCGTCGGCCATCGGTCGGTACGGTGAACGACGTCCAGCCGGCCGCCGTCGGAGGTCTCCCTCAGGATGATCTCCAGGTCGTACTTGGCCACGTCGGCGGGAATCTCGACCGGGAGGCTCGCGGCTTGCCCCAGGTGCTCGGATGCGGTCCGAAGCAGCGGTTCGTGGTCGACCAGGACGTGGAAGAGGGGGGCACGGCCGGGTTCGGAGCGGACACCGAGCTGTTGGACGAGGGCGTCGAAGGGATGGGCCCGGTGGGCGTGGGAGCGCAGCAGCGCCCGGTGCGTGTGGGCGATCAGTTCGCGGCCGGTGAAGTCGGGCCGGGGGCGCAGCCGGACCGGCACCGGGTTGACGAAGAGGCCGACGACCTCGCTGAAGCCCGGCGGCCGGACGTCCATAGTGGTGCCGGCCAGGACATCGCCTCCGGCCCCGTACCGGTCGGCGGTGAGTGCGAAGGCGGCCAGGGCGAGGACCAGCGGGGTGGTGCGGTGGGTGCGGGCGGCCTCGGTCAGTCGGGCCCAGTCGGCGGCGTCGATCGGCTCGGAGACGGCGTCACCGGCCCAGTGGCGGTGGACGGGCTCGTCGCCGAGGGCGATCGGCGGTTCCGTGGAGACGTGGCGCAGTTCCCCGGCCCAGAACTTCTGTAGCCGTTCGGTCTCCTCGGGTGCCGGCGCGGGCGCGTCGAAGGCGCGGTGGGGTGGAGCGGACGGCGCCGGTCCGCCTGCCAGCCTGTCCAGCAGTTGTCGAGTGATCAGCTCGGTGGAGTGCCTGTCGAGGACGATGTGGTGCGCGGTGAAGAGCAGAACGCGTTCGTCCTCGGCGATCCGGAACTCCGCCAGGGCGGCGAGGGGTTCACCGAAGAGGTCGAACGCCCGGCGGGCCGCCCGCTGGAGCCGGGCCGTGAGCCCCTCCTCGGCGGCCGTGTCCACCGACACGGTGAAGGCGTCAAGCGGCCACTCGGCGCGAGCCGGGCCGCGGTCGCCGTCGACGACGCGGAGCCGCAGTTCGGGATGGGCGGCGAGCACCTCGTGCCAGGCGGCGCCGAGCCGCGCCCGGTCGAGCGGACCCCGGTGGCGCAGCGCCCAGTACACGGTGAACTCATGGCTGTCCGGTTCCGCGCGGTGCAACAGCCACAACCGGCTCTGGGCGGCCGACAACTCCGCTTTCCCGGCGTCCGGTGGCGTGCCCGCCTCCGGCGAAGTTCCCGGCCGCGCGGCCTCGAACCGCGCGCGTGCACCGTCCGGCGTGGGGTCCCCGAAGAAAGCAGCGAGGTCGACGGCGGCGCCGTGGAGCTGGTTCAGCTCGGCGATGAACCGGGCCGCGTCCAGGGAGCTGCCGCCGCAGGCGAAGAAGTTGTCGTCCCCGGCGGGGGGCGGGCCGCCGAGAGTCTGCGCCCACAGGGCGCCGACCGGGTCGGCGGAGCCGACGGGGCCGCTCGTCCGCGCGGGAAGCGGCAGGGCGTGCTCGTCCACCTTGCCGCTGGGGGTGAGGGGGAAGACGTCCACCAGCAGAACGTGCGCGGGCACAGCGGCGGAGGCGAGTTCGCCCGCTGCGGCGGCCCGCACCCGCCGGGGTTCGGGACGGGGGCCGGACGGCTCGGGCACGACGTAGGCGCGCAGTCCCTCGGCCCCGGCCCGGCCGCTACGCGCTACATAGGCGTCCCGGACGCCCGGGGCGCGCCGCAGGACCTCTTCGACCTCGTACGGGTCGACCCGCTGGCCACGTACCTTCATCTGGTGGTCGGTGCGGCCGAGGTAGAGCAGGTGTCCGGCGGCGGTGAGCCGCACCCGGTCTCCGGTGGCGTACATCCGGGCTCCGGGGGCGGTGGCGAAGGGGTCGGGGAGGAAGCGTTCAGCAGTCAGGGCGGGGGCGGAGGCGTAGCCGCGGGCGACCTGGGGGCCGGAGAGGTACAGCTCGCCCGCAGCGCCGACGGGTACGGGCCGCAGATCGGGACCGAGAACATGGGCAGCGGTCCCACCGACGGGCCGACCGATGCTCGGGGTCTCGTGCTCGTCGAACCCGCACCAGGTGGTCTGGATCGTGGCCTCGGTGGGTCCGTAGCCATTGGAGCCGCGGACGCCGAGCGCACGCAGGTCTCGCCAGGTCGTCGGGTCGACGGCCTCGCCGCCGAGGTCCAGCTCCAGATCGGTACGCCGCAGCACGTCGTCCAGGCCGAACCGACGCATCGCGGCGAACATCGACGGCGAGGTGCTCAACAGCCGCACGTCGTGCCGTTCCAGCCAGGCGACAGCGGCCTGGGGGTTGCGGTAGACCTCCTCCTCGGCGATCACCAGGCAGCTTCCCCGGAACAGGTACAGGAGTTGTTGGAAGAAGACGTCGAAGGAGACGGCTGCGGTCACGCCCACCCTGGCCGCCCCGGCGCCCGCGGGCTGCACGTCCACGAGGATCTCCAGGCCCCGGTGCTCGACCATCACCCCCTTGGGGCTGCCGGTGGTTCCCGAGGTGTGCAGGACGTACGCCAGGTCGTGGGGGGCCGCCGGATGGCCGGGGCGAGTGTCCGGCTCCGGCCCGGCCGAGCCGGAGCCGCCCGGAGCCACCAGGGTGAACGTCCCGCTGAGCCGTTCGCGCAGTCCGGGAGCGCAGATCACGGTGCCGACTCGGGCATCGGCCAGGACGTACGTCAGGCGGGAAGGGGGCTGCGCGGGGTCGAGCGCGACAACGTGGCCCCCCGTCCGCCAGACCGCGAGCACCGATACCACCAGGGAGGCGTCGCGCTCGCAGAGGACGCCGACCGGGGAGCCCGGGCCCGCTCCGGCCGCCCGCAGCGCGGTGGCGAGCGCCCGGACTTCGCGGTCGAGGGCGGCGAAGGTCGTGACGTCCGTGCCGCGGACAACTGCGGGCCGGTCCGGCGTAGCGGCGACCTGTGCGGTGAACCGCTCCATGAGAGGGATCGACGGGCGGGATTGCGGCGGCGGAGGGATCAGGGATGCGGTGGACGCGCCCGGCGACCGGGGCAACAGGATGCCCGGTTCCCTGGCCAGAGCAAGCAGGGTGCGGCGGACGAGATCGAGCAGTTCGGTAGCGGCCTCGTGGGTGGTGCCTCCCCGGGTACGGCGGATCACCGACAGCGAACCGCCGCCCTGGTCCAGATGGAGATCGAATTCGAGGTCGAAGCGGGTGAGGCCGTTGCCCGTCTCCACCGGGATCACCTCGACGCCGTCGAGCACGGGGACGGGAGGGGAGCCGTGGACCTGGAAACTGGTCGTGAGTCCGGAGGTCGCCGTGTCGAAGAGGTCGGAGTTCTCCCGGAGGGGCTCGGCCAGGTGGGTCAGCGCCTCGGCCACGGTTCCCCGGACGGCGTCGGCGAGTTCGGTGCCCGAGGCACCCGCCCGCCAGAACTGGCGCAGCAGCACCATGCGCGCCAGGGAACCGACCGTGGACAGGTTCGCCGGCGTCCGTGCGGCGAAGGGGGTGGCGATCATCAGATCGGTCGCGTTGCCGTAGGTGGCGAAAGACGCGTAGAGGGCGCTGAGGCCGAGCAGGAAAGGAGTGCTGCGCAGCGCGCGGGCCCCGGCGCGGATGAGCCGCACCTCGGCTTCGGAGAGCGGGAGGCGGAGGGTCTCCCCGTACGGTGTGCGCGGCTGCGGGTTGCGCGGCAGAGTGTCCGGCCAGGAGGCGTCGGCGAGCACACGGGGCCAGTAGCCGGTCGGCGCCACGGACTCGGACGGCGGGGCGGAGAACGCTGGCGGGGCCAGACGGGGCGCACCAGTGACGGTGCGGGCGCGGTAGGCGGTGGAGATGTCCGCGAGCAGGACGTCCAGGGAAGCGCCGTCGCAGGCGATGTGGTGCACCAGCAGCGAGAGGAGACGACGCTCCGGGCCCTGTCGGAACAGGCTCACGCGCAGGGGGCAGTCGTGGGCGAGGTCGAATGCGTGCCCGCCCACCGCCTGCCACTGGTCGACGTCGGCGGTGCCCGGGTCGTCCACTGCCCATTGCGGCTCGGCAGGTCCCGGAGCCCAGGACGGCACCTCGCCGCCGCTGTCGAGGCGGCGGGCGAAGACGGGATGGCGGGCTGCGGCATCACGCACCGCTTCCCTGAGGGCCCGCTCGTCGAGCGGGCCACGGAGCTCCCAGACCCGGTGGACATTGAAGGCCTCCGGCTGGGCACGACTGGTGAGCCAGATACCGAACTCGGGGGCCGTGAGGGCCTGCCGGAGCCCAGTACGGAAAGTTGACTCCGCTGCCGCAATCTGCTCGGTTCTGTTCACTTCGGTCGCCCTTTCTCGACTTCCTGATACCGCGTGATCAATGACTCCGAAGGGCGAGGATGGCGAAAGACCGACGGAGATCGCCGCGCGTCGTTCGTTCTTCACGACGGTCCACCGTGGAGGCGTAGGCCACGTCACGGAGGAATGTGACACCGAAAGGATCGACTGAGGGAGGCAGAACTGACGGGCAGTCAGGAGAAAGCTTCACGGTGACGTTTGAAGCAGAAAAGGTGGATGCGACCGCTAGCGGTGCGAGTTTTCACTCACCCTCCCCGTTGATCGCAGTATGCGTCGGTACTGGGCAGCACTGATCCGCTGGATATTTTCTATCCAGTGTCGGGGTACTGGCGTTCCAAGGGCGGCCGCCGGACACAAGTGTGCATGTGCTCCCGGCATCCCGGCAGTGTCTCTTTCGAGAATGACTGAATATAGCCAGGCCGCCCTTGGGCCGGGCGAGGAAACTCGACCGTCCCGCCGTGCGGGGCACGGTCGGCGCCTTGCGGGCAAGCAGGGCAAGGACATGCTCAGGATTCCGAGAAAACGCCGCTCAACAGGGACGGGAGCGGGGCATGCGCCGCCGATCGGGACCAAGTCCCGGCGTGAGCGCCGAACTCTCCCCAGGCGTACCGGAGAGCAGCGGGCCACACCCCGCCACCGTGCACGGTTTCCGGTCAACGCATTCGCACGAGACTGACGGGTTCCGCGAGAACCCGTTTTCCTCGGATGTCGTGGCCGCCGGGCGAGGCGATCCGCTTTCCGCCACATTCGGTGACTTCTTTCGGACAGATTTCCGGAATGAACGGGTGGCCGCAGCGGAGAGATTGCGCAGGACGAAGCGCCTCCTCGGCGTACGACAGCTCCCAGAACATCGGAGTCGGCCTCCGTATCCGCCGAACACGGGTAGCGCTTCTCAGCACGACCGCATCTGTGATATTTTCCGTGCGGTCTGCGGCAGCCGCGCGGCGCCCCTGCGGGAATCGTGCGGTGATCTATAGCCGAACAAGCAGGAGATCATGGATCGCCGATTCGCAGGGCTTCACTCTTACGAGGAAACTTTTGCAGCAGTGCTGGCAAATTCGCGCCAAAGGTTCCTCCTGGCAGTTCCTTACCTGAGGCGTCGCCCGCGAAATATCGGCAGACCGAGAATTGCCGATCGAACAGCCTTCCGCGCCCCCTTGCCCCTCATCCACGACGTCAACCGCCGGCACCTGTTCTCAGCGGCGCATGGAGACCGGCGGGACAAAGTCACATCCGTGCATCCGTCCCTCCGACACGGCACGCCATCGTGTCGGACGCATGAGGGCGAAGACCGCGAACGGCACGGCACATCCTGGCCGGGCCGGCCGGCGAAGGACCCCAACGCACTGGGAGAGATCATGTCGCTTCACTTCGGGTTCTGCTTCGGCACCGCGCTGCGCAGCCATGTCACCCAGGACGAGCTGTGGCCGCTCCTCGAGACGGTGGAGCGGTGCCAGTACGACTCGTTCTGGTTCTACAACGACAACGGGGACGCCATGCCTCCGGCGCTCGAACTGGCGAAGGAGGTGGCCCACAGGACGTCGTCCCTGCGGTTCGGCCCGCACGCGCTGGTGGCCCCGGGGCTGCTGGAGAGGACCGCGCTCGCCCGTGAGCTGTCCAGGCTGCACCAGATCTCCGGCGGGAGGTTCGTCGCCCAGCTAGGCATCGGCGGAGCCCGGGAACTGCTGATGGACGATCAGCGCGGGGCCGCGGCCGAACTGGAGTGCATCCTGCGCGAAATCGCCACCGACCCCACCGGAGTGCCCCGGCCGTACCCGGTCTGGCTGGGCGGAAACCGGGACCGGACGGTGAAGCGGGTCGCCGCTCTGGCCGACGGCTGGGTGCCGGCGTTCATCACCCCCGCCGAGTACCGCCGCCGCGTGGGCGTCCTGCTCGGGGAACTGGAGCGGCTGGGGCGACGGACGTCCGTCACCCTGGCCGTCCAGGTGGTCTATCTGCCGTCGTCCATCGACACCCCCCGGGTCCGCGCCGAACTGGACGCCGAGGTCGCCGCCCACAGACCTGGAGCCACCATCCGGGACTTGTACGCCATCGGCGGATACCAGGCGGTGCGGGCCAGAGTGGCCGAGTTCGTGGAGACGGGCGTCGAACATGTCATTCTCGTGCCCGCCCGCCCGGTGCCGGACTGGAAGGCCGAGATCATCGGCCTCAAGGACGAAGTGATCAATCGTTTCCGGAGTGCTCCGGCCGCCCGCCCTTGAACCACGGTGCAGCGATCGTCGGGACCTTCCACGAGAAGGAACTTACGAGTGACGCGAGCGTCGTCAACGGACACTGGCTACAGCGCGCCCGGCGTGTCGTGGCCGCCGCCGCAGCCTCCGGCGCAACAGCGCGGCTCGCGCACGCTGAGCTTCCGTCTCCTACCCGCTTACGACACCCCCGCCCTGCTGCCCCGGCGCAAGTTGTTGCGCGCGGTCGGCCAAGCCGCCCGCACGGCAGGTGCATGTAGAGGTGCACGCGCTCTGTGAAGCCGGGTACGTGCACCTCGGCCCGCGTGGAGGTTCGGCGGGCCCCACTGTGTCGACCCTGTTCGTCCTGGGACGCGATGTGCCCTGGAGGCCATCACCGAGTCTCGGCCGCTGCGCCGCCGGGACGCCCGCGCGGGAGCCGTCGAGACGAGCATCATCATCGCGGCACTGGTCGAACCGAGGCGTGGAAGTGGTCCGGCGCGGACAGCACCGCTCCCGCCCCCGCGTCTTGCGGTACACCCTGGCCCAACCCGCGCTGGGTGAGCTGCCAGCGCGCCCCGGCCACCTGCTTGACGACCCGGGCGGCCCCGGGGCACCGGCAGGAAGCGGCGTCCTGCCCATCACCGGGCACCGCTTCCACGGCGACTGGAGCTACGCCTATCCGCGGCCAGGTCCGGGAAACGCCCGTCGGCGCCGGAGGAACGGCCGCCGCCGGGCGCGACTTGGGTGCCGGGTGCAATCCGAACGTTGACCGGATTAGGCAGCTCACTCATCACCTTCCACCCGGTCAGCGCCCACCGCGACGTCTCGAGAGCGGCGCGGGCGGCGGTGTGCGCGTTGGGCGCCCGGGCCATCGGAACCTCGCCGTAGCACGGGCGGCCGGCGGACGCTCTTCCTGCTCACGGTGAACGCGGGGAGGGCATGGACTGGGCGCGGCGGATCGAGCTGGTCACCGTCGTGGTCGCCGCTGTGGTGGCGGTGGTGGCTCTCTGGTACTCGAACATCCAGGCCCGGCAGGCCGATGAGCAGGCCCGGGAGGCCAACGCCCAGGCGCGGGATGACCGGGCGCTGGCGCAAGGAGGGGCAGATCACCGACCGGTACACGGCGGCGGTGGGGAACCTCGGCGAGGACAAGATGGACGTGCGGCTCGGCGGTATCTACGCCCTGGAGCGGATCATGCAGGACTCCCGCCGTGACCAGCCCACCGACGAGATCGAGGCGGCGCGGCAGGCTGACGCCTCGATCTCGTCGGCCTTGCTGAGACCTAGCCACCTGCTTCGGTCCGGCTGGGCACCGCTCGATCCAGTGATCACGGGAACCGTACGGCGTTCTACGCACCACCGCCTCATGCAAGCAGTGCCGCAGAGAAGCGCTCTCACGGATGCTGTATGGCCAATGTGAGACCTGCTGGGGCATTTACCGCGTCTCGGCGACGCCGGTCGTGTCGAGGCCCGCGAGTACCAGGTTGGCCCGGTGGCGCCAGGTATGGCGCTGGAGGAACTGCTGACGGGCCGCGTCGCCGAGCGAGCGTCCGAGGACCGCGTCGGCGACAAGGTGTGTGACGGCGTCGGCCCAGGAGTTCGGATCGTCGGGCGGGCACAGGAGGCAGTTGACCCGATCCCGGAGGATTTCACGCAGAACGGGCAGGTCGGAGGCGATGATGGCCCGCCCGTGTGCCATGTACTCAAAGAGTTTCATTGGGGACGCCCAGCGGCTCGTTTCGCAATGCCCGCCGGCGGTGTAGACCTTCGCCTGGTACGGCGCGAGAACGACGTCGAACAGCGGGTAGTAGGCGTGAACGGCACCGGGCGGCCGGTGACCGTGGAAGTACGCGTTCGGGGGCCCGCCCCGCTTCCGCCACCGGGCGAGATCCTCGGAAGCGCCGCCGACCAGGTGGAAGTCGAAGGCGGGGAGGCGGTCGGCCAGCGTCAGGACCAGGTCGATGCCGCGCCCTTCGTAGAGGTGCCCGACGTATCCGATGTTCGGCACGTCCGGCCTCCCCGGCATCGGGGACTGTGGACGGGTGGGCGGGCGGGGTTCCTCGGCGGCCTCCGGGGCTACGACGATGGGAAGGGTGCCCAGGCGGCCGTAGGCGCGCCGGTAGTCCCGCCCGAGCGCGTGGGTGATCACGACGATGCGGGCCGGCTGAGCGTCCCGGAGCAGGTCCTCCTCGATGCGCAGGGTGTTGGGGTCGTCCCGCAGGCGGTGGGTTTCGTAGATGAGCGGTGCTACCCCCGCCGCTGCGGTGAGAGCGTAGAGGTCGTGACCGTAGATCAGGTCAGGCGGGTTGCGCGTCAGCAGGGAGCGGACGCGTTCGGCCCGTGCCCGGTACCCGGCCGGTGAGTAGTCGGGGCTCGGAACCGGCGTTACGGAGAAGCGGTGGCGTACTCCGTAGTAGGCGTGCGGGTCGTCGACGGTGTACGTGCCCGGTGCCGTGTACAACGTGACCTCGTGTCCGGCCCGGGCGAACGCGTCGCACATCCGCATGGCGTGGACGCTGTTGGCGTAGACCGAGGGGACACTCCCGGGGTGCAGATACGCGATGCGTACCCCTGCCCCCGCCCGGGGCCCCGGTGGGTGCGGCTGTTCCTCTTCGGGCGGCCTGTCCGCCGGGGCGGGGCAGGGTTCCGTCATGTCCGGCTCCGATCGTGTGCGGGGCGGGTGGTTCGGTCGCGGGCCTCCCCGGGCCGGCTCCTGTGGTGTGAGGTGTCCTACCGGGCATGCGCCCGGAACCACTCGACGGTCCGTTCCAGTCCCTCGCGCAGCGGGACCGGAACGACGTCGGGGAAGAGGCTCAGCAGTCGGGAGTTCTCGGCGTGCGAGTGGCGTACGTCGCCCGGGCGGGACGGCAGGTGCAGCGGGTCGAGGGGGGTTCCCAGCACCGCTTCGAGCTCCGTGATCAGCTCTGCGAGCGAGGTGCGTGTTCCGTAGGCGAGGTTCACGGGGTCGGCGCAGACGACCTGGCGCAGTGCCGCCCGGGTGAGGACGCGGCAGACGGTCTCCACGTAGGTGAAGTCGCGGCTCTGGAGGCCGTCTCCGTGGACGAGGACCCGCTGACCGGTCGTCACGGCGTCGATCCAGGCGGGTACGACCGCGGCGTAGGCGTGTCCCGCCGGTTGCCGGGGCCCGTAGACGTTGAAGAAGCGCAAGGGCAGGACCGGTAGGTCGTAGCAGTGGTGGTAGGCGGCCAGGTAGGACTCGGTGGCCAGTTTGCTGACCGCGTAGGGGCTGAGGGGGGCGGGGCGCAGGTCCTCGTGCTTGGGGAGATGGGGGTTGGAGCCGTACACGGAGGACGAGGAGGCGGCGATCACGTGGGGAACGCCCGCGCGTCGGGCGGCCTCCAGGACCATGAGCGTTCCGGTGGCGTTGGCGTGGTGGCTGGCGAGGGGGTCGGTCACCGACCGGGCCACGGAGGGCAGGGCGGCGAGGTGGATGACGGTGTCCACGCCTCGGAACGCCCGGTCCAGGAGCGGGCCGTCGAGGATGCTGCCTTCGACGAGGTGGACGTCGGCTCCGGCGAGGTTGTCCTTGGAGCCGGTGGAGAGATCGTCAAGGACCCGGATCCCGGACACTTCGCCGCAGTGGGTGAGGGCGTGTGCGAGATTGCTGCCGATGAAGCCGGCGCCACCGGTGATCATGATCTTCACGCTCATCACTCCTGGTAGAGGTCGCGGTCAGAGGACGTCGATGTTGTCGCCGCCGAGCCGTCGACGGCAGTCCAGGACGTAGGCGGAACTCCCGGCGATGAGCCCGTAGTCGAAGGCGTCGTGGTCCGCGAGCAGGACGACCGCGTCGGCTGCCGACAGCTCCTGCTCCCCTGCCGTCACCCGCAGGACCCCGTCCAGTACCCCGGAGGCCGACGGCACCGACCGGGTGACGTGCGGGTCCGCGGCCCTGACGTCCGCGCCCAGGGCGAGCAGGAGTTCGGCGACGCGGGCGGCCGGGGTCTCCCGGGCGTCGCTGGTGTTGGCCTTGTAGGCGAGGCCCAGCAGCAGAACGCGGGAGCCCTCCACCGTCTTGCCGCGCTGCCGCAGCCCGTCGGTGAGCCGCCGCACCACGTAGTCGGGCATGTGGCCGTTGACATCGTTGGCGAGTTCGACGAAGCGGAGCGTGCGGCCCGCGGTGCGCTCGGCCCACCAGGACAGGTAGGAAGGGTCGATCGGCAGGCAGTGCCCTCCGACTCCCGGTCCCGGGACGAAGCGGAGGAAGCCGTGAGGTTTGGTCGCCGCCGCGTCGATCGCCTCCCACACGTCGACGTCCAGGTCGTGGGCGAAGGTGGCGAGCTCATTGACCAGGGCTATGTTGACGTGGCGGAAGGTGTTCTCCAGCAGTTTGGCCATCTCGGCGGTCCGGCAGCTTCTGACCTGCACCGTGGTGTCCACGATGGACCGGTAGAAATCTGTGACCCGCTCCAGGGAGACCGTGTTCACACCGGAGACCACCTTGGGCGTGTTGTCCAGCCGCCAGCGGGTGTTGCCGGGGTCGATGCGCTCGGGACTGTATCCGAGTTGGAAGTCGCGGCCGGCGACGAGTCCGGATACCTGCTCCAGGAGGGGTGCGACGAGCTCCTCGGTCGTTCCCGGGTAGGTGGTCGACTCCAGCACGACAGTGGTTCCCGTCCGGAGGTGTTCGCCCAGCATCCGGGCCGATTCGACGATGTGCGACAGGTCGGGCAGCCCGTCTTTCAGCGGCGTGGGCACGGTGATGAGCGCGATGTCGAAGCCGTCGCAGTCGGCCGGGTCACGGCTGGCGCGGTAGGCGCCGGAGGCCAGCAGCGGGAGGAGCTGCGCGTCGGACACGTCCTCCACGTAGGAGTCGCCGGCCTCCAGGCGGCTCACCCGCTCTTTGTCCACGTCGTAGCCGACGACCTGGTATCCGCTCTCGGCGGCCCGTACGGCCAGCGACAGACCGACGTAGCCCTGTCCGACGACGACCGCGCGGCCCCGGACCGGGCGGGGTTTCGGAGTGGGAGTCGCGGTGTCGCGCGGCATCGCCCCGCCCGGGGCGGCCGGGTTCATCTCTTCTCTCCGGACACGTACGGCCACGCGCCGTTCGTCCCCGGCCGCGGTCTGCCCGGCACGTGGCAGCGCCCCCTTCGGGTTCTGGTGCGTGGGGTCGCCGCGAGAGCGGTGCGACCGGTCGTGCACGGCCGTACAGGCATAAGTGGTCCCCTCTGGGCTGTTCACCCGCCTGCGAGTGGCGCGGGCCGTTCGTCCTGCGCGGGGCCGGTGCGTCGGCGGTGGTGGGCGGGTGGGTGTGGGTGTCGGGCGCCCGAAGCGGTACGGCCGCGGCTGCCTCAGCTGAGCAGGGTGATCACATTGCGGGTGATGGTCCGTATGCGGGGGTCCAGGGACAGGAGCCGCGGCCAGTCGGTGGTGGCCGCGTTGAAGACAGTTCCGCCCCGCGTGCAGAGCCCGAAGGTGGCGGCCCGCCGCGGGTCGTCGTTCTCGCGTGCGGCAGTGTGCCAACCGGACCCGGGGGCCGTGGGGAGATCCGCGACGCCCAGAATCGTGAAGCCGTCGGGAGACCCGTCCTCCCCCGTCGCCACCGCCCGGCCGTTCTGGTCGCGCCGGTAGGCAGCTCCGTCGCATTCGTACCCCACGAGGTGGTGCCCGGCCCCGAGGACGTCGCCTTCGCGCAGGCCGGTGTCCGCGAAAACCGGGTGCCCGGTGTGCTGAACGGTGAAGCCCAGAGGCTCGCGCGGCCCGTCCCAGTGTCCGCCGCCGTTGCGATAGCTGACACCGATGAGCAGGTTCTCCGGTTCGGTCTCCCACCAGTGGTCGGGGGCGCCGCGCATCTGGTCGGTGTCGGCGCCCTGGGGCACTCCGGGCGGGTACTTGTCGCAGCTGATAGCGGTGCCGGCCGCGTTCGGTGTCACTCGCCACCAGCAGGTGTTGGCTCCGAAGATCGCCATGTTGCCCCCCTGGTCGCGGTAGGCGGTGACGTGTCGGCGGACGCGCTCGCTCCAGTACTCGTCGTGTCCCGCGGACAGCAGCAGCCGGTAGTGGTGGGCGAGTTCAGGGGTCTCGTCCAGGTCGAGGTCGGTGCAGTAGTCGGCGGTGAATCCCGATGCCTCCAGCCACGCGATGAACGGCGC
Organism: Streptomyces sp. NBC_01116; assembly: GCF_041435495.1. Taxonomy (NCBI): domain Bacteria; kingdom Bacillati; phylum Actinomycetota; class Actinomycetes; order Kitasatosporales; family Streptomycetaceae; genus Streptomyces; species Streptomyces sp. NBC_01116. Next base: position 149,043 of record NZ_CP108644.1, read on the forward strand.
GTCCCAGTGCGCGAAGGTCTGGCGGGGAGTTCGGGGGTCATGCGCGTCGGGCTTGCCCTTCACCGGGCCGCCGGTCCCGCCCCCGGGGCGCCGGAGCGTGACGGTGCGGCGGTCCTCCGCGCGGGAAAGCGCGCCGTACAGGCTCGCTCCACCGCTGCGGTTGTAGGCGTGGTAGGTGAAGAGCGGCAGCTTGTACAGGATCCGGGCGGTCCGGCCGGGGTCGCGGGCCGTCACCACGAACAGCAGCCGCGCGTGCCGGGCGTCCAGCACAGCGGCATCCGCCGGCGCTCGGACGTCCGGGGGTCCGGTGCCGGGGCCGAGCACCGCGACGTACACGCCCGAGGGCCAGTCCGCGGGGATCGTGAACTCGTGTGCGGGCCAGTTCCAGTCCTCGTCGTGGCTGCCCGGCTCCGCGTACGCGCCCCGACCAACCATGTGGCCCATCAGCCGCGGAAGCGTGCCGCAGCGATAGAAGTCGGCCCGGAACCGGTCGGCCCGCGTCGAGACGTGCAGTCGCAGGGCCTCCCCGGCCCGCACACTCGCCCGACCGGGATAGCCGTCCACCATCCGGTGCGGGGGCACGGCCTCCGTCATGCCATGGGCCCGGTTCGGGAGGTCTCCGGGGCGCCGAGCCCCGCGAGCCCCGCGAGGACGGCATCGGCCCGCCGGCGCCAGGTGTAGCGCTCCAGGACCTGCCGCCGCCCTTCTGCGCCGATCCTGCGGCGCAGGGCGGAGTCGGTGATCAGTTCGTCCAGTGCTCCGGCCCAGGCGTCCGGGTCCTCGGGCGGGCGGAGGAGACAGTTGACCCGGTCCTGGAGGACTTCCCTCAGGACCGGCAGGTCGGAGGCGATCATCGGGCAGCTGTGGGACATGTACTCGAACACCTTCATGGGCGAGGCCCAGCGCCCGGTCTCCCCCAGCCTTCCCCACGTGTACACCTTGCGCTCGTACGGGGCGAGGACGACATCGAAGCGGGTGTAGTACTCCCCCAGAGCGGCCGGTGGCCGATGGCCGTGGAAGTACACATGAGGAGACCGGCACGCCCGCTGCCACCGGGTGCGGTCCTCGTCCGTGCCGCCGACCAGGTGGAAGTCGAGTGAGGGGAATCGTTCGGCGAGCTCCAGGACGAGTCCGATGCCCCGCCCGTCGTAGAGGTGGCCGACGTAGCCGACGCGCAGGGCGTCCGGGCGGCCCGGCAGCGGCAGCCCTGCCATCGTGGCGGGGCCGGGCGGGTCCGCGCAGTCCGGTGCGACCACGATGGGCAGCGGGCCCAGGGCCGCGTACTTGTCCCGCAGATCGCGGGCGAGGGCGTGGGTGATCACGACGACGCGCGCCAGTCGGGGCGCGCCGAGCAGTTCCTCCTCGGTGTCGGCGGGCAAGAGGTCCTCGCGGAGTTGGTGGATCTCGTACACCAGGGGCGCCACGTCCCTGAGGGCGGCCAGGGCGTAGGGGTCTCGCCCGTAGACGAGATCCGGGGTCGGGCCGTCCGCCATGAGTGTCCGGACGTCCTCGGCGCGCTTCCGGTAGCCGGCGGGCGTGTAGTCGGGACAGGCGACGAGGCGGATCGGGAAGCGGTGGCGCACCCCGTAGTAGGTGTACGGGTCTTCGTCCGAGCCCGGCATGGAGTAGAGGGTCACGTCGTGCCCGGCGGCGGCGAACGCGTCGCACATACGCATGACATGTACACCGTTGGCGAACGGGGAGGGCATGCCGCCCCCGTGCAGGTAGGCGATGCGCATGCCGGGCTAGCCCCGCGCGACCGTGGTGCGGGGCGCGCGCCGGTGGAGGGCGGCGGGAGGTCGGTGAGACGTGGGTTGCGTCGGATTCACAGGCGTCTCCTCGGGGCGGGCAGCTGACGAAGCATCATCCTGGGCGGTGGTGACGGGCTTTCCAAGAATGGCTTTTCGGCCCATTCGACTGTCCTGTTTCTGTTGCGTTCGCCCACGCCGGGCGCACGTCGGCGGCCGATGTCTGAAGCCTGGAACGTCGGTCCGACGCCGGAAGCCCGAACTTTCGGTCCGACGCCGGCGGGGCCCGACCTCTCGGCATGTTCCGGACAGAAATGTGTCCGAGAGGAAGCGGGTGACACAGCGGGCCACGGTAGGCGCGGATGTGTCGCCCCGGACCGGCGGCGGGTGGCCCCTGCGGGCCGGGCGGGTGCGACCGGCGGACCGGAACCCGCAGGCCGGGGAGCCGCACGGGCGTCGGCACCGATCGTCCGGCGCCTCTGGCGGCGGTGCGGTTGCGGCACTGGTCCACCTCTGTCGAGCGGCCACCGTGCGTACGTCATGGCGAACGGGCCGCACCTTGTGCGCGCTTCCGGCCCGTGCCTACCGTGGTTGCGCCGTGACTCCCCGTCAATATCGGAGGAGGCGGTCGTCGAAGGGAGATCGACATGAACGAGGAGATCGAGCAGGTTCCCGAGGAAGAGCTTCCCGAGCTGGCGCTGATGGTCGACGTCCCCAGCTGACCGGCACCACCCAGGGCGGCGGGCCGACCCGGCCCGCCGCCCGCTCGCTCACGGCTCCCCGCTCCTACGGCAGCACGGAGGTACGCACGGTGCGAGTGGAACCCGACGCGCGTGAGAGCGCCGAGGAGCGCTCCGCCCTGGCGCTCATCGCCCGGACGGCCCTGGAGCGGGCGGGGCTGGAGGTCTCCCCGCAGGAGGCCGCGCATCCAGCGGTCGTCGAGGCGGCGCACGTCGCCCAGCACGTCCTGCGGTCCGGCCCGCCCGCGCCCGAGCGTCTTGCCCGTCTGACCGGCATGCTCGACCGCGCCCGGGCCGACAGAGCGGCAACTCCCGCGCCTGGACTTCCCTGGCCCACCGACCTCGCTGTGCCGGGGCCCCATCTGGAGCGCAGCGTCGCCCGCGCGCTGAAATCCGTACCCGATCAGGACAGCGCATCCGGCGTCCCGCACGGGTCCGGGGTGGCCGGATGGCGCGCGGCCGAGAAGGATGCCGCGCGCCGAGCGGTCACCCTGCTGGAGTCGGCCTGGCCCGGTGCGGCGGCCGAGTTGCGCGCCGTCCTCGTCCAGATCGCCCTGCTGGACGGACCCGCCATCGACGGCTTCACCGACTTCACCGTCCACGGCGCCGTCTTCATCCGGCGCGACCGCCTCACACCGGATGCCGACGGGCTGCCCGGCCCCGTCCGGTTCGCCGAAGCCCTCGTCCACGAGGGCGCCCACACCCGGTGCAACGCCGCATCCGTGGCGGCCCCGCCCTTTCTGCGGCCCGTGGAGGGCGGCGGCCCGATGGTCACCACCCCTCTCAGGCTCGACCCGAGGCCGCTCACCGGGCTGTTCCAGCAGATGGTGGTCCTGGCGCGCAGTGTCCTGCTGTACCGGCGCCTGCTCGCCGAGGACACGGGCGCGCTCGGCACGGACCCCGCCGTGCAGGCCCGCCACGACCGGCTCGCCCGCTCCGCCGTCGAGGCGGTCAGCACCATGACGCGGCACCGTGACGCCCTCACCGACCATGGGACGGCGGTTCTGGAGGACGCCGCGCAGGTGGCGGCGCAGGTGCGCGTCTGATGGGTGCGTCGGCATGGGCACCCCAGGTCTTCACCCCGTACGCCTCCTGGCCGCGGGTCGTCTTCGCCCGGGTCGCGGCGCGCTCACCGCAGTTCGACGCCGTCTGCGCCGCCGGCGACCGCCCCGTCATCGTGGGGAGCGCGGCCGGACACGACACGGAACGCGTCGCTGCGAGCGCGCGCGGCGAACTCCTCGAACGCGTGGGCAACGTCCTGGCGGGTCGCGCGGCCGAGTCGGCCGCGGTGGTGGTCGCGACCCACGGAGAGCTACGCCGCAAGAAGATCCCCGCCGTCGATCCCGCCGAACTCACGACGGACGGCGGAGCGACGGCGCTGGAGGACGTGCGGGGGACCCGCCGCCTCTGGGTGCTCGGGCGCTCCCTGCGCTCCGGGGCCGACGTGCACGTACCCGCGGGGGCCGTCTTCCTCCACCACCGGGCCCCGACCGGATGCGCCCCCGGGCCGCGCGCCGGCTCCACCGGTCTCGCCGCCCATCCCGATCCGGAGGCGGCCACGCAACACGCCGCCTGGGAAGTGCTGGAACGCGACCTCGTCCGCAGAAGCTGGTACGGCCTCCTTCCGGGCCCTCAGGTGGTGGCGTCGGCCCGGCTGCCCGAGGCCTTGGCAGAACTGCTGGACGGCACCGGGACGACGGCGACCGCGCTCGACCTGCCGGCCCCCGCCGGCGCACGCTGCGTCGTCGTGGCTCTGCACGCCGCTGACGGAACGCGGCAGACCTTCGGAGCGCGTTGCGGCCCGGACACGGGTGACGTCGGCCCGCTGACCGAGAAGGCCGCCTACGAGGCGCTCATGGTGCGCTGGAGCATGAACACGGCGGTGGCGAAGGATGCGTGGACGCGCTGGCGGGGCAAGGGCCCGCCGGGCTCCGCCGTCGAGCACGCGCTGTGGACCTTCCACCGGCAGGACAGCCTCCGGCTGTGGACGTCACACCCCCCGCGGAGCGGTGTCCGCCGGGCACCGGCTGCCGGGGTGGCCGGCACACCCGGAGCGGTCGCGCTGTCCGAGCACACCGGCGGGGACCTCATCGTCGTGGACACCACCTGCGGACCGGCGACGTCCCTGGGCTGGACCGTCGTACGGGTCGTGGCTCCCGGGGCCCGTGCCCTGCCGACGGGCCCGGACGGCGAACGCGGCCTCCCGGCCACGCCGGGCCCACACCCTTTCGGATGACCCTGCGACCCGTACCGCCCGCCCCACAGCCATGTCCGCGTCGCCGCCCGCTCAGTACGGCGACCGGACCGACCGCAGGCCGAGGAGCCCCGGCATGACCATCTCCCACGACCGTCCGGCCCCCGCGGCCGCCCCGGCGGCCCGGTACGCCGACGACCACGCGGCCGACTACGACCGGTGGTTCGCCAAACCCGGCATCACCGCGGCGACCGTGGACACCCTGATGAAGCTCGCCGGTGAGGGGCGGGTGCTCGAACTCGGGGTGGGCACCGGCAGGGTCGCGCTGCCACTGGCCCGACGCGGCTTCGACGTCCACGGCGTGGAGGCGTCGGCGGCAATGGCGGCCCGGCTCCGCGCGAAACCTGGCGGGGACCGCGTCCGGATAACCCTCGGCGACTTCGCCGAGGTGCCCGTCGAGGGAATGTTCTCCCTCATCCTTGTCGTGGGGGGCACTCTGTTCGAGCTCGCGTCCCGCGAAGACCTCCAGAGCTGCCTGATCGCCGTGGCGGACCACCTCGAACCGGCGGGGGTCCTCGTTCTCGACGCTCACGTGCCCGAAGCCCTGGCCGTCGCCGCCGCATCGGGGGTGCCCGAGGTCGTCTCCGAGACGGACGAGCACCTGATCCTCTGCCACCGCCGGATCGACCCGTCCACCGCGACCTACCAGTCCCACTATCTCGTTCACGAGGCAAATCGCACTCACCACCTGCGGGTCCGCTTCCACTACGCGTCACCGGGAGAGCTGGACCTGATGGCGGAGCGGGCAGGGCTGCGGCTCCGTACGCGCCTGGGCTCCTGGGCCGAAGGCCCGTTCACGCGCGACAGCGCATATCACGTCTCCGTCTACGAACGCCGCTGACGGCACCTCCTCTCCCCACACTTCACGGTCGCCGACGCCCTGCGTCCTCACCACCGAGAACCCGTTGGAGCAGCAGTGACAGACTCAGATGCCGGTGGCCCGGCCCCCAGCGCCGACTTCCCCTTCCCGCACCACGACGGGCTGGGTCCGCTCCCGGAGCTGGCGGCCCTGCGGCGGGACGCGCCGTGTGCCCGGATCGTCCTGCCCAGCGGCGACCCGGCGTGGCTGGTCACCCGCTACCGAGACGTGCGCACCGTGCTGGCCGATCCGCGCTTCAGCCGTACGCGTGCCACCAGGGGCGCGGGTCCCCGCATGGCGCGCGTCACGACCCTGCCGGACTCGATCCTGGCAGCGGACCCGCCGGAACACAGCCGGCTGCGCAAGCTGGTCGCGCCCGCTTTCACCGCCCGGCGCGCCGAAGCCATGCGGTGTGACGTGGCCCGGCTCGTGGACGGGCTGCTCGACCGGCTCGCGGCACACGACCGGCCGGCCGACCTCGTTCCGCTGCTCGCCCGGCCGCTCCCGCTGGCCGTGATCTGCGATCTGCTCGGCGTTCCGCGAGCGGACGGCGATCGTCTCGACGCCTGGTGCGACGCCCTGCGCAATCTCACCGCCACCGCCGACGCCGAGGTCATGACGGCCGTAGCGGAGATGACCGGGTACCTGACCGAACTGGTCACGGCCAAGCGCCGACGGCCGGGTGAGGACGTTCTGAGCACGCTGATCGCCGCACGGGACGAGGGTGACCGGCTCAGCCAGGACGAGCTCGTCTCCTTCGCTCTCGTCCTGCTCGCCGGAGGCTACGGCACCACCGCCGACCGGCTGGCCGGCTCGGTACACCTCCTGCTGGAGGACCCGGAGCGGTGGGGGCGGCTGCTCCGCGAACCGGCGATGATTCCCCGTGCCGTCGAGGAGCTGCTGCGTTACGCACAGACCAACGTCCAGGCCAACCTCCGGGTGGCCACCGAGGACGTGCGGATCGGCGGCGTCCGGGTCTCCGCGGGCGAGGCCGTCATGGCGGTCAACTCGTCGGCCAACCACGACGAGACCGTCTTCGACACCCCGGACATCCTCGACCTCGCGCGAGACCACAATCCGCACCTGGGGTTCGGGCACGGTGTCCATCATTGCGTCGGGGCCCCGATCGCGCGCGTCCAGCTCCAGGAGGCGGTCTCCGCTCTCGTACGCCGGTTCCCCGGACTGCATGCCGCCGCACCGCCCCAGTGGAAGACCGGCCTCAAGACCAGGGCCCCCCGCAGCCTGCCCGTGGCCTGGTGAACCGAGGCGTGTCTCATGACGACAAGGCCCGTACGACTCACGCGGAGGACCCGGAAACAGGTTCACGGGTCGTCGTCGACCCGGACCTCTGCATCGGCTCCGGCATCTGCCTCGCCACCGCGCCGCGGCACTTCGAGTCCGCCGGGGACCACCGCTCCCGCGCGAGGCCCGAAGCCCCGGTTGCGGACGAGTCCGCCGACGACGCGGTCGCCCTGTGCCCCATGGAGGCGATCGGCCTCCTCACCTCAAGACCGCCCGCGCCGCCCCCGGCACCACCCGGCCCCTGACGAGACGTGCGATCTCCGCCCACGGTCCGCACGGCCGGGCCCGGCTCCCCCGGCCGGAGTGCGGACGCTTCGTCGAGCCCGCCTACGGCTGCCCGTCCCCGCAGCAGGCCGAAATACCCGCACCTGGAAGGTTCGCGCATGCGGAGCCTGACCCTCAACAACGGAGTCCCCGTTCCCCAGCTCGGCCTAGGCGTCTGGCCGCTGACCGACGCGCAGGCGTACGACGCCGTCTCGCACGCTCTGGCAGCCGGCTACCGGCACATCGACACCGCCCAGGTGTACGACAACGAGGCGGGCGTCGGCCGCGCGATCCGCGATGCCGGGATCCCCCGGCAGGACATCTTCCTCACCACCAAACTCTGGAACGCCGACCAGGGATACGAGGCCGCGCTGCGCGCGTTCGACGCCTGCCTCCAAAGACTCGGCACGGACTACCTCGACCTCTACCTGATCCACTGGCCCGTGCCCGAGCAGCAGCTGTACGTCGAGTCGTACCAGGCGCTGGAACGACTCCACCTCGACGGACGCGTTCGCGCGATCGGCGTCTCCAACTTCACCGCCTCGACCTTGGACCGCCTGCTGTCCCGGACCGACATCTTGCCCGCCCTCAACCAGATCGAGCTTCACCCCTACTTCCAGCAACGCCGCATGCGAGAGCTCTCCGCCAGGCAGTCCATCGCCACCGGCGCGTGGAGCCCTCTGGCACAGGGCGGAGCGCTCCTCGACGAGCCCGCGCTGATGCAAATCGCCGAGCAACACGGGAAATCACCCGCCCAGGTCGTCATCCGCTGGCACCTTCAGCTCGGCCACGTGGTGACCCCCCGGTCCATGAACCCTTCCCGAATCACCGAGAACATCACGGTCTTTGACTTCCGGCTCAGCCATGAACAGATGAGCGCGATCGCCGCCTTCGACAACGGCGGCCGGATCGGCCCCGACCCGGACACGTTCAACCGACGCGGCTGACCAGCCAAGCCGCCTTGTCGCCGCCGACGTGGTCTGGTCGGGTTCGCGGGTGACCGCCCTGCGGGGCGTGAGCGCCTGGGCCTGCTGCGGGTCCGGGAAGGGGCGATCGTGCTGCACTCGATGAAGTGGAGGGTGGCCATGCGGAGCGGGCGGGCGGGTCAGGCGGCAAGGGTGTAAACGAGTCCGCTCTCGCGGTCTACCAGCCAGCCGGAAGTGCGGGTGGCTTCCGGCCTGTGTGGCGACGCCACGCTGGCACGTTGCCCGAAAATACGTGCGTGAGTCTGGACAACCCTGCCTCCGGCTTGCGAGTCACACAGTCGTCTCACTCTTCTTGTGATCTGCCTCGGTCCGAAAGGGGCCTCTTCTCTGTGATGACTCGTACCCGGCTGTCCGCGTTGGCCGCGGTAGCCGCGCTCGCTACTACCGCCGGCCTGATGACTGCCGCCCCCGCCACCGCGGCGGTCACCTGCATCTCTCCCGTCTGGAAGGCGCAGTACTTCGGCAACTCCACCTTCAGCGGCACGCCGAAGCGCACCGCCTGCGACACCGCCATCAGCGAAAGCTACGGGCGCGGCGACCCGGCCGGCGTCACGCTACCCAAGGACAACTTCTCCGTCCGTTGGTCCCTCGAACGTGACTTCGGCTCGGGCGGACCCTTCCGGCTCTCCGCCGCCACACAGGACGGCATGCGCGTCTACGTCGACGGTGTGCGGAAGATCGACCTGTGGAAGAACGTCTCCACCACCGCCCGCAGGACCGTCGACCTGACCATCCCGGCAGGCAAGCACACGATCCGCGTGGACTACGTCGCCTGGACCGGCGTCGCCAACGCCGCCTTCACGTACACCCCGCGCACCGAGGCCGCCGTCGACACGGTCAAGCCGCTCGCCCCGACCGGCCTCACCGCCGCGTACGACGGGGCGACGACCAGGACCACCCTGCGCTGGAGCGCGAACAAGGAGATGGACCTCGCGGGGTACCGCGTGTACCGCCGACTGAGCACCACCAGCTGGGCCAAGGTCAGCGGGACGTCCCTGCTGACCACCCGGTCCTTCGCCGACGCCCCGCCCGCCACCGGCCAGACCTTTCTGTACGAGGTCCGCGCCGTCGACAAGGCGGGCCGCGAGTCCACCGGCAGCCCGGACGTGACGGCGACGACCATCGACCGCACCGGGCCGGCCGCCCCCACCGGACTCGTGGTCACCACCGGCGACGGGTGGTACGACACCCTGAACTGGCGGAAGGCCGCCGACACGGCGAAGTACGAGGTGTACGCCTCGCTCGTGCCCACCGGACCGTTCGAGCTGCGCGGTACGACGACCGCGACGTCGTACCGGACCGATGGCGCCGTGAACAAGAACACGTACTACCGGGTCCGGGCCCTCGATGCGGCCGGCAACCCGGGGGCGTACGCGTCGGTCACCAGCGACGGCGTCGACCGGATGCCCCCGCAGTCCCCGACCGGTCTCAACGTCGTCACCCGCCCCGGCTACACCGACCTGCACTGGCACCAGCCCGACAGCTTCTCCGAGGACTACGACAACGGCGGGGACTACCGCGTGTACCGCTCGCCCGGCAAGACGTTCGACCCGGCAGCGCGCACCCAGGTAACCTGCGTCGCGGAGCAGAGCGACGACGCCGGCAATGGCGGCAACTGCTACGACATGGGCATGCCCGCGAACACGTACGTGGCGTACGCCGTCACGGCGGTGGACCCGTACGGCAACGAGTCGGCGTACTCCGCCCCGCTCGTCGTCCGCACCGGCGACACCGTGGCACCCGGACCGGTCACCGGCGTGACGGTCACCCCGCGCAACGACGGCATGCTGGTGGGCTGGGCCGCCTCACCCGAGGACGACATCGACGAGTACGTGGTGTGGAAGGGCGTCCGGCAGGCCGACGGTACGGTCAAGTGGCTCGGCCCCGACACCTGCTCGGAGGGTACGAGCAACTGGCTCGCGATCCTCTGCGGCAACCTGCCGGACGGTGAGACGCACGTGTACGCGGTGGTGGCCAAGGACCACTGGGGCAACACGCTGCACCCGCGCGACCCGAAGGTCACCGTGGCCGAGGTCAGCGAACTCGACGTCCGGCCCTCCGTGACCGTCACCCGGGACTGGAGCCTCGGCACTCTGGGCCACAACCGTACGGCCACTCGTCCGTCCGTCGACTGGCAGTGCACCGACACGACCCGCTGCCCCACGGTCACCGGTTACCGTGTAAGCCGGTGGAACCCGGCGGCCAAGACATACGAACCCCAGCACGACGGACTGCTCCCAACGGGCTCCCGGACGTGGCAGGACGCCACGGCGACGAAGGGGAACACGTACTTCTACACGCTTGAGGCGGTGACGGCCGACGGCACCGTCGTGGGGACATACCCGTGGTACACCGTCTTCCAGGACCGCGTCTGAGCTTGTCCTACCCTTGAAGCGCGTCGGATCTGATCATTCGTAGGATCGGGGAGCCCAGGAGTTCCGGGCGTGGCTGTGAGCTTGTCGCCGCTTGCTAAGGGCTGTCCCGCAATTCCCGGCGGGCGCGCGGCGACAGCTACGGCACCTCGCCGCGTTGTCGGAACGTCCCCATACGTCCAGTATGCGGACGTCCCTCCGCCTTGCGATGCACCGCATCTGACGCCGCACGCTGATCCACCGGGAATTGCGGGACAGCCCTTAGCTCAAAGAACTTGGCCGCCAGGAGCCCCGCGACGACTCGAACGCTGATTGGGATACGCAACTTGATCGCTTCGTAGGACAAGATCGGCTTGTCGCTTGAGGTCCGGCGTCGAAAGCGGCTCGAACCTGATCGGCGTTTTCGCAGTTCAGCGGACGGCGGCCTTCGACTGATCCCTGTGCTCCGTCACAGAGGTAGAGGATCAGCGCGAAGGCCGTGGTCTGGATCTTCAGCAGCCGTCACCCCTACGCCTCGCCTTGGCTACGCTGGTGCCAGCCCCTCCGGCCCCTGTTGCCGGCACTCGTCGCCCGCACCACCCGCCGCGACCTACGGGCCCACTCCGGCGGGGCGAGGTCTTCCCGCGGCGCCGTCCTGGGCACCGGAGGGCACGCCGACTGGAACTCCTACCGGGCCTCCCGCTCCGCTCCTCGGTCCGACCCGTAGGACAATCGGCCTCGGTCCACGACCGCGGTCCGAGTCCTGGAAGACCGGCCCTGAACGCCTTCGATATCACCTTCGACGGCCGCCTCTCCGCAGCCCGTCAGTAGCCCTCAACAACCCTAGTTACACCGCTCTTTTGACAGACCCGTTCGGCGCTGAGGAGATCTTCCGGGTGCCGAAGGAAGGCGCCGCCTTCTACCTCGGCCTGCGCATCGGCAACACCGGCCTCGGGCTAGGGCCTGTCTCCCTGACTGTCTACAGGATGGGACGTTTACGGGTGGTTCATGGTGGTGCCGTCAGGATTCCGCCTGAAGGCGGCTTCTAGAACGTCGGAGGGGTCTTCCTCGGGGACCGTGGTGCGCACGAGGACCCGGAGGACGGCTGCGGGTGCGGGTGCGGGTGCGGGTGCGACTGCGACTGCGACTGCGACTGCGACTGCGACATCACGCTCCACGCCGCCGAGGGGGGTACACCTTCTACCGGGGCGACTGCGCGTGGTCGATCGTCAAGGACTCCGACGGGCGCGACCTCGGTGACGGCTCTGCGGTCTACGACGCTCACGAGGCCCTGAGCGTCAACCTCAAGACCGCCCACCCGCAGCAGCTCGCCGACAGCGTTCTGCGGATCATCACGGACGATCAGCAGGAGCTGGCCGGCTTCCCCCTCGGGCTGCGCAGCGTGTCCACCGGCGGATCCTGACGAACGTCAGGGGCGCGTCCGGTTCCGCCACCACCAGTGGCGGCGCGCAGCCACCACCATCGAGCCGGGCGACGGCGACGGCGGCGTGTATGGGCTGGGCAGTTGGGTCACCGAGCAGCGCCGCGCATTCAAGGCCGGGACCCTCAAGCCGTGGCGCGCCGACCTGCTCAACGAGGTGGGGACGATCTGGCCGGTCGCGGACGCCTCGTTCTGGAAGAACCTCACCGCGGCCCGCGACTACTACGCGGCGCACGGCAGCCTCGCCTGCCCCAGGGGCGCGGTGTGGGACGGGGTGGCGGTGGGCCAGTGGATCGCCAATCTCCGCAAGGCCGGCGGGCTCGGCAGCGACCCCGTACGGGCCGACACCCGGCGCCGGGCCCTGGAAGCGATCGACCCGGACTGGAACCCGCGGTGGCCCGTCGAATGGCGGCGCCACTACGCCGCCGCCCGCGTCCTCCTCGGTGAGGAGCAGGGCCCGGCCGAAGTCCTGCCCGGCGTCACCGTCAACGGACTCGACATCGGCACCTGGATCCACCGGCAGACCGACCCCGACGTCTGGAACACCCTGCTTCCCGAGCAGTCCGAGCGCCTCACCGCACTCGGGCTCACCCTCCGGAGTGCCCCGGCCGCCCCGGCCGGGAAGGGGGCCGGGGCGTTCGAGCGGGGTATCGCCGCGCTCACCCAGTACGCGGCGCCGGAGGGGCGGGTCGTCGTATCGAGGGCGCACATCGAGGAGACACCCCACGGACCCGTCCGGCTCGGCACCTGGATGAGCAACACCCGCAGCCGGCGGGAGAAGCTGACCAGCGAGCAGCTCGCCGCGCTCGACGTCGACTGGGCGACCGCGACCTGACACACCCGCAGGGGCAGGGTCCGGTGCCGGTGGCTTCCGCCACCGGCACCGTCGGTTCGGGCCGTACTCCGAAAGACCCGCCCTGACCCGCACACTCATACGGCACGGACTACTCCGAACCCTATCCGGCAGGGTTTAGCCGAAGAGGCTGTTCCACCAGGTCTTCAGGCTGTCCACCGCCTTGCCGAACCAGCTGACGACGCTGTCCCACCACTCCTTGATCTGCTCGGCGAGCTTGGTGAAGAAGTCCTTCACCGCGCCCCAGAGGTTGTTGACGATCCAGTCACCGGCGTCGTAGAAGGCCTGAGCGATCCTGCTCTGCTTCCCCGGGTGCGCGTGGCCGGATGCCTTGAGCTTGTTGGCTGTGTCGTTCTGGTCCTGGGTGAACTTGTCGATGTTGTCTTGCTTCTGCTTGTCGATCAGGTCGTCGAACGCGTCCCCGCTGAGCTTCTCGTTCTTGTAGTCCTCCGAGATGCTGGCGATGTGGTCAGTCTGTCCGTCGGCCTGATCGGAGTTGGCCTGGCGGGAGGTGGCGAACGCGTCGATGGAGTCCTGGGGCAGGTCGGTGTAGTCGTCGTTGCTGCCGCCGTCGAACCCCTCGGGCCAGACGAAGGGTGCCGGCTTCGGCCCGCCGGCCGTGAGCGCGGCGAGAGATGCCTGGTGGTGCGCGTTGATCCGGTCGATGAGGTCGTCGAACTCATCGTTGGTCAGCTGCGTGGCAGCGGAGGTCTGAGCGGTCATGACTCACCTGTCTCTTGATGGCTGTTCAGCTGCTGAGGGCACGGCTGGCCCCGGGGCAGAGGCAGCGTCGGACTTCCAGGACTTCTCCCTCTGGAAGTCCGAACGAATTACCGGCCCGGCTTCGGCTGAACCGTATTGTTTTGCAACGGAAAAAGGACCTGCGAAATACGGGACTATTTCTACCCCGAACCGGACCGCTCCCGCCACCCGCACCTGCCGGTACACGCAGCTCAGGGCAGGTAAGCACCCGAAGGGATGATGACCGGGAATGATTTGACCAGCACACCCCGACTGCGGGAAGAATTTCAATTCTCAATGGTCGCCATTTCATCTACAATGAATTCTTAGAAGAATTCAGGACACCGGGCAACAGCTTCCCGCCACTTGCTGACGGACGGCCTGCCCTCATGACGCCCGACTTGCTCACCGGCCTCAACCTCCTGGCGCTCGACCGCCCCACCCACCGATGGACAGCGCCGCCCCCAAGCTCCGCGGGCTCTCGCGAGCAGTGCCACCGCAGCCTCGCGCACCTACCCGGCCGCGCCAATCACGCGGCCCACCGGCACCCCCACCCTGGCCCACCGCCTCAACCGGGCCGCAGGCGTCCAACCGGCCGGAGTGGACCAGAACGGATGCCACTCGATCCGGACCGATCGCAGGACCAGACGGCGGCGCAGCTCGGTGGCACGACGAGGACTCGGGGCAGACCCAAGCGCTGAGCAACTCGCCACGCTTGGGGTGGAGCAGCGTCGACCTGACCCGCACACAGGTCGGGGCCCGGTGCCGGTGACGAAACGTCACCGGCACCGTCGATTCAGGTCGTACTCCGAAAGACCCGCCCTGACCCGCACACTCATACGGCACGGACTACCCCGGACCGTCCGGCGAACCGTCGCTGTCGTCGCCCGACAGCCACGCAATGACGCGACAATCGGGCCGCGGCCGCGACCCACTCCACGGACAACGATCAGCGGCGCGTCCCGCTGACCTGAGCGCCCGCGGGCACCGGCGCGTACACGGTGTCCTCCCGGCCGACATGGGTCTGGTCCTGCCGGGCACGTACATGCTCTTCGCCCTGGACGCCCAGGGGTGCCCAGCACCGCCCGCTTCATCACCGTCACTGACCCCGCGGCGGGATGACGGCCGAACCGCGTGACGGCCGAACGGCGGCTATAGGCGGCTTGATCACTTTTCGTTCACCTCGGGGTAAAACCCGGTCACTTTACGGCGCTAGAGTGCTCGTTCCCAGGTTTGAGGATTTCCGTCCGGTTCAGGTGCGGGACCGCCTGGCCAGCCGGTGTGCTCGCGCCGAGCCGGGCCCGCGGCCCGGGCGGCAGGCCGGGGTCCCACCTGCCGTTCCGAGAGAGAGTGCCTCCTTCCATGTTCAACAGAGATCGCCGCAGCATGCGGCTGGTCTTCGCAGCCGTGGCCGCGCTCACGGCCGCGCTCGTCGCCTCCGTCCTCCCAGGGGCGGCCGTCGCCGCGCCGGGACCGCCCAACCGGCTCGGACCGGTCCAGATGCAGAACGCCTTGAACGGCCTCGCCGTGGACGCCGAGGCCGGGGACATGGAGGAGGGTCGCAAGATCCTCCAGTTCACGTACGGCGGTCGGCACGGGCAGCAGTGGTGGTTCGAGGCCGCGACCGGCTCCTCGTACTACCTCAAGAGCAACGTCAACGGCGCCTACTGCATCGGCCTCGACGGCACGCTCGCCGTCCTGAAGCTGTGCGGCGGCGACGGTACGACCTGGGAATTCGACCAGGTCCAGGCCGATACCTACCTGCTGAAGACTCCCGGCGGCGAGCAGTACCTCACGTCCCCCACCACGGCGGGCGGCAAGTCCAACAGCGGCGTCCAGCTCGCCCTCGGGGGCCGCGCCGAAGCCGACACCGGCCGCGGCCACTGGCACCTGACCGACCTGGTGCTGGAGGAGTACACCCCGCCGGCCGACCCGCGGCTCGACCAGGCGACGTTCCTCACCACGCACAACGCCTTCAACTCCTACGGGGACGGCTTCGTCTTCCCCAACCAGTCCCGCAGCATGGCCACCCAGCTGGACGAGGGTGTCCGCGGCATGATGCTGGACGTCTACGACGGCAGTGAACCCGAGGATCCATTGCGCATGTGCCACGGCACCTGCGTGGTCGGCGGCAACCGCGTCTTCCAGGACGGACTGGCCGACATCGTGACGTTCCTGCAGAAGGACGCCGACGCTGTAGTCACCGTCTTCATCGAGGACAGGGTCGCCGACCGGGCGAAGATGGCCGGCGAGATGGCCGCCATACCCGGCCTGAAGGAGCTGGTCTTCGACCCCGAGGTGCAGGGGGTGGCCACCCACGGCTGGCCGACCCTGTCGCAAATGAAGGGCTTGGACAAGCGGCTACTGATCTTCTCGGACCACAGTGACGTCCCCGAGGTCGGGGTCCGCCTCCAGCGCAACTGGACGGTCGAGAACTTCTGGAGCATGGGCGGCCTCGCGGGCAACAAGGACTGCTACACCCGCTGGGACGAGATCCCGCTCACGCGGCAGGAGCCCGGCTTCACCCGGCTGTTCGTGATGAACCAGTTCCGCGACGCCCCCACCGTCATCACCGCCGCCATCGACAACGGCGGCTCCCTGGTCGACCGGGCGCTGAACATCTGCGGCCCGGCCGCCCGCAAGACGCCCAACTACGTCGCCGTCGACTTCTACGAGCTGCCCCTCGGCGGCTCCACCCACCGCGCCATCGAGACCATCGGCCGCCACCGGTACACCTCCGAGGCCGCCGCGAACCCGAACCCGCCCTCCCAGCTGCTGAGCGCCTACAACCGCAAGGCGCAGCTGCCCGGCATGCCGAACTGGTCGGCCGCCGGCTACCGCGGCGGCAGCCCGCTGCCCGGCGAGGCGCAGCACACCGGTGACGAGGCATGCCGCATCACCCCGGAAGAGCTCGACGGCACCTACGGCGTCAAGCCGGACGACGAGGCCGACGACTCCGTCGGCCTCCAGCGGGCCATCGACGACATCCGCACCCGGTGCGGGGGCGCCGCGCAGTTCGAGCGTCTGTCGCTGATCACCCTGCCCGCCGGCAACCTGAACGTCAGCCGCCAGATCTCCGTGGACGCCAGCTACCTGACCATCCGCGGTCAGGGCAGCGACCCGGCCCGGCCCGGGGGCACCCGGATCGTGTTCCGCCCCGACGACAGCACCAAGTACGACACCCTGACCTCGGACGGCAGCCGCTGGGACCAGGACGCCATGTCCTACGGGTCGGGCGCGGACACCGGCAAGGGCGGCTGGATGTGGCCCGGCCGCGGCCTGTTCCGCGTCTCGACCCGCGAGGTCGCCCCCCGGTACGCGGACGAGCTGGCCGCCGCCCCCGCCAACCGCAAGGACCTCTTCGAGGGCTCGGTCAACCAGCACTGGGCCTCTGGCGTGAAGCTGCGGACCTCCGCGGCCGCGCCGGGCTTCTCCGCAAAGGAGGGCGACCGGGTCGTCCACCTCGACGCCAAGGCCGACCCGGCCCGCTTCCCGGTCGGCGGGCACGTGTGGGTGGGCGCTGCTAACAGCCGGAAGTTCTACGCTCTCCAGAGCGCCACGGACGAGGGCCGGTACGAGAACCTGCACATGCGCCAGCAGGTCTTCCGCATCAGCTCCGTCGATGTGGCGAACCGTACGCTGACCCTGGACAAGCCGCTGGAATTCGACCTCCCGGTGGACTCCACCTCGGACGGCTCCGCCGCGATCGACGGCACCGTCTACCCCAGCAAGGTCACCCCGCTGAAGATGGTGGTCGGCGTCGGGTTCGAGAACTTCTCCTTCACTCAGGACATGCCCGGGATGCCCCCCGAGCAGGCCCGGCACAACTACGGCAACCTGGCCCCCGCTTACGCCATGCACGGCCTGGTCTTCAAGTGGGCCGCCGACTCCTGGGCCCGCGGTGTCCGCGCGGAGATGACCGGATCGCACCCGATCGTCACCGAGGTCGCCAAGAACCTCCAGTTCGAGCGCAACCACCTCGACGGCGCATGGAACAAGGGCAAGGGCGGCAACGGCTACTTCCGCGGCAGCCGCGTCTGGGACTCCCTCTACGCCCTCAACACCACCCGCAACCTGCGCCACTTCACCCTCCAGTGGTCGGCCTCGGGCAACGTGGTCTACGGCAACGACTTCGACTCCGACCTGAACCTCCACGGCGGCTGGGAACGCCGCAACCTCTTCGAGAACAACACCGTCCGCGTGCCGTACGAGCACTACTCGGGCAACTGCACCGCCCGCTGCGGCGGCGAGGGCGGCGACGTCGAGGCCGGGACCTGGTACCCGATCTGGTGGGCCGCCGGGGCCAAGGCGCTCAAGTGGTCCGGCTCCTCCGGCCCGCAGAACGTCTTCCACAACAACACCCTGTCCAAGCAGCTCACCCCGGGCGGCCCGTACACGGACTACCTGCCGTACGGGAGGACTGGCGCGGGCGCCCAGCCGGTCTACCAGTTCGGCTCCGCGCCGGGCGACCCGTCCCGCTTCCAGCACCTGACTCAGGGCGGCAGCCCGATCGCCGACTGGAACGGCCGCGAGAAGGCCGACTTCACGGCGGGCGCGGGCGTGGACTCCACCCACACCGCACCGCTCACCTCCGTGTTCCTCAGAAACGCGGGGTAGCGGCAACCCGCTGAACGCGCGGCCCGGGCAGTCCGTGTCCGGGCCGTCGCGTTCGATACGGGCGCGTCCCGGCACGGGTGCGTCCCGCCGCGGGTGCCTCCCGCCGCGGGTGCCTCCCGACACGGATGCGTCCGCACCCGGGGGCGGCTGCATCGGACCGCCGATGGTCCGGTGCAGGTCAGGGCAGTGGGCGAGGGCCTGGTCGTCGGTGAACCAGACGCCGGGCGTGCCGGTGGTTCCGGGGACGGTGAAGGTCCGCCGGCCGAGCGGGGTGTCGAGCCCGAGCGGCTCGCACCCGTCACGGCGTACCACGGTGGTGGTGCGCCGCTTCGGCTTCTTGCTGGTGGCACCGTTCTTCCTCGCCGCTTCCCGGGCCGCGAGCAGTGCCTGGCGCGCGAGATCGACGCCGCTCGGCTCGGTGGTCATGCGATGACCGCCCGGACATGCCGACATCCAGCGGGCAGGCGGCAAGCTCGGGCAGCCGCTCCGTCCACAGCGCGGCCACGGCCTGCTCGGTCCGGGCGGCGGCCTGCCCGAACAGCTGCCTCAGCCACGTCGACAGCAGGTACTCGGCAGCGCGCTCCCGGGCGGTGTCGGCGGCCTTCGTCGCAGCGGCGGTGGCGGAGTCGTCGGTGGAGGTGGCAATGCCGCTGCGGGACGTGCTGCTGCCGATGCGGCCGGACTGGGGCCCGGAGACGGAACGGCCCTACCCCGGCGCCCCGGCGGCGCTGGTGGCCGAGCTGGCCGGGCACCCGGTCGCCGGGCTGCCGTTCTTCGCTCCGGAGACGGTGACCAGCGACCACGGCGCCGTCTACAAAAGCCACCACTTCGTCCAGGCTGCGGCGAGGCTGGGGATCGATTTGCTGCCGGCGCGGGCGATGCGGCCGCAGGACAAAGCCGCCTGCGAGCGGACCTTCGCCGGAATCCAGCGGCTGCTGCTGGAGCTCCTCCTCGGCTACCGCGGCGCCGACCCGGAGGGCGACGCGACCTGGACGCTGTCGGAGACGGAGCACCTGCTGGCCACTTGGAACGTGAAGGTCTGGCAGAACCGACGTATCGACCAGTACGCGCCAGCCTGCGATCCGGGCGGGCGGCACAGCCCGAGCACGCTCTTCGCCGCCGCTGCCGCGCGGGATGGGGGGATCTGCCTGGAGATCCCGCCGCCGGAGCTCTACTACGAGCTGCTGCCCGTGCACTTCGTACGGATCGACACTCGGCGAGGCGTGAAGATCGGCGGCCTCTGGTACGGCGCCCGCAGCCCGGTCCTCGAACCGTATCGGGGCCGTCTGTCGGGCCGGGGCGGGCGGCACGCGGGGAAGTGGGCCGTGCACCGCGATCCCCGGGACTGCCGGCAGATCCTTGTCGAGCTGGACGGGGCCCGGCAGGAGCGGCTTTGGAATGGGCTCCCGCCCGGCGAGGAGGTGCCGGCGTTTTCCGACGCCCGCGTCGGGGATGGCCTTCGGCAGGCGGCCAAGGCCGGGCTCAAGCCTCGCAGCGATGCCGAACTGCTGCCGGCGCTCCTCGGCTTGGTGGCCGCCAAGACGCCGGTGGATACCTGACCGACCCAGATGACCCGGCAGCAGAAGACCGACCGTGCGCGAGCACTCGCCCGGGCGAGTGCCGCCGCCCTTGACCGGCCTGCACCGGTTCCGCCACCAGGGCCGTCACCGCAAGAGGCACGAGCTTTGCACCGGCAGGCGACCGCCTGCGTGGAGGCAGACCGGCGCCGCCGCCGTATGGCCGCGGTCCCCGTTCCCCCGCCGCTCCTGGCCGATTCCATCAGGGCCAACAACCTCTTCCCGCTGCCCGACGAAGCGGCAAGACATGCCACGGGAGGTAGGCCCGGACCGGGCGGAGGATCGGTCATGACGCGAATCGGCACCGGCCTCAGGCTGGTGACACCCGCGGCGCGAGACCAGGCCGCAGGCTGGGACACGTGGCGGCGGGCACGGCACGCCTTCGTACCAGCGCCGCTGCGGTCGCTCGGGCACCGGCGGGCGATGAGCGCGCGGGAGCGATCCGCCTACGACCTGCACCGGATGGCCACCCACGCCACCCTTCCGCTGCTCAACACCCCGATGAGCCTGAGGATGGACCGGCTGCTGAGCGCCCGGATCCGAACGAACGCCTTCAACGTCAAGCCGTCCACCCGCACGTCGGCACTGTTCAGCTGGGCAACGAGAAGGGCCGTACGCTCCGCGACCCGCTCGCCCAAGGCGTTATGCAGGGTGCGCTGCACGCTGCTGAGGGGAAATGTTCCTCCCAGTGGGTCGTCGCGCCGACCGTGGAGGCCGCCCGGCGTGGCAGCCGAGGTCGTCCTCTCGGCCGGCGCTGACCAGCCGGTCCCACGGCTTTCCCTCACGAGCAGGTCCTCCTCCGCGACGCCCACCAGTTGGAGTTGTCTTCTCGGCGCGCCGTCCGCCGTATCCGTACGCAGGGACCCATACCGGTGACGAGGTGAGCACCTTCCACGTGGGCCACCTCCAGGGCGTCGACACCGAAGTCTCGATCTGACCCACGACGCACGAACCCAGTGCTCCTCGTCGACCGGACCGTCATGTTCCAACGGACCAGTTCGGCACAGAGCCCATGGCGGCACAGCATTTCACTGCGGGGATCCGCAGATTCAGCGGCCATTTCGTTGTGGGCTGCACGTGCCTGGAGGCCGTGGATGGCCTGGGCGCGTTCGAGATCGTATGCGCTGGCGTCTGGCAGGGTGAGCGCTGCCTGGAACTGCTGCCGGGCTTCGTCCCGGCGCCCGGCCGTGAGGTGGGCACGGCCGGCGCGGCGGCTACGGGCGTCCGCTCACCCCGAAGCAACGCCTGCAGGCCTTGCACGCTGGTCCGCGCCGGTGCCCGTCGTCATCGACACTATGCCCTCCTCGTGCATCCCGCTCAGCTCAGCGGGTTCTGTAAGTGCCCCCGTTCACGTGCAGCACCTGTCCCGTGATGTGACGGGCTCCGGAAGAGGCGAGGAAGGCGGCCGTGGTGGCGACGTCGGCGGGGGTGCCGGCGCGGCCCGTCGCCGTGGCGGCGACGAGGGAGGTGCGGCGGGCTTCCGGGAGGCGGTCGCGGAAGAACTCCGTGTCGGCGATGTAGCCGGGCGAGACGACGTTCGCGGTGATGCCGCGTGGGCCGAGCTCGCGGGCCAGATCAAGGTTCCAGGCGGCGAGCCCCGCCTTGGCGGCCCCGTAGGAGCCGGCGCCCTGGTCGGCGGCGATCGAGCCGATGTGGACGACCGCGCCGCCGGCGGCGAGGCGGTCGTCCAGCGCCTTCGTGGTCAGTGCGGCACTCACCAGGTTCGTGTCCAGGTTGGCGCGGAAGTCCCGGGCGTAGGCGGCCAGGTCCGTGGCTCCGTCGCTGTCGAGGTCGGTGTTTCCGCCCGCGTTGTTCACAAGGACGTCGATCCGGTCCGGCAGCTCCGACAGGAGGGTGGTGAGCGCCCGGGGATCGGTGTGGTCGCACACCAGCGCGCGCACGCCGGACTTCTCTGCCAGTTCGTGGAGCGGACCGGGGCGGCGACCAGTGACGATCACCGTCTCGCCCTGCTCCGCGAAGAGCCGGGCAGTCGCCCGGCCGATGCCCGTTCCGCCGCCGGTGACCACGATGGTGCGTGTCATATGCTGACTCCGATACTTTTCATTGAGGTCTAAATTTAGATCTAAACGTACAGGCAGGGGTGGGACTGTGGCAAAGGAGCCCCGGACGGCGAACGGCGAGGACGGGGCGGAGCGCGCTTCAGCGCTGGACATCGCCGCCGCATGGGAACGCGAGCGCCCTGGCACTCCGTCCGACTCGATCGGGATCGTCACGCCCATCTGGCAGCTCGCCAAGCTCTTCGGCGACGACCGGCGCCGGGTACTGGCACGCGCCGAGGTGGACTCCGCGACCCTCGACCTGCTCAGCGTGCTGCGCCGCAGCGGCCACCCGTACACCCTGAGTACCCGCGAACTCGCGCGGCGCGCCCTGGTCACGGCGGGAGCCATTTCCCAACGGGTGGCCCGTGCCGAGCGGGAAGGCCTGGTGACCCGGCAGTCCGGCACCGGCCGCCCCCGTACTGTCCAGGTCACCCTGACCACGGCCGGGCACGACCTTGTCGAGGTCACTGTGGACCAAGTGCTGCTGCGTGAGGCCGAATTGATCGGAGGGCTCACGCCCGACCAGCGGAACAGGCTGACAGAGCTGCTCCATCTCCTGCTGACGGATGTACAGCAGCGCATCGGCGACGACCGCATCACTCAGGTGGGTGGCGAGGAGTGACGAGCGCTCGGGCCGTTGGGAACGGTACCCGCTACGGCGAAGCGGGTGTCCCACAGCTCGATGAGCAGGCCGATGAGGGAGCGGCCGGACAGGACTGGCGCGATCTGGTCACCGGCCCGGTTCTGGGCATCGCCCGAATCACCGAGTCCGTGGGGTTGGAAAGGACATCAGGTGCGCAGAGCGGTAATGGCATCCTCGGTGGTTGGCTTCAGGGTGAAGACTTGGTCCAGACCGACGATGCTGAAGACGCGCAGCAGATGGGTGCTCGCCCCCGCGACGTTCAGTTGGGTGCCGCTTGCCTGGGCGCGCTGGTAGGCGGTCACCAGCACGGTGATGCCGGTGGAATCGCAGTAGGTCAAGCCGGATAGATCGAGTACCAGGCCGGTGTCGGGAGTGAGAGCGATCTCGTTGAGGGCTTCCCGGAAGCTGGGAGAGGTGTGGTGGTCGAGTTCGCCGGAGACGGTCAGGACGAAGACACCGGCGGGGTGATGGTGGGTGGTCAAAGTCAGGGTCTGGTCGCTCACCGGGTCTCCTGTGCGGGTGCGGTACGGGGTATGGGGACGGACAGGGCCAGTAGGGCCGTGTCATCGTTGACGCCCGGACCCAAGTGGTCCAGGAGTCTTTGGATTCCTGCAAGCAGATCGTCCGCGTCGTGCCAGGTGCCGGCTGCCAGATGCGCGGCCAGACCCTCGTCCTCGAGTCTGTCCCCGCTCGGTGTGCGGGCTTCGGTGAGACCGTCGGTGTACAGCAGCAGGGCGTCCCCCGGGCCGAGGCGTGTTGAGGTCTGGGTGAAGCGGGGTTCGGGCAGCATGCCGATGAGTTGGCCGCCGACGGTGGATATGGGGTTGATGCTGCCGTCGGCGCGTACAGCCAGGGCCGGGGGGTGGCCTCCGCCGGCGAGCGTGAGCGTGAAGGAGCCGTCTTCCGCCGGCTGCAGGATGCCGAAGATCGCAGTGCAGTAGCGGGGGTCGGTTCCCTGGTACTCGCCTTTCAGGACGCTGTCGAGGTTGGACAGGACCGTGCAGGGGTCGGGGTCGTAGATCGCGGCGGCGCGCAGCGTGTAGCGGGTGAGTGAGGTGAGGGCTGCTGCTCCGGCGCCTTTGCCACAGACGTCGCCGAGGAAGAAGGCCCAGCGGCCGTCGTCGAGGGGGAACAGGTCGTAGAAGTCGCCGCCGACCTCGTCGGCCGAAGCGGTGTGGTAGGCGGCGGCCGCGTGGAGGCCGGGGACCTTGGGCAGCGCGGAGGGCAGGAGGGTTCGCTGGAGTGTGCGCGCGAGGCGTTCGGCGGCGGCGCGCATCTGCCGTTCGGCGGCGACCGTGAGTATGGCCGACAGACGCATCTCCAGCTGGTCCATCACCAGGGCTGCGAGGTTCGCCAGGGCTGCGAGTTGCTCTTCGGTCGGCTGGCGGGGCTGGCTGTCGAGCACGTTGACGGTGCCCAGGTGGTAGCCGTCGGGGGTGGTAATGGGAGCGGCGGCATAGAACCGCACGTCCAGTTCTCCGAGGGTGGTGGCGGTGGTGGTGCGGGGGTCGGTGAGTGTGTCCGTGACGACGTAGGGGGCGCCGTGCAGGATGGCGGAGGAGCACAGCCCGGGGGTGCGGCCGGTCTCGGTGACGTTGCCCAGTCCGTCAGTGGCTTTGAACCACACGCGGTCGCTGTCGACGATGGTGATGGCGGCGGCGGGCGCGTGGAAGATCTGGGCGGCGAGGGTGGCGATTCTGTCGAACGATCCGTCGGGCGGGGTGTCCAGTACGTGATAGCGGTGTACTGCGGCAAGGCGCCGCGTCTCGTCGGTGGGCCGGGGTGCCGGGTCCGGGCGCAAGGCAGTGCCGGTCTGTGTCACCGTCGCCCTCTCAAGTCACTGTGCGTGCCCACTTTCAGGGCGACTGTCTTATCCTACTGATCCGGCCACGTGACTCGGTAGAGGTGACGGCTCCGCCGGGATGGGGGCGTCGCGTCGCCGGAGGCGAACGGATTTCCCGCTCCGCCCCGGGCCGCGAGGACCACGGGTGCTGGTGACCTGGTTGTGAGCGCGTCGAGTACGTATGGGGGCTTCGGGTAGCCGCCTACTGGAGGAAGGGGTGCAGAGTGGCGGTATCGGAAGGCTCCGGGGGCCGGGCGGCGGCCGGGGACGATGTGTTCTCCGCGGACGTCGAAGTCGGGAAGGACCTTGGCGCGGTGGACTGGGCGACGCACCCTCTTGGACTGCCGGCTCTCTGGCCGCAGAGTCTGCGGACCGCGGTAAGCATTCTGCTCTCGTCACGTTTCTCCATGTGGATGGCGTGGGGGCCGGAACTGACGTTCTTCTGCAATTCCGCCTACCGGCGGGACACGCTGGGCAGCAAGTACCCCTGGGCGCTGGGACGGCCGGCGAGCGAGGTGTGGGCGGAGATCTGGGACGATATCGGCCCGCGAATCGACACTGTGCTGGGCACGGGCGACGCCACCTGGGATCAGGCCCTGCTGCTCTTCGTCCAGCGGTCGGGCTACCCGGAGGAGTCCTACCACACCTTCTCCTACAGTCCCCTGCGCGACGACACCGGCCATGTGGTCGGGATGCTGTGCGTGGTCAGTGAGGACACCGAACGGGTCATCAGTGAGCGGCGGATGGCCACGCTGCGGGACCTGGGTTCGGACCCCAGCGTGGTACGCACCGAAGAAGAGATGCTGGCCTTCTCCGGACGACAGCTCAGCCGTAACCAGGCCGACCTCCCCTTCGCGCTGACCTACCTCTACGACGACGACGGCAGCGCCCGGCTGGCGAACACCGTCGGCATCGCGGCCGGGCACCCGGCTGCCCCGGCGAGTCTGCCGGCGGGCGGGACCGATGGACCGTGGCCCGTAGCCGCGCTCTCCCAGGGAGAATCGACGCTCGTCGCACTCGAGGCGAAGCCTTTCGCCGGGCTCCCAACGGGGGTCTGGGCCGAACCGCCCACCCACGCGCTTGTGGTGCCGCTGTTGCAACAAGGCGGCGCGCCCTACGGATTCCTCGTCGCCGGACTCAACCGGCACCGGCCGCTCGACGAAGTCTACCGAGGCTTCGTCGAACTGGTAGCGGGCCATATCGCCGCAGGAATCGCGAGCGCCCGCAGCTACCGGGCTCAGCAGCAGCGCGCCGAGGAACTTGCCGAGCTGGACAGGGCGAAGACCACCTTCTTCTCCAACATCAGCCACGAGTTCCGCACTCCGCTCACCCTGATCATGGGCCCACTCGAGGAGTTGCGCGGCCTGCTGGCGCAGGAGGGTCCGGAGGTGCGTCAGGAACTCGAGACGATCCACCGCAACGGACTTCGGATGGGCAAGCTCGTCAACACCTTGCTGGACTTCTCCCGCATCGAAGCCGGGCGGATGCAGGCGACCTACGAGCCCGCTGACCTTGCCGCCGTCACCTCCGAACTGGCCAGTGTCTTCCGCTCCGCCATCGACCGAGCCGGGCTCGGTTTCACCGTCGACTGCCCTGCCCTCGACGAGCCGGTGTACATCGACCGCGGCATGTGGGAGAAGGTGGTGCTCAACCTTCTCAGCAACGCGCTGAAGTTCACCTTCGAAGGCTCGATCGCCGTGTCGGTCCGAGCGGCGAACGGACAGGCGGTGGTGACCGTCAAGGACACCGGCATCGGCGTCCCGGCGCAGGAGATGCCCCGGCTGTTCGAACGCTTCCACCGTATCGAGAACGTCCGCTCCCGCTCCAACGAGGGCAGTGGCATCGGCCTCGCCCTCGTCCAGGAGCTCGTGGGCCTGCACGGCGGCACAATCACTGCCGACAGCACCGAGGGCGAAGGCACCAGCTTCACTATCCGTCTTCCGTTCGGGACCACCCACCTGCCCGCCGACGCTTTCACTCCCCCGGCCGGCACCATTGCGTCGCCCTCCGCCGCCGCCCCGTACGTGCAGGAGGCCATGCGATGGCTACCGGGAGAGGAACGCGCCCGCGCAACGGCCGGTAGCGGCGACACCGTCACCGAACCGGTCACCGGACCTGGCATCCCTGCCCAGGTGCTCGTCGCCGACGACAACGCCGACATGCGTGAGTACCTGTCCCGGTTGCTGTCAGGAGCGGGTTACGACGTCCGGGCTGTCACCGACGGGATGGAAGCACTCGACGCGATTCGCACCCAAGCCCCCGACATGGTGGTCAGCGACGTGATGATGCCGCGCCTGGACGGCCTGTCCCTGGTCGCGGCCCTGCGGACCGACCCTCGCACCGCAGCCGTCCCCGTGCTGCTGCTGTCCGCCCGGGCCGGGCAGGAAGCATCGATCGAGGGACTCCAAGCCGGAGCCGACGACTACCTCGTCAAACCGTTCGCCGCCGCCGAACTCCTCGCCAGGGTCCGGGCCAACGTCGAACTGGCGCGCCTGCGCAACCACCACGCCCGCTGGCGCACCGCGCTCGTCGACTCCCTGCAGGAAGCGTTCTTCGTCTGCGACGAGGACGGCGCGGTCATCGAAATCAACACCGCCTTCACCGACATCCTCGGGTACGGCCCCGAAAACCTCCCCTACGCCCCGACGCACCCTTGGTGGCCGGACACCGAAACCGAACCGGAAGCCCACCAACAGGTCGCCGACGCCTTCGCGGGCCTCCTCGACCAGAGCCAGGGCAACCACACCATCCCCGTCACACACCGCGACGGACACCGCCTGTGGATCAGTGCCACATTCAATCCGGCCCAGGACCCCGACAGCGGGCGCACCGTCACCGTCGGAACCTTCCGCGATGCCACCGCGGACCACTACGCCATCCAGCGCGAAACCGCCCTCGCATCCCTCAGTACCTGTCTGACCCAGGCCGAGGACCTGCCAGAAGCGCTGAGCACCGCCTTGGCCGAACTGAAGGAACTGTGGCACGCCTCGTCCGTGCTGGCCGCAGTCTTCGACCGCGGCGACACACCCACCCTGACCACCACCGAACAGGGCCTGCACTGGCAACAGCTGTCTGCGGACCGCCGCCAAGCCCTCACCGTTCTGCGTGAGCGCCCTCTTCTCACCCCCACCGTGGACAGCACAGGGGCCGGTATCATCCTGGAGCACCCCGACGGCCCGATGGCACTGTGGGTCGACCTCGGCAACGAGCGGCCCTTCACCAGTGAGGACGAGCTGCTGCTGTCGCTGCTGGCCGGACACCTCGCCCAGGGCCTGACCCGAGCTCACCAGATCGACCAGCAGCGCGAGATCGCCCTCGTACTGCAGCGCGCGATCCTCGGCCCCTCCCAACTTCCCGAAGGCTTCGCCGTTCGCTACGAACCGGCCACCCGCCCCTTGGAGGTCGGTGGGGACTGGTACGACACGGTGTCCCTGCCTGACGGGCGCATAGGCATCGTCGTGGGCGACTGCGTAGGCCGCGGGCTGGGCGCGGCCACCGTGATGGGCCAGCTGCGCAGCGCCTGCCGCGCGCTGCTGCTCCAGGACGGAAGCCCCGCCCGAGCCCTCATGGCGCTGGACCACTTCGCGGCCGGCGTCCCCGGCGCGTTGTGCACGACCGTTTTCTGCGGTGTCCTCGACCCCAACACCGGCCATCTGACGTACTCGAGCGCCGGCCACCCACCGGGCATCCTTGCTCTCCCCGACGGCACAACATCACTGCTGGAGGGCGGCAGGTACGCCCCTCTCGCCGTCCGACCCGGTACCGCCCGCCCGGAGGCAGAATGCGACGTCCCCGCCCGGGCCACGCTGCTGCTGTACACCGACGGTCTCGTCGAACGCCGAAGGCGTCCGCTGACGACCGGCATCCACCAAGCTGGCGAAGCCGTCCAGGCAGGCCGCGAGAGCGCCGTCGACGACCTCGCCACGCAGGTCATGGAACGCCTTGCTCCGACCGGAGGCTATGACGACGACGTCGCCCTGTTGCTGTACCGGCACCCAGCCCCGCTGGAAGTGACCTTTCCCGCCGAGTCGGAACAGCTTGCCCCGGTCCGCAAGGCGCTGCGCACCTGGCTGGACCAGTGCGACCTGCCGCCCCACACCGTACAGAACGTCCTGGTCGCCGCCGGTGAAGCGTGTGCCAACGCCATCGAGCACGGCCACCGCCACAGCCCGGGAGAGACGATCCGCCTCCGGGTTGAAGCGCTCGTGGACGATCTACATCTGTCCGTAGTGGACAGCGGCAACTGGAAACCCCCGCAGCCCGAACTCAACACCCACCGCGGCCGAGGCGTCACGCTGATGCGCGCACTCATGCAGCAGGTCACCATCACCCCAAGCCCCAACGGCACCACCGTCGGCATGCATACGAGGATCGCCTGATGACCACACCGCTCACCCTCACAGCCCGCAATCGATCCGACGGGACACCGTTGCTGAAGGCCGTCGGCGAGATCGACATGAGCAACACCGACGCGCTGACCGCCGCTCTCGATGCCACCACAGGCCCACTCATCATCGACCTCACCGAAGTCGAGTACCTCGACAGCGCCGGACTGAGCGTCTTGTTCGCTCACGCCGACCGCCTCGAACTCATCGCGGGCCCCCTCCTGACGCCTGTCCTGACGGTCTCCGGACTCGCGGATCTCACCACCACTCACGGCCCGGGCGATTAGGGCGTCTCTTTCGGATCATGGCTAAGGGCTGTCCCGCAAATCCCGGTGGATCAGCGTGCGGCGTCAGATGCGGTGCATCGCACGGCGGAGGGACGTCCGCATACTGGACGTATGGGGACGTTCCGACAACGCGGCGAGGTGCCGTAGCTGTCGCCGCGCGCCCGCCGGGAATTGCGGGACAGCCCTTAGGCGGCATCCCACTCTGATTGAGGCCGGGCGCGGGCGTGCTCAGAGGGTCACACAAGCGCCGCCGTGCCGCGGCGCCAAGGCCGTTGGACGGCTGCAACAGAGGCGAGCAGCGCGGGGGCGCCCGAGCTGGCTCGCGCTCAGCGCACGTGATGCTGGATCCATTGATTCCCCGGTGAGTTTCGGGCGGGTCAGTCCTGTGGTCCGGGCGAGTTCCGTGATGGCGGGGGCGAAGTGGTGTGTGGTGTCGGGTCCGGCGTGTGGTTCCTGGCTGGTGCTGCGGATGGTGAGGGTGTCGCCGCGGCGGGCAAGGTCGGCGCGGCCGAGGAGGCGGCCGTTGGCGAGGGGGCAGACGTAGTAGCCGTGCAGGCGGCGGTGGGCGGGTTTGTAGGCCTCGAAGACCTGGTTGAAGTCGAAGAGGCGCTGGACGCGGGGCCGGTACCAGATGAGGTTGTCGAACGGGCCGAGCATCACAGGTGCGTGGTGCGGCCGCGGCGTGCGGGGGAGGGCGTCCGGGGCCGCCCAGGCAGGACCCCAGCCCTGGACCCGGACGGGGACGAGGCCGGTGTCCGGCAGGATCGGGGCGGCGACCGTGACGGGGATGCGGAAGCAGTCGGCCAGGTCGTCGACGGTGGCGGCGCCGAGCGCTGCTCCGGCGTGGCCCACGAGCTGGGTCAGGCACGCACGGTCGGATTCTCGTCGGCCTGGCCTGCGGCTGCGAACCTTGACGGATGTGTTCGCACACGCCCAGGCCGAAGGCATAGAGCTGCGGCTGGGCGCCACCGAGGTCCAGGTCCGCCGTCCCCGGCCAGCCGCGGCGGACGCCGGGCTTTCGTCTCGGGGAAGGAGAAGCAGAACACGATGAAGGCCACTGTCGTCGCGCACGATGTGGGCCGCACACTCTGGACCGATGCCCTGCGACCAGGGCGGATGCATGACGCGACCGTCGCACGCAACGAAGGCATCGGTACCTGTTTCCAACACTTCTCCGACGTGGAGGTGCTCCTGGACGACAGCTACCTCGGGCTCCGTCGCGATCAACCCGGCCAAGCGGTGACCCCGCCCAGGACGGGAAACAAGATCAACCCGTCGAACACGCCCTCGCCGACCACAAACACTGGAAGCAACTGACCCGCTGAACCCACCGCCGAGAGAACCTGCCCGCCA
The DNA here is from genome assembly GCF_041435495.1 of Streptomyces sp. NBC_01116. Classification (NCBI taxonomy): domain Bacteria; kingdom Bacillati; phylum Actinomycetota; class Actinomycetes; order Kitasatosporales; family Streptomycetaceae; genus Streptomyces; species Streptomyces sp. NBC_01116. Next base: position 179,347 of record NZ_CP108644.1, read on the forward strand.
CCTACCGGGCCATCGCAGGCCTCGTCTCCGACCGCACCACCACCGGCTGACAAAAACCCCAGGTCAGGCACCCCATGTTCTCCAACGCAATCACGCACCAGCTCGCTAGTCGGCTGCCGCCGCGCTGTGTGCTAAGCGGGGGCCTGGTCGCTCTGGGCCCCGAGTTGGAACACGACGCCCTGGTGGAGCGCTCAGGCGGTCCGCTAGTGGTCGGTGGGCACCCAAATGCCATGCCGACAGGGCCTGAAGTCCACGAGAACCGCAGAGCGCCCGTCGATAGTGGGGTCCTCGACACATGACACGACGCTTTCCGGGCGCTCGTCACAGATCGGACATGACACGAGCGCGGGGTAGTCAGGTTGCTGAAGGACTCCGAGGAGTACCTCCTCATCCCTGCGCAGCAAAGCTGCCGCGAGGCCAGTCAGCCACGCAGCTGTCATGCGAATGCGGTTCACCACTTTTCCTCCGGGTGCTGACGTGGTGCCGGGGGTATGCGGGCGGAGTCACGGGGTATCGCTGGCTGGTCGTCCTGCCACACCAGCGGCCGTCGACGTCGGGCGCATAGATGCCGCTGCCGCCCGGGAAGGTGCAGCCGTCGTCGGGAAGCGCAACCCAGGGGTCCTCATCATCCGTGAGGGTCACGGAGGTGGCCCATCCACTGGTCCGCCGTGCAGTTCGACCGCTATCGAGATGATGTTGTCGCTCATGCCGCTCTTCTGCCCCGATAGGTACAGACCAATTATTGAGGGCCTGCCGACAAGAGCCGTTTCTTACCGGCCGCCTATGCCTGGACCATCAAGCGGAACAAGGTCATCGACCACACCCACACCCACCGCCCCGCTGATCGAGGACGCAGCCTTCGGCACTGTCGCCCTGCGCGACGCCATCGGCCCCATCGGCCAGATCACCGAATCCCTCCCCCTCTTCCGTGCCTTGCGCCAGCTCACCAACCGCCAGTCCGGCCCGTGTCCATGGGCAAAAGGTCATCGCTCTTCTGCTGATTCGAATTGAACACGCGGTTGTACACGTCGGTCACGCTGGGGTGACGCAGCCCTCGACCCCAGGCGGAGCGCCGCCGTCGCCCACCAAGGCGATCTTTGCGCCCTCAGCGTTCAGGCCGGCCTGGATGCGCCGTACTACCTCCTCGATGATCCGCGGCAGAAAGGTGGCGACCTGCACGGGCGTCGCGGGACCCCGAGCAGCACACACACCTGGAAGCACTCGGGCTCAAGCCCGGACCGAGAGCGCCCCGGCCCGGATGGGGGCCAGGATGTGTGCTGGCGGGGCATTGCCGCGGTCGCCCAGTACGCCCAGCGCGAAGGACACCCTTCGCATCCCCCGCCGCACACATCCTGGCCACGTTGCTGTCCTGGCACGTGGCCAAGGCCTGCCATGACCTCGGTGGTGACGAGAGGTCGGCGATGATGCACGCCCGCGCCGCCGGCGTGAGTGCCGAGCAGGCCGAGCACCCCGCGCTGCAGCGGCCGACGTCGGCGGAGCCCGGGTGGCGAGCGGTTCGGCGTACTCCCGCTCAGCCGCGGCGTGGGCACGGGCGCGCTCGGCGCTGTAGCGGTGCTCCTCGGCAAGTTGCGGCTCGGCACCGGTGAGTTCCTCGTACAGCGCGGCGGTCTCGTCGTCCAGATCGGCCTGCCGCACCGGCACCGCCGCGCGGGCATCCGGGCGGGCATCCGGGCGGGCGCCTCCTTCGGAGAACAGTCGCAGTTCGTCGTCCAGGGGGCGAGCTGCTCTTGGAGCGGCGCCAGCAGCGCGTTCCCGGCGGGCGGCCTCGGCGGCCGCCGAGGCCGCCCGGGAAACGCACGGCGTCCAGGCCGGAAATGACCCCGTCCCGACGGTAACCGGAATGTCGGTCAGCGTGCAGCCGGTCCAGCCCGTGGGCGGCTGTCAGGACGGAGTCCTCATTGTCCGACGGGTACACGGCTCGGCTGTTGGCGGCCCAGGTGCTCACGGTTACAGTCCAGCGCTCGTGGGCGGCCTGCTTGCTGATGCCGACAGCGTCGGCCGGCTGGACCCAGGTGGTGCCTTCCTCCCGTTCGGCGACGACGGCATCCGAGCGCGACCCGCCGACCGGGATCGGCCAGGAATCCCCTCGCGCCCCTTCAAGCCCCGGAGCTGTGCTCCTGGACACGGCCTCCCGGCCGGTTCACGCTTCCTGCGCCCAGAGGAACCGGAGTTCGGGATAGCGGTGGGTGGGGGCGTCGAGCAGCGGTCGGTGGAGCCCGATCAGGAACCGGTCGAAGAAAGCGGTGGCACAGGCGCGGGTGACCGTCGCTGCGCGGTGCGGTGCGATCGTGCCGAGGTAGTCGCTGAACAGCGGCTCGGGCCACCGCTCCCGGAGCCCGGCGGCGGCCGCGAGGGCGGGCACATCGGTGGCCGAGAGGTGGCCGCCGCCCGCCAGATGCAAGTGACGGCCCCAACTTCGATGGTGGTCCCGCCACCGCGCCCATGTCTCGTGGTCCGGTGAGGAGGTCAGCAGCAGGAAGGGCCGGTCGAGCCCGGTCGCGGCCACCGTGGTGCCGAACAGGCCGCCGTCCAGGTCGAGCCCGGCGACGAAGCGGCGGTCGGTCCGCATGGCCTCGGCTGCGGCCGCACCCCCCAGGGAGTGGCCGAGCAGTCCGATGCGCCGGACGGCGACCCCGGCGAGGGGGCGGGTGCGACGGCACAGCGCATCCGCGACGCAGCGCAGGTCCGCGGCGCGCACGGCGACTTCCAACTGGTCCTGGGCATCCCAGTCCTCCGGTTCGGCCGGCAGGGCGCCGAGCACCAAGCGGCCGTCGGGGAAGCGGACGGCGGCGGCATCGTAGGTGTGGTCGACGGCCGCGACGAGGTGACCGTGGGAGGCGAGTTCCTCGGCCAGGCCGCTGGTGAGGATGCGCGAGGCGCCGCGTCCGTGGCTCAGCACAACGGCCGAACGGGTCCCGGGGGCCGGGCGGCCTCCGGAACGGGCGTGCGTGCCGACGTCCTTCAGCACGCCCGGCCGCATTCCCCAGTCACCCTCCAGCGCCGCGGCGGTGCCCGGGTCGGTGTAGGGGGCGACGGGGTTACGGCGGTGGGGCGAGGGAGCCCGGGAGCCGGCGGGGTACCAGAGCTGCACCATGAGCCTGCGGGGGCCGGGACGCGAGCCGAACGGGTCAGTGCGCCCGAGATCGGTGAGCGGCAGGGAGCGGGTGGAGACGGAGTGCCTGCCGGTGGGACGCGGCAGCACGGCGCGCGTGACCGGCGGGGTGGTGGCCGGGGAGCTAGGGAGAGCGGCGGCGGCGGTCGGCAGTGCGCCGGAGCCGAGGGCCGCGAGGGCGACGGTGAGCGCTGCGCGTCGGGTGAACACCGGTATCTCCTCGGAGGAGGGCGATCGGGGGAGGAATCCAGCCACACCATATTTGGTCTGGACCAATAGCGGGAGGGGTTCCGTCGCGCGCTTGCCGATCCGCCCGAGGGCACGATCAGTCGTTCGGCTCACCTCCGCTCGCGTGGAGGTGAGCCGAACGACACCGAGCACGTCCACCGCTTCCGGAAGCATCGGTAACTCAGCGAGGTCACATTGCCTCTGCCGGGCAGGGCACCTCTCCGTCGGGGTCACGCGGCCTGGAACGGCCAGACAGACCCTTGGGCAGGCGGCGGGGTGAGCGAAGGGGCACCAGCTGTGCTTGGGTGGCCCTTTGGAAAGTCATAACCACACGGACCGCCATACCTGAGCGCTGCCACGACGGGTTGCACCAGGTCCAGGACCAGCTCACCGCCCAGCCCCACCGCCCGGTGTGCCTCCACCTGGACACATTGGTCGTAGCCGGCCCGGCCCCTGCCTCGGATACCGTGTTCCTCTGCGGGGCGCCACAACGGATGTGACGCCCCCTACCGGAGGTAGTCAGCGTATGAGTTCAAAGCGCAGCAAGAATCCAGCCCTGCCCGTACTTGACGACGCATTCCGACTGGCGTCGGTCAAGGACGCCGAAGAGTCCACCCGTGACCTGGCCGCGCGGCTGGCCACCACCGAGCTGCGCCGCGTTTCCCACCCGGGCCGGGTCACCTGGGAGCCCACCGATCAGGCCGAGCCCGTACCGGTCCCGCCGACTGTGGTCGACGGTGACGGGGACCTGTGGCTGCGGGACCGGGGCACTGGCACCTGGACCATGCCCGAGTTCGCCCCGAAGGAGTTCCCTGCCCGCTGTGGCGAGGTTCTGACGTGGAACGAGCTCGCCCGGGAGTTCGGCCCGCTGACCGGACTGGCCGACGACCGCCGGATCGGCGGCGGCCGGCGCTGACCGCGCAGCCTTCTGGGATGGCCGCGCCCCCGAAGCGCCCGTTCCGGGTGGTTAGGAGCTCCGGTTCATCGCCGAGCTCGGCGTTGGCGGCGAGCATGTGAGCGTGGTGGTGGCGTGCGACGGCCTCGAGCCGCGCGGTGCGGGCCTGGCGCCACCCACATGTTCTCGGTGCGGTCGGCGTCGGTGGGCCAGCCGGGTAGCGGTCGGCCTTCAGTTGCCGTGGTGTGCGCGCGGCCCAGCTCGCCGATCGGCTGCCGCCAGTGGGCCAACTACACGACCAGGCCTCGCACCAGTTTATCGACGGCGGCCGATAACCGGGACCCGGTCGCGATCCTGCGGTGCCGCCTGTGCCCCACCCGCCCGAACTGGTCCTGCCGCCACCCCGCCCGGGGCTACCTGCTCCGCATTGGCTTTGTTCACGAGTTGTGGGTTCTGGCACAGATCTTGGGGAGTCGTTGCGGAGCGTGACCACGGCGTTCGATTGCGGGGAGGCAGGCTCGCGCGAGACCGCGTACGCCTTGTTGTCCGACGATCGGAATTGACGCTCCCTCAGGTGTCTGCCTGCCGCTGCTGTGGATCGTTGTGAGCGGTGATGGTGCTGGTCATGCAGATCGACGCACAGAACCCGTCGCTGTTGCCGATGAGGACGCGGCCGGTGAGGGGACCGGTTACCGCGATGACGCATACGTCGGTGCAGCCCATTTCGATGACGTGGAGAAAAAGGTCGCGTCCCTGACCCCCGGGTTCTGCGTCGTCGAATCCGCGGGGTGTCCCCGGTTCCTCACGCGGGTTCATGACCAGCAGGGAACACTGCTCCAGCGGCAGGATGCCGTAGAACGGCGCCGCGCCTGAGCCGCCGACGAGTGTGAGGAACTGCCGGTAGGCGTCGGGCAGGGCGAGGTCGTGCTCGGCCTCGAACTCAGTGACGCGTGCTTCTGCCAGCTTCGGACCGAGGCGGAACTTGTGTTGCTCTTCTCCGAAGGAGTGGCTGCGCAGGGGTTGGAACGGGATCGCGGCCAGCTTGCGACGCAGGCGGGGTATGCGGGGATCCATGGTGCATCTTCTCTCGTCCCCATCACCTTATGGGTGGCTGTGGTCAACTGGCCAGAGGAACCCTCTTCCTCAGGAGAGCGAAGCCGGCGCGGCCGAGCTTCTGGCGTTTGAGCGTCTTGATCCGGTTGGCGTGTCCTTCGACGACGCCGGATTTCCAGGGCAGGGTGAGCCCGGCGATGACGGCATCACGGTCACGTTCGATGCCTGCGGCCAGGGTGTGGAGGTTGGGGAGGTCGTCGTGCCGGACGGCGTCGATCCACTCCGCCAGCCTTTCGCTTTGGCACTCGGTGAGCATCTGGGCGAAGGACCGGACGTGAGTGGTGCGGGCGTCGAGTTCGGGGCAGTGGACCAAGACGGCCTTGAGCCGAGGGTCGTCGGTCTCTGAGAGGGTCTCGGGGCGCCGGAGAATCCAGCCGGCGACGACGCGAGGTGATGGTGGCCGGGCTGTGATCGGGTTGGGAGAGGTCCGCTTCTCCCGGAAGTAGGCGCGAACCCTCTGGTAGCCGCCCTGATAGCCGAGCGGCACGATCTCCTCCCCCACGGTCCAGGCGTTCGTGCAGTCTTGGTTCCAGCGATCATCCAGAGGGCTTTAACGCGTCCAGCTTGGACGGCCGGCCCTGCCACTGCCCGCGGAAGAGGTCCTCCGGGGTGGATGCGTCGGCGAAGAGTTTGACGGTACGAGAGATCATGCGGAGTTGGCGGCCAATCGCCCTCCGGCTGAGTCCGGCGGTCAGCAGTTCGTGGACAGTCGCCTGGTTGGCTCGGGTTCGGTCGGCGAAGCGGTGTCCCTTGGCCAGGGCGAGCCGGACGGGTCTTTGAACTTCTCCAACGTATCGACGAGTCAACCCCGGCATCTACTCGACGAAGGTCCGGCGCCCGCACGAGACGACCGGGCAGAGGAACCTGCGGACACACAGGCAGAGGACGACCCGTCCGCCACCGCTGGGCACATCAGCGGGAAACCGCAGGCAGGAGCTGTGAATTCGCCGCGACCAGCCTCCACAGCAGAGGCGATCGGACCCGGCCACCGGGCTCTTGGCCTTGATGCGTACCGCCTCGTCGTTCCCGTCGACCGACAGCACAGCCACGTCCGCGATCGACGGGAACAGTAACTCCTCCAATTGGAGCACTGCTTCTTCCACGGGCCGAACTGTCAGCCACGCAGCATTGGCGACGGATCATTTTCAGGCAGCTTCCCAGAAACCCGCCCGCCCGACGAACGTCACTCAGCATGGTGATCCACGGAAAGTGAGCCAGAACCCGATCTCGTGGACAATGCCATCCGCATCGACCTGGCACGCCAGAAGCGCGTCCCGACGCTCGCTCAGGAACTGGCGCTGGAGCGCGCGATGGCCGCCCGAAGCACCTGCTCCTGATGCTCGCGCCGGTACTACTACTGCCTCCCCCTACGCACCGTGGGCTCCTGCGACCCCTGCGCCCAGGGATACGAACCCACCCCCGGCGCCTACGTCCACGACCACGCCGGTCACGCACCGGCTCGCCGCCTGAACAACCACTTATCGAAGGAGCAGCACACGATGACCGAGACCCTCGCACGCCCGCCGCCGGCTCCCGCTGGCGCTGCTGTTCGACATCACCACCGCCGCACAGCAGACCTCCCGCATCATCCAGGACGAAGAGCGCGACATGGCGGCGACCGCGGCCGCCGACCACGTCTACACCGCCTACCCGAACACGCTGGGTCGGGCGATCGACCACGACGGGTTGACCGGTTTCCCGGCCCTGCGTGGCCATGGCCTGTAGCCCGTCGGGGCGGCCCACCCCGACGGCGGGCTGTGGCTCCACCACACCATTCCCGGCCTCGCCGACTACCGCGACGTCCTCACCTTGCTCATGCCCTGCGACTGCGGCCACAGCTACGTCCCCTCGCTCCTCGACGACGAGAACGACCTCCTGGAGCTCCTCCGGGAACTGCGCTCCGCCGGCGGGCGCGCGGTGCACAGCGGCGACACCGGCGGCCCGTACTGCGCGAGCGCCCGACGGTCTGAGCCGGCCGTGACCCGACGAACGGACACAGCCCTCGCCCCGGCCGCACGGGGCCGGAGCGAGGGCTGCCGGGTGGCCGCGCATCGGCAAAGGGCCGGCCACCCAACCTCATTTCGCCCGCAATTTCGAGATCAGGAGACCCACCAGCATGCCCCACCGCCACACGATCGAGCGCCTGGCCCTCTTCGTCACCTTTCTGGCCACGTTCGGCGAGCTGCATCCCGACTGTGACCACTGGGCCCAGGCCTCGAAGACCGCCGCGCGGAAGCGGCTGTACGGCGAGGACCTGGTCCACACCGACGGCACCCCCGCAACTCCGAACTCCACCCGCCCGGCCATGACCACCAGCACCCTCGGCCGGCGAGCCGTCGCCCGCCACGTCGCCTCGTACACCGCCACGCAGCTCGGGGCGACCATCGCGATCACCCGGGCGCTCGGCTACCGGGTCACCCCGGCAGCCCTGCTCGCCGGATCGGCCATCAACGCCGGTACGCCCGCCGCGATCGACCGCGTGCGCTGCTGCTGCTGTGGCTGTGGCTGTGGCTGGCGAAGAGGACCGGAAAGGCCGGCTACATCGAGCACTGCCAGACGGTCCGCATGGACGACGAGGGCACACTCGCCCGCGAGGTGAACGGGCCGGGCACCGCGTGGATGGAGCTCGATGCGGTGCTCCACCGCACTGTCGGGATCGGCGCGGCCGCCGTCACCACCTGGCTCACCACCCGCCCCGGAGCCCGCTGACATGACGAACGAGAGGGCGATGAGCCCGCCCCGCGGCGAGCGCACGCAGGTCCGCAGTGCGTGGACCACATGAAGAACGGCCACCCCCACCACATGATCGTCCGCTGAGGGCGCTGCACGACGCTGCCGTCCCACTCCCCCATCACGCCGGGCAGCGCCCTGATCCGCGCTGCCCGGCGCCCCTGTCTTCAAAGGCGATCCGCATGACCGAGCTCGTCTATTAGGAGATGCCCGAGCACAGCCTGGTGGTCCTCATCGGCGCCTCCGGCGCCGGGAGGTCCACGATCGCGCGTACCTGGCCCTCCTCCCAGGTCCTGTTCCTGGACGTGCTGGGCGTGGCCGTCAACGACGATTTCTCCGTCGAGTTCAGCGTGTTGAGCTGGGTTGGGTGTTCAGATATCTCCGCCCCGGAACCGGGTGAGGAGCCGCAGGCGCCAAGCGCACGGTGTTCACGTGCGCTTGGCAGTTCCGTTGGGGCGGTGGGGCCGGGTTTCAGCGGTTGTCGTTGAGTTCCTGGTGCATCTGGGGCTGGTCGTCCTGGTCGTGGGTCAGTGCGTACTTCTCGATCTCGTTGAAGGCCTTGGAGGCGACTCCCAGGAGGTCCTTGTAGGGGTTGACGCCGACGGTCCGCTGGGCGGCTCCGCCGAAGAGGCCGCCGGCCGTTCCGCTGACGAGGCTGTGGCCTGCGGCGAGCGGTTTGCCCGCGAGGTCGAGGGGGCTCTTGGGCAAGCCGGCCATGTCGGCGTACTTGTCGGTGAGCGCGACGCGGGTCAGCGCGATGTAGGCGTCACTGGCTCCGGGCTTGAGGAGGTCGCGGTAGAACTTGATGGCCTGGGCGGTCATGAAGACTCCGTCGTCGGTCTTCTTCCATTCCTTGTCCCGCTCCTGGTTCCACAGCCGCTCGGTCTCGTCGGCGTCCTTGGGAAGCTGCCATTTCTCCGGCGATCCAAGGTAGTGGTTGACGTAGTGCCAGGCGCAGATGAAGCCGCGGGCGTCGTCGGCGGAGACATCGATGCCGAGGTTCCTCATGCCCTGGAGAATCTGGGTGCTGAAAACGCAGGCGGCGCCGGTGGTGTACTTCTGGGAGACCGGCTCGCCCCACTTGTCGTAGTCCCACTGGCCGCTCCGCTTGTGCAGTTGCCTGACCGAGGCGTGCACGAGGCGCACCTTTGTCACGGTGGCGGACAGGGTCCCGTCGCGCATGGCGTTCTTGTTACCCATGTCGAGGAACAGCCGGGAGGATTGGGACAACCGTCGGCCCGGTCCCTCGACACCTCCCAGGCGGCCGGTGGAGCGCAGGGTGAACGCCCCGGTGGGTGCGAGGTAGGTGCCGATGAGGCCGACGGTGCCCTGCAGCATCGACACGGTGCCGTGGTGGTGGCCGAAGAAGCCCTCGGCGGCCTTGACGTCTGCCTCGCTCCAGTCCGGCGGCGGGGCGGCTGCCTCCCGCAGGAATTGAGCCAGCCGATCGGGAAGCCGCGACATATCCGTGTCGGGCTTGAGCGTTCCGATCGTCCGGAACAGCGCGTTGACCCCGTCGACCTCCCCGCTCTCAAGGAGATCCGAGACGAGCGTGTCAGCCGCAGGATCCCCGACCTTGCTCGCAGCCTCCAACTCAGCCGCGACCGTTGCCGATGTCAACGCCATGTCAGTACTCCTCGTTTCGTCGCTCTGACTACGTGAAATAGGTGTGGCTTGCGCACACACGGGTTCCCGCTGGAATCCCGCCAGGCTCCGCGGGACGACCCTGAAATCCGGCTACCTCGTACTGAGCGGATCGCGGAATTCCGGCCGACGGCACCAGCGGGAGATGCTCGTGTGGGGCAAGATCACCGATCTCGATCTTGTCGCAGACGGTGCCCCGAAATGGTCACCCAATAGGAGTACGGAGGCGTGCGCCCCCGCGTGAATCAGGGAGTGCGCTCAGGCCGCACCTCTGGCCCCCAGATGCGAGCCAGGCGGACTGGGCAGCGCGCCTACGGGGCTGCGCCGGTCCAACGGGGTCGTCAAAGCGCTGGCGGCGAACAGGCCTGACCCAGCAGGCCCCTGCGCCTAAGGCCGACCAGCAAATGAATCAATTGAGGCGGCGTGTCGTGGGATGCCGATCCCAGCGGTAGTGGGTGGCGTGGCGGATCAGCATGCGGAGAGTGACGAGTGCTGCAGCCAGGTGGAGGTAGAACTCGTCGACGGTGCTGTTCTTCTCGGTGCAGCGTCGTAACTTGCCGTAGCTGCTCATCCACGAGTGCGTTCGCTCCACGGCCTACCGCTTGCCGACCTGGATCGGGGCGGGCACGCCCTTGCGGGCGATCTCAGCGGTGAAGCCCGGCTCCCGAAGCAGAGCGCGGGACGCGTTGCTGTCATAGCCCCGGTCGAGGTTGACATTCACCGCGTCCGGCAGTGGCCCGACCTGGTCCAGGGCTGCATGGAAAGTCGGTCCGAGCAGGGGCGAATCGTGGCGGTGGCCCCCGCCGCGACCAAGCCGAGAGGGACGCCTCGGGCGTCAGTGGCGACCGAGCGTTTCAGGCCCTGCTTCCAGCGGCCCACCGGGGACCGGCCCGCTCTCTGGTCGCCACATGGCGCCTTGATGATGCCATCGCCCGCGGATATCTCGGACAGTTCCAGGCCGATCATCCGGTCGTACGCTTCCAGCGGGAGAACGTGCACCACTGCGGATATCCCCTGCTCAGCCCATTCTTTGACGCCTCGACGGATGGTCCGGTCAGCGTCCCCGCAGACCCCGGACCGGCGGGACGGCGTCGAGTAGCGGCAGGAGCTGGGTGACGTCGTCCCCGGTTGCCACCGGTGAGGGTGACGGCGAGGGGGGGTCCGTGTCGGTCGACGATCAGGTGGTGCTTGGAGCCGGGGCGGGCGCGGTCGACGGGTGAGGGGCCGACGTGATCCCCCCGTCTCCGCGGGAACATCACGCCACGCGACACCTGTCCGCAGCACGAACAGGACGGCGGCGAGTGCCACTCGGTCAGGAACGCGCAGCCGTCCGGGATAGTGGTGACGTCGCTCGGGAGCGGGTGGCAGCAGTGAGGCCGCCCGCTCCCACAGATCGTCAGAAACAAGATCAGCAAGCACCCCGGACACCTTGCCGACCAAGATCGCCGAACACAAGGCTCGCAGCTCAACTCACTTGGTCGCGTCGCCGCACGCGGTGACGCGCCGGTCGGTCGCGCCATCGCATACAGCGGCGGACCCCGGCTGGGACACGGCCGTGTGGGGCCGGATGTACCGGATCTCAAGGCCCGGTGGCCGTGACGGCCAGGCATGCCGGGAAGTGAGACGAAACCACGGAACCACCACGGACGCCGAGACGGCCGCGGAAGCGGCGGGGCGTGTTCTCCACTCTGCATCCGCCGGGCGTTCGGCGACCTGACCGAGGTGGCTGGTGGACCGCGGGCGAGGTGCGTACGTGCTGCACTCGTCATCTTTCAACCGCTCGGTAAGGAAGGGGTGTCGTCGGCCTCGACGACGCCTTTGACTGGGCGAGGTGATGCGGCGAAATCGGCAGCCACCCCCAACACGTTCAGCGTGTTCGATAACATTGACCGCTTCCTAACCGGCGAAAGGATGTCGCATGCTGACGATCCGCGTGCTCGACGTGGCAGGACACGAAGCCGACCGTGTCGTGGAGCCTTCGGTATTCCCGGCGGCATTCACACGGGCGCAGGACCCGCCGGATCAGAGGCAGCACGCCCTTTGGGCCGGCTCGGCCGACGCGCTGGAGCCCCTGGGGCTTCGGCCGGGAGGCGAGGTGACGGCCCACTGCCTCAAAGCGGCGATAGCCGGGCGGCACGTACAGAGACGGGTGCGGGTTCGTACGGACGGTGATGCGTACGACCTGGCTTTCCGCGCTCCGGATTCAGTGTCCTGGGTATGGGCCCAGGGGAATTCCGAGCTGCGCGCGGACCTGGAACGAGCGGTCCTGGCCGCCGCCGGCCGGTGTGTCGACCACCTCGTTCAGACCCGGCCGCTGGTCGACGGCGTTGAACCCGGCCGGGGATACGCCGCCGCATTGACACTCCACGCCGTTGGCACACCAGCGCCCTGGTCACAGCCTCCGCCACCTCTGCTGCACGAGCACGCCTATCTCGTCGGTGTGCTCGACGGTGCCGGTGCGCTGCGCAGTCCGCACTACGGTGAGCTGCACGAGCCGACCCTGACCCGCGAGGGTGGTGCAGTGGGCCGGGCCGCGCTCGCGAGCGATCTGCGGGACCTTGGGTTCGACATCACTCCCGGCACCGGCCCCGATAGGCGCGGGTTCGAGGTCACGGGAGTACCGGAGGGCTTGTTGCAAGCGGCCGGGTCAGCGGACGAGGGCTGTGCGGGCTTGGGCGAGGAGACCGACCGCGACCCGTGGGACTACGTGCGGTGACGGCGAAGTTCCTTGGCCTCGCCCGCATTTACCAGAGGTGTCACCGCCAAGTGGCGGCGGGGCTGCTGGAGCTTGTCACTTCTTGAGCGGCCACTCCGGTAGATCACTGTGCCAGCCCTGGATGAGCTCAACTGCCGCCGGTTCGTCGTCCCGGGTGATCAGGAACGTCGTACAGATCTTCTCCGACTGTCCCCGGCTCACCTCCTTCTCGGGCTCGGGCTCTGGCTCGGGGCAGTTCGCCTCGCCCACCATGACCAGCAGGGCTTTCGTGCGGTCACCCTGTTCGGTCCGGAGGTCCAGGTCGCCGACCATCTGCCGGATGGCCTGGACGCCGGCTTCGATCCGTCGCTGATGCTTTTGGCCCTCATGCCGCCCCTGCCGGTACCCGTTCGGCGACGGCATCACCCCGGCCGCAACGGCAACCTGCTGTCTCAACTCACCCACCTCGGCGCCGAGATCGAGGAGGGCGCTGCAGTCGGGGCCGTTGACCGTGCCAAGGGCTACCGCGCAGGCCGACCGGTGAAGTCGATCTACTCGCCGGGACGGTGGGGCGCTCGGGGATGTGGTCGGGTTGCTACGAGCGACGCCCCCTGGCAGGCCCCTTGTTGCCCTTCCGGGTACTCAGCTCTGCCACCACCCCGGCCCGAAGGCCGTCTACGACTGCGCGGGATCGGGGCTCTGCGGGGCCGCGGCGGCAATGGAGGAGTAGAAGACCGACCGCCCCTGCTTGCTGCGCTCGACCCGCCCTTGCGCAACCCCCTGCTCCAGAGAATTGCGTACGAGGGCAGCGGGTACCGTGCGTTCCGGGTGTGCCTCGGCAAGCGCAGATGTCACTTCCGCCGCGGACTTGGGCTCACTCTGGTCAGCGAGATAGGCGGTAGTGCGATCGAGCCATGTCGGCTCTCCGGGTTTCCTCGGCGAGGCCTTCTTCTGGGCGCCTGCCTTACGTCCGCTGTTCCGCCCCTTCACCGGTGGGGTCTCGCTGGTGGAGCGTGCTGCGGGAACGGCGGCGGCCTTGCTCTTCCTCTTCTTCGTCGGTGGCTTCGGCGCACCGCCAAGCACCTCCTGCATCTTCGTCAGGAGCACCTCGCTGTCCTCGAGCCGAGCGAGCTCGCTCTGCAGGCGCGCCAGTTCAGCGCGTACGCGCTCTTGCTCGCCCCTGTTCTCCGACAAGTCCTTGGTGACCCGCTGGGCATAGTCGTCCGTGACACTTGGGGCGGGAAGGGTTCCAGTCATGTGGTCCTCAGCTCTCGATGCGATGGGGAGCGTGTGGCGATGATGGTACTCATAGGATTCCGGCCACTTGAGGACAGTCACGGAAGCCGCCCCGACCTCACCACCGGGGCCAGCTACTCGGTCGGCACCGACTCGTACGTGAACAGCGGTACCGAGGCGGGTTGCTAGGTTCTGTCGTCTATACGATCTCGGCTGGTGGATCATGATCGGGTGATGCGTCGTCATGAACTGACGGCTGCCGAGTGAGGTTTCGTGCGGCCATTGCTGCCTGGGACATCAAAGGGGAGCCCTCGGCTGGATGACCGGACGATGCTCAACGGGATCGTGGGGAAGTTCCGGGCCGGGGTGCCCTGGCGGGACGTGCCCGAGCGGTCCGGATCCTGGGCCAGCCTGCATACCCGCTTCCGCCGCTGGGCAGCGGACGGCACGTTTGACCGGATGCTGCAGAGCGCGCAGGCCCGGGCGGACGCGGCCGGGGACCTCGACTGGCTGGTGTCGGTCGACTCCAGCATCGTCCAGGCACACCAGCACGCGGCTGGGGCCCGATAAGGAGGCACCGCAGCCCGGCGCTCGGTCGCTCCAGAGGTGGTCCGACCAGCAGGATTCATCAGGCGACGGCCTGGGTCGCCCTCTCGCTCTGGTGGTCACGGGTGGCAACCCCAATGACTGCACCCAGTTCGCCGCCGTGATGGAGGCGATACGTGTACCCCGGCTCGGGCCGGGACGGCCACGTATCCGGCCCGGCCACGTCGTCGGCGACAAAGGCTACAGCTCGAAGGCGATCCGTACGTGGCTGCGGCGTCGAAGCATCCCGCACACCATTCCGAAAAGGGCCGACCAGGCCGGCAACCGGGCCCGGCGTGGCAGCCGAGGCGGCCGCCCGCCGACCTTCGACAAGCAGATCTACACAAGCGGCGCAACGTCGTGGAACGGTGCTTCAACCGATTCAAGCAGTGGCGCGGAATCGCCACCCGGTACGACAAGACCGTCGAGTCCTACCGAACCGCCGTCGCCATCGCCTCACTCCTGATGTGGGCGTGACACTTTGACGACAGCCCTCGGTGGGACAGGTGGCAGCGAAGTCCGGGGGCGCGGTGTGGGTCCCCCTGGTGGTGGCCCTTGGCCTGGCTCTGTTGACGGCCTCGTCCTATGCGGAACTCGCCACGAAGTATCCGCGGGCTGGTGGAGCCTCGCACCAACTTTGTTGGCTTTCCATACCTTTGTGGGGTTCTTCACGGGTTTCTGCATGCTGGCTGCAGGCATCGTATCCACAGCTGGACTGGCTCGCGGGTTCGGTGGGGACTACCGCCGTATCTTCGTCACGGGAACGGGAGGGTGACACACTCCTCCACCCCGGCCCCGGCCCCGGACCCGCGGCACGTTCTGCGCGAAATGGCGAGGACGCGACGCCATCCTCACCGAAGCGAGGCGTCGCGGCCTCGCCCGAGAACCTCCGGTCTTCCGCAGTTCAACTGACCGCTTTTCTGACGAGAGTTGACCTGTTTCCACGCTGTCCCGCCTGCGGCAACAGCAGTTGTCCGGGAGCAGACCCAGCACACCGCGATGGAGAGAGCCCTATGCCGCCCTTACCGAGCAAGCGCACCACCTGGCACTCACTGCTGAATCCGCTGACCAGACGCAACCGCAGCGCTCCGGCGGCCGAAGCCGCACCGGCCATCGGGCCGTGCCCCGCAGTGGCTCTGTACGCCGTGGTGCCGCTACAGGAAGTCGCGCACCTGACCCTCGACGACCTTGCTGCGTACGCCCAGGACCGGGGCTGGATCGTGCCGACCGGGTGTGCCGTCGCCGACACCGGGGCACTCACCCAGGACCTCGATGGCCGCAGGGGGTGGAACCGGGTGCGGGCGCTGGCAACCGGCACGCTCATCCAAGGGGTGGTGGTCCCCTCTCTCACGCATATCGCCTACCGTGCGGCCGACTCGGACCGCGAGCAAGCCTGGCTGCTGAAGCACCGATTGTTCGTCGTCGCCACCAACCCCATCGAACTGGACCTGAGGGCATGATGAGGAGCAGTGGCGTGCGTACGCTCTCCGGGCGGGCACTGCAGCCGAACCGTCCGTGCTCGGCACGGTCTGGAGGCCGACACGAGCAGCTGGGCAAGAGCCCGCGGGACGGCACTGTCACGGAAAGCGAAACGCGCGGCGGCCGGGTTGCCACGGTGTCGGCGCGGGCGCGACGGTCTGCGCGGTCTCGGGCCCGCATCGGAGGACAGCGCTCCTGTGTGGCCGGTGGCCAGGTGCCGGAGTCCGCCTCCTGCGACGGGACAGTATGCACCCCGACTCGTGGGCTGGGCGGGCGACGCGGCCACCGTGAGGACCCGACGGACAGCCGCCCCGGCAGGTCAAGGCCCACCTGCTGGCCCGGCCGGTCCTTCCACGGGAGTGTCAGGTTGGTCGGGCGGCTTCCAGAGCGCTGACCACCGCCCGACCCTCTACCGTTCTCGGGACCCGCAGCCACCAGCCGACAGCCCTCACCCACCACCGAGCGCGAGCAGGGCATAGCGGCCATGCTCGCGATATTCCCTGCTCGCGCTACGCCCTGCTGTGGTGAGGCGAGTCGGCTCGTGTCGGGGACCTGGACGTCTCGGTCATCAGATGGAGAAGGGTGGCTGGCCCAGAAACTCCTGGGTGGATCGGCCGGACCTAAAAAGGTTCGGTGTCTGGTATAAGGCGATCACGTCGGTGACCCTGCGGTGCAGGGTCGAGTACGAGCCTTCGAATGCACCGTTCTTTGACTGCGAGAGAAGGCCCGACGTGCAAGACCCAGGTGCGCCTACGGCTTCTTCCGGCCTCCGACAGGCCGACAGCTCGCCGGGCGGGGATAGCCCACCCTCCGCCCGGCCCGCCGCCCGGGCAGGAAGTCCAGCCAGTCGGTCCAAGCATGGCCGATGTCGGGAAACGCCGGCCGGAACGAGTAGGGGACCCTCCATTGCCACCAACCGCACGGCCGGGCCGACACTCCCCGCCGGCGACGGAGCCTTCTGCGGATTCCCGGCCGCTCCCGCCGAACGGCCAACCCGTGCTGCACAGGACGGGTTGGCCGTTCGGAGAGACTGGTGAAGAGCGTTGCGCACCGTGCTGTGCCGCAGTGGTGGGCACGCCGCCCGTACAGGCGGGTTCGCTCAGTCGTACGAATGGAACGTGCACAGGGCGCCGGGGACACTGACAACCGGTTCCGGCCCCTGTGAAAATCCGGTTGGAGCAGTCAGCCGTGCAAGGCCTGCACATGCTCCTACCGGATCGTCCGCCCGGAATGCCTGAGGGTCCGGTGCCGTGGTCAGTGCTCGGTGAGCATGTTCTCGCGGAGCCGGGTGAGCAGGCGGTTCAGGAGCCGGGAGACGTGCATCTGGGACAGGCCGAGACGTTCACCGATCTGGGCCTGGGTCATTTCCTGCCCGAAGCGCATGGCCACGATCTCGCGGTCCCGGTCGCCGAGGTCCTCCAGGAGCGGGGCCAGGGCGTGGAGGTCCTCGAACAGTTCCATGGCGGGGTCGAGATCACCCTTGATGTCTCCGTAGGTGACGGTCTCGGAGCTGTGCTGGTCGGCGCCGACGGGCAGGTCCAGGGAGCCGGCGGTGTAGCCGTTGGAGGCAATGAGGCCCTCAACGACCTCGTCCTCGCCGAGGTTTAGGTGTGCGGCGAGTTCGGTGACCGTGGGGTCGCGGTCGAGGCGGCCGGAGAGCTCTTCCTTCGCCTTGGCCAGGGTGACCCTGAGTTCCTGGAGTCGACGGGGCACGTGGACGGCCCAGGTGGAATCGCGGAAGAACCGCTTGATCTCGCCCACGATGTAGGGGATCGCGAAGGAGGTGAACTCGACCTCGCGGCTCAGCTCGAACCGGTCGATCGCCTTGATCAGACCGATCGTCCCGACCTGGACGATGTCCTCCATCTCACCGCTGCCACGGTTGCGGAACCGCTTCGCCGCGAAATGCACCAACGACAGGTTCATCTCGATCAACGTGTTCCGCGCGTACTGATACTCGTGCGTGCCCTCCTCCAGAAACTGCAACTGCTCGAAGAACAGAGCCCCCAGGGCTCGCGCATCCTTCGGAGCCACCTTCTGAGGATCGTCGATCTGCGGGAGGCTCGCCGGGACAGCAGCACCGGCGGCACGAGTAGCGGTAGCGGTGGCGACCGCTGTTCCCGTGGGTATCGACATGACACTGCCCTCTCCGTAGATACCGTCAGCCCCCGTGCACGGGCGCGCGTACCCTGCCGACGGGACATCACACGTACGAGAGCGACCGCTCTGGTCTCAGAGCCTGATGGGAGTCCCTGGTCGTAGGGCTTCGGAGTCGTGATGCCGGCGGTATGGGCTCGGGTGGGATGGTGCGGCGGTCTTGCCCGGAGTGTGGAGTACGGCAGCGGAGTTCTGTTCGGGTAGGTGCAGGTCAGGACGGTGGCGAGCCGTGCAGCATGCCCGTCGGCGGGTGACGGAGATTCCAGCGGGGCCAAAGAGCACACTGTCCGGTGTGCGGTCGTGGGTGGACGGTCGGGGTCGAACTGCGTAGATCAGCGGTGTTCTGCTCCTCGCGGTGCCGGACGCGGGCCTGGCGGTCGAAGGCGTCACCGGAGTCCGTCACGGTGCCGCTATAACCGAACGCCGCACGTGAACCGCCTGCCACAGCCCTTTCGCAGAGGGGTACGACGGGTTGACGACGCGCCCCGCAGCGTTGAGCCGGCCACCACCGGTGGCCGGCCCGGTCCGGGGCAGGAGGGCGGTGACGTCATGTCGGATCGGGTCGGGAGCGTCTCACGGACGCGTTACGAAGATCTCGTCGCGGAAGCACGCGAGCTGATCGCTCAGGTCACGAAGGCGCAGTTCGCACTGGGCGATAAGGCCCTGCTCATCGAACCGATGCGACCGGGGGAGGATCAGTGCCCAGGGAGACGGACGACCTGTTCACAGTCGAGGAGTCGTACAACTCCTCTGGAGACTGCGGGTCATGCAACCGCAGATCGCGCAGGTATGGGTCGATTCCGCCTACGGCGGCCAGCACATCAACTGGTCCGGCAGCTTCCTCAACATGACCCTCAAAACGGTGTCCCGCCCCCCGCGGACCGAAAGGCTTCGTCATCCTGCCCCGGCGCTGGAAAGTCGAACGGGCCCTGGGCTGGATCATGAAAGCCCGGCGCAACGTCCGCGAATACGAACGCCTTCCGCAACCCTCGGAAGCCCATCTTGCCTGGACACTCATCACCCTCATGATCCGCAGAATCACCCGCGGAAGTCATCAGGCACGATGGACGAAAGGGCTATGCCTCTCGACCCGCATCCGCTACTCGTCTTCTCGGCTGCTACACCAGCAGGTCGGGCCGGGAGTTGAGAGAACGAACCAGCACCTAAAATGCCGGACTATGATCGATCCAGGACTCTCGCAGAAAACCGTTCTCGTCACCGGCGGTGCAGCCAACATCGGTGCAGCCATCTCGCGAGCTTTCGCCGAACAAGGCGCACGCGTCGTAGTCCACTACGCACCCGGCGAGACAGCCTGGGGACATCACGGACGCGCGGCCACCGATCCCCTTGCCTTCGTCTCCTCACTCCCTGACGCGATCGGCATTTCAGAGGATTTCCTTACACCCGGAGCCGCAGCCAAGCTGATGGACACGGTGGAGAATCAAATCGGCCCCGTGGACGTACTGATCAACAATGCCGCGCTGGCCAACGACGCCGATACCTTCAGCGCCATCGACGACACCGCCATAGAGCAGACCCTCCGCGTCAACACTCTGGCCCCCGCCCTGCTCATCGCGGAACTGTCCAGGCGCCTACCAGAGCACGCTCCGGCCAACTCTGCCAACGTCGTCAACATCTCTACCGACGCAGCCCGAGGCTTCCCCAACCAGGTTTCCTATGGGATGTCGAAAGCAGCCCTCGAATCCCTGACCAGGGGCGCGGCAGTCGACCTCGGGCCTCGAATCCGGGTTAATGCCGTCGCCCCCGGACCGATCCAGACTGGCTGGATGGACGACGAACTCGTCAACAAGGTTGTCCCCAGCATTCCCATGAACCGAGTGGGACATCCGACCGACATCGCGGACGCCTGCGTTTTTCTCGCCTCACGTCAGGCACGGTGGATCACCGGTCAAATCATCCAGGTAGCAGGCGGGCACTGGCTCTAAGACCGCGTTTGAGATCTGTCGTGTCCCGGTGCGGGAGGGGGCGTTGAGCCTTGCGTGAGTGACTCTGGGGGTGGGTACCCGTCGGATCTGACGGAGGAGCAGTGGGAGCTGGTCGAATCGTTGCTGCCGGCGGCGAGGGTCGGGCCGAAGGGCGGGCGGAGGGAGAAGCACCCACGCCGGCGGATCGTGGACGCGATCTTCTATGTGGTGCAGACCGGGTGCGCTTGGCGCCAGCTGCCGAAGGACTTCCCGCCCTGGCCCACTGTGTACTGGTACTTCACCTGGTGGCACGACGATGGCACCGTCGAGCGGGTCCACGACACGTTGCGCGGCCGGGTCCGTGAGACTGATGGCCGTACCGCGGAGCCGAGCGCCGGGCTGATCGACTCACAATCCGTACGCACGGCCGATACGGTCCCGGCGGGCACTCGGGGCTTCGACGCGGGTAAGAAAGTGAAGGGTCGCAAGCGGTTCATTGTCACGGACACCCTGGGCCTGCTGCTGGCGGTTCACGTAGTCGCGGCGAACATCCAGGACCGCGACGGCGCGAAGCGTTCGTTGCTGTGGACACGCCTGGACCATCCGGGCGTGCAGAGGATCTGGGCGGACCAAGGCTTCGCCGGCCGCCTCGTGGAGTGGTCACGCACGATCCTCGGCCGCGAGCTGGAGATCGTGCGCAAGGCCCCGGACCAGCGCGGATTCCAGGTCCAGCCCAAGAGATGGGCGATCGAGCGCACCTTCTCATGGCTCACTGCCCACCGCCGCCTCGCACGTGACTACGAGACCAGCCCGGCCCGCTCAGAGACCATGATCCGCTGGGCAATGATCGGCATCATGGTCCGCCGACTCACCCGTGGCGGACCGGCGACGCGTCCCAGCGCGCGCTCGCTCCTGCGAAACGTTACGTAAAAATGCGCCGACCGTCCCTTCGAGGGGGAACCTCCTTCGTCGGTGCTCTATGGATCCAGGAAGCGCTCAACCTTCTGCTGCAGGTCAGTGTCCAGGCCAGTCAACTTCGAGACCATCCCGCGAAGCTCTCTGCCGAGTTCGGGGAACTCGACCCAGACCGATGGGTTCCTGGTGAGGACTGCAGACAGCAGATCACCTTCGTACATGTGCCCCTCTGCCATCGGGTTCTCCCGCAGTACCTCCACTGCCAGTGGCAGGAGGTAGGGCAGGCCGATGTCCTGCCCGATCAACAAGCGCCTGTCCTCGACGGTCAGCTCGCCGATCGGCCGACGCCGCAAGGCGTGTGCGGTAGAGACAAGACGGGTGTCGTCGGCTGTCGGGGCTGGCCAGCGGTCGCGTTCAAGCTCTTCAAGCGAGCGGTCACGATTCAAGGGGTGCGTCACCGGTCGATTGTCCTACGAGCAGATCTCAAACGCGGTCTAAGACAACTCCTCACGCGATGGGCAGCACGAGGCCAAAGGAATCCAGACAGGCAATCAGGGCGAACTGGCCCCCACGTACCTCTGTCCGGTCTTCCAGGCTCATGTGCCGCGGCCTGTGCACGGCCGTCCAGGTTGGATCATCAAGGACCTGTTCGCCGCAGAGAACCGGGACCCGTACTTCTTCTTCGGCCGATGCGCACAATGAGGACGGTGGCATTGGCCGCATCCGGGTCGGTTCGCCGCAGGCCCGCCCCGAACGACGTGGGCTTCAGGACGCACATCCGTGTCCTTGCGGCGTACGGCCCACGCCCAGGTCGACCTGGATCTGGACGTACATGTCGAAGGGTTCACCGTTCGGGGTGTCCTGTGCCCACACCTTCAGGGTGGTGATGCGAAGCCGCGACGAGTACCCCCCGCTGCCGGCCCCATGGACCCGTGACCACCCGGGACTACCCCAGCGGCACGCAAAGTGACGATCGCTCCGTGGAGCGGTGTGCAGCCCTTGTGGCCGGCACGAGGAAACAGCCTGCACCGAGTCCTCGGCCTCCCCGCCAGCTGGGGCAGATCCCCCGCACGGGGGGTCTGCATCCACGGTGGTGGAGGTGCGGTGGTATCGAAGCGGTCATGGGCCTTCTGCGCGGCGAGGAGGGCGCGTGCGCAGGCGCCGTGGTCGCCGAGACGGGCGTGGCCAATGGCGAGCCGGGAGTGAGGCAGCGCCGCGATACGGGGGTCCTGGCGGGCGTGGCGGGTCTGAAGGGCGGGGCGGTTGATGGTCGGGGCTTCGCGGTGGCGGCCTCCGGCGCGGGCCTGGAGGGACAGGTCGGCCCAGGCGCGGGCCTTGGCGTGTCCGTCCTTCGCAAGGATTCCGGTACGCCCCCTCCCTCCACCAGCGCACCACAGGCCGTATCGGATCCCTCACCGGACTCGTCTGCCGAGCCGCCATCTTCGACGGCACGAGCGCTTCACCAAGCCCCCTTCGACGCGGTACGACTCGACCACCCTTGCCGAAACCCACCACCGCCCCCGCACCCGCGCCCGCTAAGCCCACCCACCAGACAGGCAACAGGACCTGACCAGCACAAACACCAATCGGTCCTTTACGCGCCAGAACTACCTACAACACACCCAGCCCCACTCGACGCACAGCACATAGCGCCAGATCAGAAGCCCCCATCTGGTTGCCCAGACCGCCGATTTCACCTCTCAGCGAACCAGCAACACCACAGGCCAACCCCCTCGTCGTACACCAACGAACCCCCCTCCCAGTGTTACCGCCCGCAGCCCGCGTCGCGACGGTTCCATGTGCGGTGAGGTGGGGCAGGGTAGCGTCCGAAAGGGTGCCGGTCTGGCGCGCCGCCGCCGGGCTGGGAGGGCGCTTCCGCCTTAGGGATTGCAGATCATCAAGGTGTTGCTTCCCGATCTGGGACTCGTTGGTCTGGTATGCGCATCCCGGACGAGACCCTTAACCAACTCTCCGCCAAGTTCGCGGTGTTGTTCCCGCATCTGGACGAGCGGCAGCGACGGCTGCTGATGGGAACCGAGGCCCGGTTGCTGGGGCATGGTGGCATCCGCGCTGTCGCCTGGGCGGCCCAGGTCAGCGAGACGACGGTCCGCAATGGTGTGTTCGAGCTGGAATCCGGAGAGGAGCCGTTGGGGCGGGTCCGGCGTCCCGGCGGAGGACGCAAACGGGTTGCCGATCTGGATCCGGGGCTGCGGCCGGCACTACTGGCCCTGGTCGAGCCCGACGAGAGAGGCGACCCGATGTCGCCGCTGCGGTGGACGGTGAAATCGACCCGTACGCTCGCGGCGGAGCTGGCCCGGGCCGGGCACCGGATCAGCGCCGATACCGTGGGCGACCTGCTGCGGGAGGAAGGCTTCAGCCTTCAGGCCAACGCGAAGACGCTCGAGGGCAGTCAGCATCCGGACCGGGACGCCCAGTTCCGCTACCTCAACGAGCAGGCCCGCAACTACCGGGACGCCGGCCAGCCGGTCATCAGCGTGGACACCAAGAAGAAGGAGCTCGTCGGCGACTTCAAGAACAGCGGCCGCCAGTGGCGTCCCGTCGGCGAGCCTGTCCCGGTCAGCGTCCATGATTTCGCCGATCCGCAGCTGGGCAAGGCCGTCCCCTACGGGATCTACGATCTGACCGCGAACACCGGCTGGGTCAACGTCGGCACCGATCACGACACCGCCGCGTTCGCAGTGGCATCGATCCGCCGCTGGTGGCACGGCCAGGGCCAGGCTGCCTACTCGCGAGCGACACGGCTCCTGATCACCGCCGACGCCGGCGGATCCAACGGATACCGCACCCGGGCATGGAAGCTCAAGCTGGCTCAACTCGCCGCTGAAACCGGGCTGACGATCACCGTGTGCCACCTACCACCGGGCACATCGAAGTGGAACAAGATCGAGCACCGGCTCTTCTCGCACATCACCATGAACTGGAGCGGCCGCCCGCTGACCAGCCACGAAGTCATCGTTCAGCCGATCGCCGCGACCACCACCCGCACCGGACTGCGCGTGAGGGCCGAACTCGACACCAACACCTACCCGACCGGAGTCCGCATCAAAGACGCGGAGATGGCCGCCCTGCCACTGACCCGGCACGCGTTCCAGGGCGCCTGGAACTATGCACTGCACCCTCAGCCATCACCTGTGATCCCGGCGGCCCGGGCCCCGCAGACGCCGGATCCGGAGTGGAACCAGGCCTTGCTCTCTGATCCCGCACTGACCGGGATGACCCTCCAACAACTGAACGACCTCACCGAGACCCTGGCCCCGGACGGGGATATCCGGCGCGGCCGCCCGCCCCGGATGGCCTTCCCCGACCAGGTCCTGGCCACCGTGCTCCACCTACGGGCCGCCCTGGCCGCGGAACCCCTCGCCGTGCTGTTCGGTACGAGCCGCACCGCGATGCACCGCACCCTCTTGAAGAACCGGCGACTGCTCGATGCACACGGCATCACCATCCCACCGGCGACAACCCCACCAACGGCCCTCGCCGCCCTTCAGGCCCGGGCCCAGGCACAGACCAGCGAGGACAACAAGATCAAGACGACGTGTTAATGATCTGCAAGCCCTAAGGGCTGTCCCGTAATCACTGGTGGATCAGCGTGCGGCGTCGGATGCGGTGCATCGCAAGGCGGAGGGACGTCCGCATACTGGATGTATGAGGACGTTCCGACAACGCGGCGAGACGCCGTAGCTGACGTCGCGCACCCGCCAGGGATGACGGGACAGCCCTTAGGTGTCGTTCCACAGCCGCGGGCCGCCCCGATCGCGCAGGCGGCGCAGGAAGGACAGAACGCCTGCGCTTCCGGTCGCCCAGCCCGGTCCTGATGCTGCAAGGGTGTTGTCGGGGAACAGCGGCTTCCGCATGGTGCCACCACTGCGGGCCATAATCAGTCCTGCCACGTCCTCGGCGGCTCGGTGCAACCGTTCGTCGCCGGTGGCAGCCGCAGCGTCGATGAGCAGTTCACCGACGCCGGACAGTCCGCAGCACTGGGAGACAGGGCTCATCCGGGGCGCGAGATCACGGCACGCCCAGGCGCACTGTACGCCCAGATCCGTTGTGGGCGGGTCCCCCTCATACCTGCCCGTCTCGATCAGGAGGGCGCCGATCCCGGCGAGTCCGCGACACCAGGATCCGTAGCGCCGGTGGGCTTCGGGACGGGCCGCCAGTGCCAGCAACCTCGGTGCGTGCGAGATCAGTTCGGCCAGATCCTCGCGTGCGGCCGCACCGGCAGCCGGATGGCCGGTGAAGCGGTGGTAGGCGTGCAGGAAGTGGATCACACCCGCACGGCCGTGCGCGAAACCCAACGTGAACGCCGCCTCGGAGTCCGCCGCCGAGCTCTGCGGTTCGGCGCGCTCCCTCACGGCCCGTGCGGCCAGCAGTCCATGGACGCACTCTTCCGCTGCGGCCAGTCGCGCGCGAGCCTCTTCTTCGCGCCCCGCCGTCCGGGCGCGCTGGGCCAGCGTCAGCAGTCCGGTCCCGACGCCGGCCGCGCCGCTGATCTGGTCACCGGTGTCGTCGTAGGAGGGCACGCTGTGCGGGGTGGCAGATGCCGGTGCGCCGTTCAGCTTGGTGGCGAAGTCGAGGAAGAGGTCGACTCCGGTACGGCCTGTGTGGAGCGCGGCGGTCAATGTCGCCAGCGCGGGGTGGTGTGCGGTCCGGTGGGCAAGGCCGGCCACAGCCTGGGGCACGCCGGGCTGTTGCGTGTGGTGCAGGAGTTCCAGGCCCACGCCTGCGGATCCGTCGTAGAGCGTCAGGCCGAAGCCTTGCTGCCCAGCTCGCGACGCTGGTCCTGTCGGGAGTTGGGCGGCGGCGCTCACACAGGTCGCCACGGTGTGCGCGATCAGGTCTTCCAGCATGCCTGGAGTGACCCTCGGGGGTGGAGTCCCGCGCTCAGAAGCCAAGGGAGAGGTCTGCGCACGGCCCCGTCGCACACAGGCTGCGCGCTGTACCGGGTCGGGGTGCATGAGCCCGGCGATGAGTTCGCGTACCGGCCGGTGCGCGGCACCCGGGAGTACGGCGGCCAGACATGCGAGAGTGCGGTCGCGGTTGACCTCGTCGTCGCGGTCGACGACGACAGGGTCCATGCCGGTCAGAGCGAAGTGGAGGGTCGCTCCGAGCGCGTACAGGTCGTCGGCGGGTCCGGACGGCCGCCCGGCGCGGTACACCGGCATCGAGTAGCCCGGTGTCGCACCGGAAGGCCGGTCGCCGTGCAGTGCGCTGACGCCGAAGTCCACGAGGTGCGCGGCACCGTCGTCGCCGAGCACTATGTTGGAGGGTTTGAGATCGCCGACCACGACGCCTCGGGCGTGCACGCTGTCGAGTACGGCGAGCAGACGGCGTGCCAGCTCGGCGACTCCGCGGCCGGTCGCGATCCCGCCGGCCGTGCCTGAGCCCGCAGGCACGGCCGCGGCAACGGGCTGGAAAGGGCCGTGGGCGAGTACGTCACGGCGCAGGTCGCGGGGACCGCAGTCGGTGGTGACCAAGTACTCGTCGTCCCCGTGCCGGATGCGTTCGCGAACCCGGGGAACGCCGTCGACGCCGGTCAGCGCCGCGAGGACCGTGTGCTCGTGGCGCAGGCGGTCGCGGGCATCGACACCGTTGGCGTCCACACCGGCGTGGGCCCTGGCCTGTTTGACGATCAGATGCTCGCCGGTCGCGCTGTCCACCGCGCGGTAGACGTCGCCGTGGGCAGAGCGGGTGATGCCCTTGGTGAGGCAGTATCGACCGCCGATCAGACGGGTGGGGCGGCCGGTGGGCGGATCGGCAGGCCGGAACGGGTCGGCGGCCCACGGCGGCTGACGGTAGCGGGTACCGGCGCGCCCGGGGAAACGCACTCCGTCAGGACCGGTCATGGCGAGCGCGGCATCGTCGACACCCGTGGCCCTGAACGGGCCGTAGCGGTAGTAGACGGGAGCGTCGGGCCGGATGCGCCGGTCACTGAGCACTCGGGGGCCCGGCCGCCCGGACAGCAGATCGGCGAGTTCACCGCCGAGTGCCGTCACATCCTCAGCACGCGGATAGACGGTGATCGCCTTCCCGACGAGCGCCGGATCCCGATCACCGCTGTTCATGACGCCCAGCACCTCGGCGTCACGGGCGAACTTGGCGTCGCAGAGGTAACGCAGCAGCACGGGAACAACCAGATCCACGAGTGGCGACAGGTCATCCGGGCGGGCGGAGACATGCAGCTTCCAGCCGTGATCCGGGAGCTCGCCCCCGAGAGGGCGCGGGGCGAACAGGCAGAGCCACTGACCGTCCATGACGAGACGCCGGTCGCGGTCGGCGAGCAGCGTCTCGATCCGCTGCCCGATACCGCGGTCGCCGCCGGGCTCGACAGCACCATGTGACGAGACCGTGCGCACGTCGGCCCCGGCCGGGGCCGACGTGCGCTGTCCTCGCCTAGTCGCAGCCAACGCGGGTAGTCGCCGTCGGGAACGGCTCAGGCAGACACGCCTCGATACCGCGGCCGGGGTCGGACTGGTCCTCGAACGGGATCTCTTCTTCCTCCACGGCCACGTCGAGTGGGCCGGCGTCGCGGATCTGCACTGCCAGGGAGCTCATGACGGTCCTTTCCTCTGCGAAGAAGGAAGGTGGGCATGCCAGTCGGCGAGTGCCGAACCCCCACCACGA
The DNA here is from genome assembly GCF_041435495.1 of Streptomyces sp. NBC_01116. Lineage (NCBI taxonomy): Bacteria > Bacillati > Actinomycetota > Actinomycetes > Kitasatosporales > Streptomycetaceae > Streptomyces > Streptomyces sp. NBC_01116. Next base: position 206,724 of record NZ_CP108644.1, read on the forward strand.
CCCATCAGCGTAGAACTGGGCCGACACTTCCGACTCCGCCATTTGGGTGACACTCGCCGTTGCCGCGGCGATCCTCTTCTCCAGTTCCTCGGCCCGCGCACTGAGGGCGCTCATGTTCACGGTTGGTATCCGGGGTATCGGCATGCGCCGTCCCGGCGGCACTGACCCCAGGAACCCCTGCTGGCCTGATCCGCTACACCCCACCCAGAACGATCACTACCGACCCGCACAACCGCTGATACCAGCCGAAGAACCATGTGCGGCGCAGCGCAAGCAGCTGGCCGCGCCCGGTGTGGGGCGGGCGGCGGCGGACCGATGTGGGGCGGGTGAGCGGCTCATGATCCGGAACCCAGCAGCGCCCCGGCGGGCTGGTCAGAGTGCCATCGGGCGGCCGGGGCAGTGGTGGTCAGGCTGGGCCGAAGAAGTGGCTGCCCGGGGCTGTCCGGGTCGTTGTGCAGGAAGTGCTGGCAAATCGTCCGGAGGAACTCCGGGCGGGAGACCATGTCGTCGGCGCCGTCGGTGTCCAGTCTCCTGAACGCCTGCAGGCCGTCGGCCTCCTCAAGGCCCCACGCGTCAGTCAGGAAACGGATGCACTCCTCCTGGCCGATCTCGTTGTCGCCGACGACATCGATCACGTCGAAAGCACGTGCCCGAGCCCGTCGGCCACGTTCAGCCGGCTCGTGTCGGTCCTCGCCAGACGAGCCGCGGCGACGTACTCGTCCCTGCCTCACCGGTCCCCCTGCACGTCCGCGCTCACGACCGGCGATCTTCTTTCCCGCGTCGATGCCTTGTCCACTGTGCGGCACGTGGGCTCCGGGAGGACGGTCAGTGCTCTCTTCTGTGGGCCCGGCCCATCGTGGCAGCGAGGCCGGACCGGCCCGGAATACGGCGACCGCGCCCAGTTGCTCGGGCATCGAGCGCGGCGAGTCCGCCCGGTGGTGCGCAACCGGTGAAGACGTGTGAGGGCGCGCGACAGTCCCGCGGCGGTCCTGCGATTCTGTTCGCTGACAGATCGTCGGCTCCTGAAGGGCATCACCACCATGCGCATGAACCGTCCCATCACCATCGTCCTGACCGCCGCGCTCGGTTGCGCCGGTGCCCTCGCCGCAGGCCCCGCGGCCGGCGCTTCCGCCCCAGTGGGATGCCAGTACAAAGTCGTGTGGCCGACCGCTGGTGTGTACGAAAACCCGAACCCGAACAGCGTGGTCGTCAAGACCAAGCACGCCGGTGACATAGTCGGCGCCTCGACCTGCGAGGGTGCCGGCTACAACGAGTACGGCTACGTTCTTGTCACCACCGACGCGGCAGCCGACGGCCGGGGCTGGATGCGCGAAGAGGCCGTGGTTCAGATCTGACGCACCCGCACGGCTCCGGGCCGAGACCCCTTGCCTCGGAGCGGCCCGTCGCAGCTGGGTGCGGTCATCGTGGAGGGCGGCGGGGTGTCCGGACTTACCCGCGCCGAGGAACGGGCGGCAGCTGGGTGCCGCAACAACGATGCCTGCCGGTCCCGCCCTCCGAGCTGATCCGCCACGACGGGGCCAAGGGACCCGCCTCTCACCGCCCACGGTCGTGCCGGGGAGCGAGGGCAGTCTGCTGCCGGTGAGCGGGCACGGCGGGGGCGGGCTGCTTCGACGGTGCTGCCTCGGCGCGGCAGCGGGGGCATCGTGTTCTACTCGCCGGGGCTGGGCAGGTGAGGTCTCGCTGTTCCAGTTCCCATGAGGCGAGGGCGGCTGTTCGTGCGTTGGTGCTGGGCTTCTGTGGGAGCGGGCGAGTGGCTGCAAGGAACTCCAGGGTGTCATCGCGGGCCAGGGACAGCAGTGCGGTGTTGCCCGGCGGGCGCAGCCGGATGACGATGCGCTGGGTGTCGCCGGGTCCTTCGGGCCCGGGCCAGACGATGGCATCGCCCAGACAGATGCCGGTGTGCAGTCCGTCGACCCGGAGCTCGCGTACGAAGATCCACTCCAGCTCCGCTTCCGCTGCCGCGTAAGGACAGCCGTGACCGCGTAGGGGTCATTCGTGCGGTGCACGAGTTGAGTCGGGGTGCGGTCGCCGTGGTCGTCTTCGGCGTCGGCTACGGACGTGGCGCACTGGTCCGCAGGACCGTAGGACAGCGGCCCCACGCGCTCGGCGGCGGATGCCCGTGGATGTCGATCGTGGTCTTGACCGATCGGTGGCCCAGCCGACGTGACAGCTCGCCGATCGGGACGTCTTGGGCCAAGGCGATCGAGGCGAGGAAGTAACCCAGGCTGTCGTGCATGTGTGCCGTCTCACCGTCCAGGCCGGCCGACCGACCGGCACGCCTCTTCTGAAGTGGCAACCGTGGATGGACGCGGTGGGCATCGTGCTCCTGCCGTGGGAATGCGGGGAGAACAAGGCTTCAAGCCTGCGCCGCTTGCTTCTCTGCCTGAGAAAGATCACGGGCGCCCGGCTTCCACGTCGACAGGACAAGGCCGGGGCCTAAGGGCTGTCCCGCAATCCCGCGCCCCCGCCCCCCGTTCCACTTGCGCGACACAGCGATATCCAGGCCGAAAGGAAACCGAGAGCGGACCGAGAGCGCATCACGAGGGGCGCCGCGCACTGTACGAGGTGCAGGCACCGAGCCCGAGAAGGAACCGTGATGCGGGAACGCAGACTGAACCTGGCCGTACTCATCGGCAGCACCCGCGCCGGCCGCTTCGGCCCCGTCCCCGCCCAGTGGATCGCCGCCGAGGCGGCCAAGCGCGACGACTTCGACGTCGATGTGATCGACCTGGCCCAAGTGTGGCTGCCCGACGTGCTGCCAGAGAGCCTCGACCGCCCGCTGCCGCAGGCCGTGATCGACCTCGCCTCCTGGTTGGACGGGGCGGACGCGTTCGTGATCGTCACACCGGAGTACAACCACAGCTTCCCCGCCTCCCTGAAGAACGCCATCGACTGGTACGTCGACGCGTGGAAGGCGAAGCCGGTCGCCTTCGTCTCCTACGGCGGCATGGCCGGCGGGCTGCGCGCGGTGGCCGACCTGCGGGGCGTCTTCCCCGGGCTGCACAGCGTCACCGTCCGGGACTCCGTCTGCTTCCCGAACTACCAGGAGCACTTCGACGCCGAGGGCCGGCCCGTGGACCCCGAGGGCTGTGCAACGGCGGCCACGACCATGTTCGACCAACTCGCCTGGTGGGGCTACGTCCTGAGCGACGCCCGCGCCCGGCAGCCGTATCCGGGCTAGGGCCTGTCCGGTCCTGGTCCGCCGGACGCACCCGGGCCCTCGCGGCCGTGCACGTAAGCAACCAGGCCTGATCACGTTCCAGGCAAGAAAGGAAAGCCATGTCATCGAATGCCCCCGAGGCCCCGGTCCGGAAGGCCGGGACGCGGGAATGGGTGGGACTGGCGGCGCTGGCCCTGCCCACCCTGCTGATCTCCCTCGACCAGAGCGTGCTGTACCTGGCCCTGCCCCACCTCGCCGAGGGTCTGAACCCCACCGGTACCCAGACCCTGTGGATCATGGACATCTACGGCTTCCTGATCGCCGGCTTCCTGATCACCATGGGCACGCTGGGCGACCGGATCGGCCGCCGCAAGCTGCTGCTGATCGGTGCGACGGCCGTCGGCATCACCTCGGTCGCCGCCGCCTACTCCACCAGCGCGGAAGGGCTGATCGCCACCCGCGCCCTGCTCGGCATCGCCGCCGCCACCCTGATGCCGTCCACTCTCGCCCTCATCAGCAACATGTTCGAGGACCCGTACCAGCGTGGCCGCGCCATCGCGGTGTGGGCCAGCTGCTTCATGGGCGGCACCGCGCTCGGGCCGGTCGTCGGCGGCGCGATGCTGGAGTACTTCTGGTGGGGCTCGGTGTTCCTCATCGGGGTGCCCGTCATGGTGGTGCTGCTGATCGTCGCCCCCTTCGTCCTGCCGGAGTACAAGAATCCCGACGCGGGCAGGATCGACCTGCTCAGCGTCCTGCTGTCGCTGGTGTCGATCCTGGCGATCATCTACGGGCTGAAGGAACTCGCGCGTTACGGCTTCGCCCTGGTGCCGGTCATCTCGATCGTCCTCGGCCTGACGGTCGGCGCGGTGTTCCTGTCGCGTCAGGGCAAGCTCGACGATCCGCTGCTCGACCTGAAGCTCTTCAAGATCGGCGCGTTCACCGCCGCACTGCTGATCCTCATGGTCTCCATGCTGGGCACCGGCGGCGGCTACCTGTTCATCACCGGGTTCGTCCAGATGGTGGAGGGCTATTCGCCGCTGGAGGCGGGCCTGTGGATGGTGCCCGCGGCCATCGCATCGATCCTCGCGGCGCAGTTGGCGCCGATCTTCGCCAAGCAGCACCCTCTCAGCACCGTCATCGGGGTGAGCCTGCTGATCGGCATGATCGGCTACGTGCTCCTCATCTTCGTCGGCCCGGTCGGCGGGATGCCCCTGCTGATCACCGGCTTCGTGATCACTTTCATCGGCGTCGGCACCTTCGGGGCGCTCGGCACCAACCTGGTCGTCGGGTCGGTCCCGCCGGAGCGGGGCGGCTCCGCGGCGGCGCTCTCCTCCATCAGCGGTGACCTGGGCACCGCACTCGGCATCGCCACGCTCGGCAGCCTGGGCACCGCCGTCTACCGCAGCTCGCTCGACGCGCCCGACGGCACACCGCCCGGCGCGGCCGACTCCGCCGAGGGAAGCATGGAGGGCGCGCTCAAGGCCGCTCGCGAACTGCCGTCCGATGCCGCCGACAGCCTGCTGGCCGCCGCATCGGACGCCTACGCCAGCGGGCTGAACGCGATCGGCGTCGCCTGCGCCGTCGTCACCGCGATCAGCGCGACCTTCGCGTTCACGCTGCTGCGCAAGAGCCGCGGGGCCGTCCCGTCCGGCGACGCTACGAAGGAGCAGGAGGAGGCCGGGGAATCGCTCCCGACCACCTGAGCCCCTCCGGCGGGAACAGGGAACCAGAGGGCTCCGGCCCGGGACCCCATGGTCCGGGCCGGAGCCCTCCCGTACATGCACGCGGTCCGCCGCCTCCTCGCCAGCGGCACCTCGGCGGCGCCGGGCGTCGGCGCTCACGGGCCGGTCCCGGCCGCCCGCCGAACCGGTATCGCCCTGTTGTTCGTGGCCCGCCGCACTGAGTTAGCGTGATCACATGCAATTCGGGGTTCTCGGTTCGTTGGCGGTGTGGACGGGGGACGGACGACCGGTCCGGATCCCGGAGCTCAAAGTCCGCGCCCTGCTGGCCTGCCTTCTGGCCCACCAGGGACGAGCGGTCTCCGCGGACAGGCTGATCGACTGCCTATGGACCACCCGGCCGTCCAACCCGGCAGGCGTGCTCCAGAACAAGGTGTGGCAGCTGCGGCGGGCGCTCGAGGACGCCGAGCCGGGCGGCCGGGACCTCGTGGTGTCCCACTCGCCGGGATACCAGCTGCGGGCGGGCGCCGACGCGGTGGACGCGGACCGGTTCCGCGACCTGATGACACGGTCGCGGGCGACCGAGGACTTCCGGGTGCGCGCCGCCCTGCTGGCGGACGCGCTGGCGCTGTGGCGGGGGCCCGCCTTCGCCGATTTCGCGGACGAGGAGTTCACCCGGTCGGCGCGGGACCGGCTGGAGGAGGAGCGGCTGACCGCGCTGGAGGAGCAGGCCGAGGCCCGGCTGAACCTCGGTGAGAACGCGCTGGTGGCCGACGAACTCGGTGATGTGGTGGACCTGCACCCCCTCAGGGAACGGCTGCGCGCCGCTCATGTGCGGGCGCTCTACCGTGCGGGTCGGCAGAGTGCGGCCCTCAGCAGCTACGCCGACCTGCGTGAACACCTGGCCGAAACCCTGGGTCTGGACCCCAGCCCCGAGCTGGCAGCCCTGCACCGGTCGATTCTCACCCAGGATGCGGCGCTGACGGCCGCCCCCGACAGTGCCGCGGCCGGCCCGCCGACGAACCTGCCGACCGCCCTCACCGGCCTGATCGGCAGGGCCGAGGCGCTCGGCGAGCTACGGGAGCTGCTGGGCGCGAACAGGCTGGTCACGCTCATCGGTCCGGGCGGGGTGGGCAAGACGCAGCTGGCGCTCTCGACCGCCGCGCAGGTCGGGGCCGAGTTCCCCGGTGGCGTACGGCTGGTCGAGTTCGGTGCGCTCGAACCCTCCCCGTCGAGTGCCGACCGGGGGAAGGGTGCCGCAGTCACGCAGGTCGCGGTGCACGAGTTGCTCGGGTCGGTTCTCCGGGTCCGGGACGACACGGCCTCGGGGCCGGGGTCCGGGGGCGCGGCGCTCTCGATGACCATCCGTGCCGCCCAGGCGCTGGGCGAGCGGCCGGCCCTGCTGGTGTTCGACAACTGCGAGCATGTGGTCGGCCCGGTCGCCGAGCTGACCGACCAACTCCTCAAGGCCGCGCCCGCCTTGAGGATCATGGCCACCAGCCAGATACCCCTGGGCATCACCGGCGAATACCTCCAGGAGGTGCCGCCGCTGCGAGGGCCCGAGCCCGCGGCGGAGCTCGACCCCGAGTCCGTACGCCGGTACAGCGCGGTGGAGCTGTTCGTGGCGCGGGCGACCGCGGCGGCCCCGAATTTCGTACTCACCGCGAGCAACGTCGAGGCGGTCGTCTCGATCTGCCGGCGCCTCGACGGCATTCCGCTGGCCCTGGAGATGGCCGCCACCCGGGTGCGGGCGCTGGGGGTACGCGAGCTGGCGGCGCGCCTGGACGACCGGTTCCGCCTGCTCGCGGTGGGCGCGCGCAGCGCTCCGGCGCGGCAGCGCACCTTGAGGGCCGTGATCGACTGGAGTTGGGAGCTGCTCGGCGACCAGGAGCGGGTGGCGCTCGGGCGGCTGGCCGTACACGCCGACGGCTGCACCCTCGACGCCGCCGAGGAGATCTGCGCGGCGGACGACCTGGACCGTACGGAGGTGCTCGACGTCGTCGCCCGGCTGGTGGACTGGTCGCTGGTCGTCATGACCGTCGGGACGGACGGACCCCGGTACCAACTGCTCGAATCGGTCACCGCATACTGCGTCGAACGCCTCGTGGAAAAGGGCGAGTTCGAGGACCTCCGGCGCAGGCACTGCGACTACTACACCGGTCTCGCCGAGCGCGCCGAGCCGCATCTGCGGGGCCACGGCCAGCGACAGTGGCTGCGTCGCCTGGACGCCGAGACCGCGAATCTGCGGACCGCGTTCGACTACGCGGCTCAGCTCGGCGACGCCGACTGCGCGCTGCGTCTCGCCAACGCCCTCAGCTGGTACTGGTACCTGCGCGGCCGGAGCAACGAGGCGAAGCGGTCCCTGACCGTGGCGCTGTCCCTCGGTGGGGCGGCGCCGACCGCGGTGGCCAAGGCCACGGCCCTGCTGGGGGGCTTCGAGCTGGTGCTCGGCGGCGTCGCCGACCCGGTGGCGGAGTACCGCACGGCGCTGCGGCCGTACGAGGAGCTGGACGATCCGGGCGGGCGGGCGCGGGCCGAGTGGTTCCTCGGGTCCAGCCTCTACGGGATCGGCGACGTGGGGCCGAGCGAGGAGCTGGTCCACCGGGCGCTGGCCACCTTCCGGTCGCTCGGCGACCGCTGGGGTATGGCGGCGGCCCTGGGCAGCAGGACCTTCCACGCGCATCAGCGGGGCGACCTCAACGCGTTGCGGCGGGACGGCGAGCAGAGCCTCGCGCTCTTCCGTGAGCTGGGCGACCAGTGGGGGCAGCTCCAGGCATCGGTGCCGCTCGGAACGCTGGCCGAGACCGTGGGCGACTACCAGCGGGCCGGACGGTTGTACCGGGAGGGCCTGCGGATGGCGGAGGACCTGGGGCTCTGGCCGCAGGCGTCCTTCCAGCTCTCGGGCCTCGGCCGGGTCGCGCTGTTGACCGGGGACCTGTCTCGGGCCGAGGAGTTCCATGAGCGCGCGGCACGGCTCGCCGCCGGGCAGTCGGACGGCTTCGGGGAGCAGTACGCCGAGATCGGCCTCGCTCTCGGGGCGCGCCGGGCGGGAGACCTCGACGCGGCCGAGCGGCATCTGACCCGGGTACTCGACCTGCACCGCCAGATGGGTTACGAGCCGGCCAGGCCCTCGGTGATCCTGGCCGAGCTGGGCTTCGTCGCGGAGGCCCGGGGCGACGCCCCGGCCGCCCTGGCCCTGCAACTGGACGCCCACGCCGCCGCCCGCGACACCGGGAACCCGCGGGCGGTGGCGCTGGCGATGGAGGGCCTGGCCGGGGCCCGGTCGCTGGCCGGTCACTTCGAGCACGCGGCCCGCCTGCTCGGGGCGGCCACGGCGGCCAGGCAGTCGGTCCAGGCACCCCTGCGGGGCGGCGAGCGCTTCGACGTGGACCGCATCACCACCCGGGTCAGGGACGCGCTGGGCGAGGCCGGCTACCAGGCCGAGTTCGAGCGGGGCAGCGCACCGGCCCCGGAGAAGCATCCGACGGACCCTCCCGGGCTCCCGCCTCACGCTGCGCGGATACGGGAGCACCCGCCGACGACTGGTCAGCGAACGCCCTGGTGACGGTGCGAACCGCCCCGGTCAGCTCGTCCGGGATCCCCGGAACGTGTTGCTCTCGCTCTGCGCCAGGCGGGGTACGAGAACAGATCACCGCGAGGGTCAGCACTCGAAGACTCCGGAGCAGCGCCCGAGCCGCGCAACCATCCACCACAGCACCGCTTTCCCGGACGCTCCCGCCAGGACTGACCCTCTTCAACGGTCCACCGGGGTCCCGTCGAGTGTCTCGCGCAGCAGAACCGCCTCCTGGTCGAGGTGGTGGAGCAGCGCCTGGAGGGCGGGGGTGCGTGTCCGGTGTGCTGCTTCGGTGGTGCCCACCGTACGGCCCACCGAGGGGAGTTCGACCGGGAGCGCGGCGAGGTGCTCGTCCTCGCGCAGGACCAGTTCGGGCAGGAGCGCCACCATGTCGGTCTGGAGCAGCAGCGCCCGCATGGTGAGGATGGAGGTGCACTCGACGCGGTCCGCGGGCGGTGTGAGGCCCCGGTCGACGAAGACGGCGCCGAGTTCCTGGCGCAGGGCGGTCTGCTCGACGGGCAGGATCCAGGGGAATCCGAGGGTGTCCGCGAGTGTGAGGACCACGGCGTCGAGGAGCGGGTGGCCCGAGCGGACGGCGAGCCTGATCGGCTCCCGGTAGAGCTTCCGTTGGCGCAGCCCGTCCCCTTCCGTGGGGGTCGATCCCACTCGTCCCACGATGACGTCCAGTTCACCTGCCAGCAGTGCCGGGTGGAGGACGTCCGGGGTCCCCTCCCGTACGACGACGGTGAGCCGGGGTCGTTCCCGTTTGAGCCCTGCGACCGCCCGGGGCAGGAGCACATTGGCTCCGGCCAGCAAGGTGCCCACGGTCACGGTGCCGTCCAGTCCCTGACGGAGTCCGGTGAGGTGGTCCCCGGCCCGGCGGATCTCGGCGACCACGGCGCGGGCGTGTTCCGTCAGGGCTTCGCCGTAGACGGTGGGCCGCATCCCGCGCGGTACACGGACGAAGAGCGGCAGGTCCGCGATGACCTCCAGTTCGTGGAGGGTGCGGGTCGCGGCCGGCTGGGTGAGGTGCAGCGATTCCGCGGCCCGTACGACGCTCCCGTGCTCGTACACGGCGATGAGCAGGATCAGGTGCCGGAACTTCAACCGGCCGTCCAGGAGGTCCATCGCAGCGGGCTCCTTCCGGGTACGGAGGGCGGTTCCACCGTGCCATACCAGGATTGTTATAGCTGACGCGCCGATTGGCATTGGATCGGCATAGCTGGGCGGGTGCACTATACCGGCACACCCGGGGGCAATTTTCGGACATGCCCTGGCTCGATGACGGAGGTCCACAGCGTGAGTTCACCCGTGCGGCATTACGTAGGAGGCGGATTCGACGCGTCCGGCGTGCCGCTCCCGCTCGTCGACCCGGTCACCGGGCGTGTTGCCGGCGAGGTACCGCAGGCGTCCCGGGAGGTGGTCGACCGGGCGGTTCGCGCGGCCCGGGAGGCGCTGCGCGGGCCCTGGGCGGTATGGAGCCCGGCCGAGCGGTCGCAGTTGCTGCACCGGATCGCCGACGGGATCGAGCGGCGCTTCGATGAGTTCGTCGCGGCCGAGTGCGCCGACACCGGCAAGCCGCGCGCTCTGGCCTCGACGGTCGACATCCCCCGGGCCGTGGCCAACTTTCGCTCCTACGCGGGGCTCCTGACCGGGCGGGGCGAGCGGTCCTGGCACACCGCCACCCCGGACGGCCGCGGCGCGCTGAACTACACCGTCCACAAGCCGCTCGGCGTCGTCGCGGTGATCTCGCCGTGGAACCTGCCGCTGCTCCTGCTCAGTTGGAAGGTCGCGCCCGCCCTCGCGACCGGCAACACGGTGGTGGCCAAGCCGTCCGAACTCACCCCCGGCACGGCCTGTCTGCTGGCCGAGGTGCTGGCCGAGGCGGAGGTTCCGCCGGGCGTCTTCAACCTCGTGCACGGCCCGGGCGCGGACGCGGCCGGCCAGTGGCTCACCGAGCATCCCGGGGTGGACGCCGTCGCCTTCACGGGCGAGTCGCGCACCGGATCGATGATCATGCGGGCGGCCGCGGACCGATTGGCGCCGGTCTCCTTCGAACTGGGCGGCAAGAACGCCGGACTCGTCTTCGCCGACGCGGATCTTGAGCAGGCGGTCGCGGGCACCCTCCGCTCGGCCTTCACCCACAGCGGGCAGGTCTGTCTGTGCACCGAGCGGTTGTACGTGCAGCGGCCCGTCTTCGACGCGTTCGCCGCTGCGCTCGCCGCGGGCGCGAAGGAACTTTCCGGCTACGGCCCGATGGTCTCCGCCGCCCACCGGGACAAGGTCCTGGGCCACCTGGAGAGGGCCGCCGCCGACGGGGAGGTCCTGGCGGGCGGCGGCGTGCCGCGCTTCGGGGACGAGCGGGACGGCGGCTTCTGGGTGGAACCCACCGTGCTGGCCGGACTACCGGAGGACCACCCGGCGGTACGGGACGAGATCTTCGGCCCGGTGGTACACCTCGCGCCGTTCGACACCGAGGACGAGGCGTTGGCCCTCGCCAACGCCGGCCCGTACGGACTGGCCGCCACGGTGTGGACCGGTGACGTGAGCCGTGCCCACCGCGTCGCCCCCGCCCTGGAGGTCGGCACAGCCTGGGTCAACACCTGGAACCTGCGAGACCTCCGTACGCCCTTCGGCGGCGTGAAGGCTTCCGGGATCGGCCGTGAGGGCGGCGACCACTCCCTCGACTTCTTCTCCGAACCGATGAATGTGTGCGTGAAGCTGTGAGTACGACGGACGACACCGTGCCCGGGACGGGCACCCCACGCGACCCGGTGGCGGATGCCGCCGAGCGGCTCCACGAGGCGCACCGCACGGGCGTTCCGTGTGCACCGGTCCGCGACCTCCTGCCGCCCGGTGACCTGGAGGCCGCCTACGCCGTCCAGTCCCTCCTGACCGAAAGGCGCCTCGCCCTGGGCCGGCGCGTCACGGGGTGGAAGATCGGCCTCACCTCAACCGCGGTACAGCGGCAACTCGGAGTCGAAACACCGGACTTCGGTGCCCTCCTCGACGACACCGCCGTACCGGACGGCGCCGAGGTCCCCTGGGGCTCGGTGCTCCAGCCCAGGGCGGAGGCCGAGGTCGCCCTGGTCCTCGAAAGTGACCTCGTGCACGAGCGGCACACGGTGGCCGACGTGATCCGCGCGACCGCTTTCGTGCTGCCCGCCATCGAGGTGGTCGGCAGCCGGATCCGCGACTGGGACATCTCCGCCGTGGACACCGTCGCCGACAACGCCTCCAGCGGTGCGTATGTGCTGGGCACGCGGCCCGTACTCCTGCGGGACCTCGATCTGCGGTCCGCCGGCATGGTGTTGGAGCGCCGCGGCGAGCCCGTCTCCACCGGTGTGGGTGTCGCCTGCCTCGGAAACCCACTGCACGCGGCCGTCTGGCTGGCGGACACGCTCGTCCGGCTCGGCAGTCCGCTGCGGGCCGGGGACACGGTGCTCACCGGCGCGCTCGGTCCCATGGCCGCCGTCGAGCCGGGTGATGTGTTCGAGGCCCGGATCGACGGCCTCGGATCGGTGCGCGCGGCATTCGGGCGCACCGACGCGGAAGGAGCGCTCCGATGAACATCACAGCCCTGGCCGAGTCCATCGACCGTGCGGCGTTGGACGCACGTCCGCTGCCGGGCGGTGCCACCGGACTGGCCGACACCGCCGAGGCGTACGCAGTGCAGAACGCCCTGATCGTGCGGCGCCTGGACCGCGGCGACCGGCTCACCGGCTTCAAGCTCGGTTTCACCAGTCTCGCCAAGATGCGGCAGATGGGCGTTGCGGACCTGATCCACGGACGGCTCACGGATCGGATGGAGATCCCCGACGGGGGGCAGTGCGACATCTCGGGGCTGATCCATCCGCGGGTCGAGCCGGAAGTGGCGTTCCTCCTGGGCGACACCCTGCGTCCGGGTGCCGATCCGTCGGCGGCCGTCGCGGCGGTGGCGCCCGCGCTGGAGGTCATCGACTCCCGGTACGACGGCTTCCGGTTCTCCCTGCCCGAGGTGATCGCCGACAACACCTCGGCCGCGGCCTACGCCGTGGGCCCGTGGAGCGAACCGGGCCCCCCGAGCGCGCTGGGAAACCTGGGCGTCCTGCTGGAACTCGACGGACGCCCGGTGGAGACCGGTTCCACCGCGGCGATCCTCGGACATCCGCTGCGCGCCCTCGCGGCGGCGGCCCGGCTCGCCGGTTCGCTGGAGCCGGGCACCGTGATCCTCGCCGGCGCGGCGACCGCCGCCGTACCGCTGCGACCCGGTGCGCATGTACGGGCGTCGGTCACGGGACTCGGTGCCGTCCAGTTCACCGCCACCACCGCCCCGGCCGTCACCGAGGAGGACGCGTGATCGTCCCCGGCGCCGCGCCGCCCCGCGGCCGTTTCCCGCATCTGAGGCGCGCGGGCGACTTCGTCTTCGTCTCCGGCACCAGCTCCCGGCGCCCCGACGGCACCTTCGTCGGCGCGAACGTCGACCCGATGGGCGTGAGTGACCTCGACGTCCGGGCCCAGACCAGGGCCGTGCTCGACAACATCGCGGCGTTGCTCGCCGCGGCCGGCGGCGGCCTCGACGACCTGGTGTCGGTCACCACGTACCTCGTCAGCATGAACGACTTCGGAGGCTACAACGACGTCTACGCCGAGTACTTCGACGAGCACGGGCCGACCCGCACCACCGTCGCCGTCCACCAGCTGCCCCATCCCCACCTCCTGATCGAGATCAGCGGCGTGGCCCACCTTCCCCGAAGCGGCCACCACCACCAGAGCAAGGAACAGCACCGATGACCATGAGACCGTTCAACCTCCAGTCCTGGATCGAGGAGAACCGGCACCTGCTCAAGCCGCCGGTGGGCAATGTCCAGATCTGGCAGGACGCCGATCTGATGGTGACGGTCGTGGGCGGCCCCAACCGGCGCACCGACTTCCACGACGACCCCATCGAGGAGTTCTTCTACCAGCTCAAGGGCGACATGATGCTCCGCGTCATGGAGGAGGCCGGCCGGCCGCCGCGCGACATCCACATCCGCGAGGGAGACGTTTTCCTGGCCCCGGCACACCTGCGGCACTCGCCGCAGCGGCCGGAGGAGGACAGCATCGGCCTCGTCGTCGAGTTCGCCCGACCGCAAGGACACCGCGACGCATTCGAGTGGTACTGCATGGAGTGCCACCACCTGGTGCACCGCAGCGAGCTCCAGCTCACCTCGATCGTCGACGACCTTCCCCCGGTGTTCGACACCTTCTACGCCGACACGGCCGCGCGCGCCTGCCCCCGCTGCGCCGCCGTGCACCCCGGCCGGGACTGGCCGGAACGGCTGCGTCCACGCACCCGCCGCGACGAGGAGGCAGGAGCGTGACCGTCGTCGACGTGCACGCCCACGTCTTCCCGGAGATCGGCCGCGCCGAATCCCGGCAGCTCACCGGCTCCGACGAGGGCCCCTGGCTGCGCACCACGGACGGACCCGGCACCGGGATGATGATGGCCGGTCCCACCGAGTACCGGCCGGTGAGCCGCACCCTGTGGGACCCGGCGGAGCGCGTCGCCGACCTGGACCGGCTCGGCGTGGACGTCCAGGTGCTGTCCAGTACCCCCATGCTGTTCGGCTACGACCTCGAACCCGGGCGCGCCGTCGAGTGGTGCCGGACGGTCAACGCACATCTGCTGCGGTACGCCGCACACGCCCCGGACCGGCTGGCCCCGCTCTGCCAGGTGCCCCTCCAGGACACCGAAGCCGCCTGCGCGATGGTCAGCGATGCCATGGGGCAGGGCTTCCGCGGTGTCCACATCGGCAACCACCTCGGCGATCAGGACCTCGACCACGGCGCGCTGATCGAGTTCCTCGCCCACTGCGCCGAAGAGGACGCGGCCGTCCTGGTCCACCCCTGGGACCTGCCGTCCGGGCCGAGGTTCTCCCGGTACATGCTGGCCTGGCTCGCGGGCATGGCCGGCGAGACCCATCTGACCATCCTCTCGCTGATCCTCTCCGGCGCCTTCGAACGCCTCCCGGCCTCGCTCCGGCTGATGTTCGCCCACGGCGGCGGCAGCTTCCCGTACCTCCTGGGACGGGCCGACAACGCCTGGCGCCGCCGGGACCTCGTACGCGCCGACAGTCCGCACCCGCCCTCGTACTACACCGACCGCTTCTCCGTGGACTCGGCCGTCTTCGACCCGGGCGCACTACGGCTCCTCGTGGACGTGATGGGAGGGGAGCAGGTGATGCTCGGCTCCGACCACCCCTTCCCGCTCGGTGAGGAGGAGATCGGCCGGCTCGTGCGGGAGAGCGAACTCTCCCCGGCGGAGCGGACCGCCGTCCTCGGCGGCAACGCCGTCCGCTTCTTCGGTCTGGCCCCCCAGGCGAAGGAGACCGTCCGATGAAGGCAGCCGTGATCGGATCGGGCAACATCGGCACCGATCTCCTCATCAAGATCATCAGAGGGTCGGGGAACGTCACCGCCGCCGCGATGATCGGCATCGACCCGGAGTCGGAAGGGCTCGCACGGGCCCGCCGCCTCTCCGTGCCCACCAGCGCGGACGGAGTGGCCGGGCTCCTGGCCCTCGACGGATTCGACGAGATCGACGTGATCTTCGACGCCACGTCCGCCGCCGCCCACCACCGCAACGCCGCGGCCCTCGCGCCGTACGGCAAGACGATCGTCGACCTGACCCCCGCGGCGATCGGCCCGTACGTCGTACCGTCCGTCAACCTCGACGAGCACCTCGACGCACCCAACGTCAACATGGTCACCTGCGGCGGCCAGGCCACCGTTCCCATCGTCGCCGCCGTATCGGCGGTGGCACCGGTCCACTACGCGGAGATCGTCGCCTCGATCTCCTCCCGGTCGGCCGGCCCGGGCACCCGCGCCAACATCGACGAGTTCACCGAGACCACCTCCCGCGCCCTCGAACAGGTGGGCGGCGCGACCCGTGGCAAGGCGATCATCGTGCTCAACCCCGCCGAACCACCGCTGTTGATGCGCGACACCGTCCACTGCGTCGTCAACGACTGCGATCCCCAGCAGGTGGCCGCCTCCATCCACGCGATGGTCGACTCCGTCGCCGCCTACGTACCCGGCTACCGGCTCAAGCAGGAGCCCCAGTTCCGCGCCCTGGCGTCCGGCGATCCGCTGACGGCACTCGGCCCCGGCGGGCGGCTCCTCGTCTCCGTCTACCTGGAGGTCGAGGGCGCCGCCCACCACCTCCCGGCCTACGCCGGAAACCTCGACATCATGACCTCCGCCGCGCTGCGCACCGCCGAGCGCCTGGCCGAACGGAACCGGGCCCCCCGATGACCAAGGTCTACGTCCAGGACGTCACCCTGCGGGACGGCATGCACGCCGTGTCGCACCGCTACACCCTCGAACAGGTCCGGGCGATCGCCGCCGCTCTCGAAGCAGCCGGTGTCGACGCGATCGAAGTCGCCCACGGCGACGGCCTGTCCGGCTCGTCCGTCACCTACGGCCCCGGCGCACACACCGACGCGGAGTGGCTGGAAGCCGCGGCCGACGTGCTCGACCGCGCCAGGCTCACCACCCTGCTGCTGCCCGGCATCGGCACCGCCGACGATCTGCGCCGTGCCCACTCCCTCGGCGTCACCTCCGTGCGCGTCGCCACCCACTGCACCGAGGCGGACATCTCCGCCCAGCACATCGGCCTGGCCCGCGAACTGGGCATGGACGTGTCGGGCTTCCTGATGATGTCCCACCTGGCCCCGCCCGCCGAACTGGCAGCACAGGCCCGCCTCATGGAGTCGTACGGCGCACACTGCGTCTACGTCACCGACTCCGGCGGCCGGTTGACCATGGACGGCGTACGGGACCGGGTCCTCGCCTACCGCGACGCCCTCGACCCGGCCACCGAGATCGGCATCCACGCCCACCACAACCTCGGCCTGGGCGTGGCCAACAGCATCGTGGCGGTGGAAGCGGGGGCGTACCGCGTCGACGCCTCCCTCGCCGGGCAGGGCGCCGGCGCCGGCAACGCGCCGTTGGAGCCGACGGTGGCGGTGTTCGACCTGATGGGCTGGGAACACGGCTGCACGCTGTTCCCGCTCATGGACGCCGCCGAGGAGCTCGTACGACCGACGCAGGACCGACCCGTGCGCGTCGACCGGGAGACCCTCACCCTCGGGTACGCCGGGGTGTACTCCAGCTTCCTGCGGCACGCCGAGAACACGGCCCTCCGCCACCGGCTCGACACCCGCGACCTGCTGGTCGAGGCCGGACGGCGGCGGCTGGTCGGCGGGCAGGAGGACCTGCTCACGGACATCGCGCTCGATCTCGCCGGGCACCGCGATTCCTCCCCCGCCCCCGGGCGCGCCCCCTCACACGACGACGGAGACACTCCATGCTGACCGAACGCGCCACCGCACTCGACGCCGCCGACCCCCTCGCCCACGTCCGCGCCCGCTTCCTCCTCCCCGAAGGCGTCGTCTACCTCGACGGCAACTCCCTGGGCGCCCTCCCCGCCGCCGTCCCGGCGGTCGTCGAGGACGCCGTGCACCGCCAGTGGGGCACCGACCTGATCCGTTCCTGGAACGGCAACGGCTGGTGGGAGGCGCCGACCCGGACCGGCGACGCACTCGGCCGGCTGATCGGCGCGGCCCCCGGACAGACGGTCGTCGGCGACTCCACCAGCGTCCAGCTCTTCAACACCCTGCTGGCCGCCGCCCGGATGCGCCCCGGACGCCGACTGCTCCTGACCGATCCCGACCACTTCCCCACCGACCAGTACATCGCCGACTCGGTGGGCCGGCTCCTCGGGCTCGACGTCCGCCGCATACCGGCCCGCGAGGCCGCCGCGGTGCTGGCCGCCGAGGCCGGGAACGTCGCCGTGGCGGCCTACGCCCCGGTGGACTACCGCACCGGCGAGCTGTACGACATGACCGCGCTCACCGCCGCCGCGCACGCAGCCGGTGCCCTGGTGCACTGGGACCTGTGCCACGCGGCGGGCGCCCTCCCCGTCGAACTCGACGCCATCGAGGCGGACTTCGCGGTCGGCTGCGGCTACAAGTACCTCTCCGGCGGCCCCGGGGCGCCCGCGTTCGCCTATGTCGCCCGGCGGCACCAGCCGGACTTCGACCACCCCCTCACCGGCTGGCACGGACACGCGAAGCCGTTCGCCATGGCAGACACGTACACGCCTGGGGCGGACATCAGCCGGGCCCGGATCAGCACTCCGCCGCTCCTGTCGCTCCTCGCCCTCGAAGCCGCGCTGACCGCCTTCGACGGAGTCGACATGACGGCCGTACGGGAGAAGAACCTCTCCCTGACCGGGTTCTTCCAGGAGTGCGCCGACGAACTCCTCGACGGCCTCGGCTTCACCATGGCCACCCCGCGCGACCCGGCCCGCCGCGGCAGCCAGGTCGCCCTGCGCCACCCGGAGGCGTACCCGCTGGTGGCCGCGCTCACCGCCCGCGGTGTGATCGGCGACATGCGTGCCCCGGACCTGCTCCGGTTCGGATTCAACGCCCTCTACGTCACCCACGCGGACGTCCTGCACGCCGTCCGCGAACTGCTCTCCGTCGTGACCGACGGCGACCACCACAGCCCCGAATTCCGGCAGCGCCCCACCGTCACCTGATTCGGCCCGCGCGCCCGCCCCAGGGGCACACGGCACGTCCCGCTCCCCTCCAGCTCCGATTGGACCGTCAGATGCGTCCCCTCCGCAGAAAAGCCGCCCTCGCCGCGGTGGTCGCCGCCGCCACCACGGCCACACTCCTCGCTCCCGGTGTCTCCGGCGCGGACACCACCGGTGCCACGACCGTCGCCGCCACCGACCCCGACATCCTCGACGCGTGCGAGGACCGCCGCCCCGGGCCGGCCGACCCCGGCTCGTACGGCATGCAACTGGACGGCAGCTTCCGGCATCCCGCGCTCACCCCGGTCGACGAACAGAACGAGCACTCCTTCCCGGGCCGCAACAAGAAGTACGACACCCGTTCGTACATCAAGAACATGAAGGTCGAAGCCGCCTACGAGGGCGCCGACTTCACCCCCGACTACTTCCACACCTGGCAGAACATCGTCGACTTCGACGGCCGCCGCTACCTCTTCCAGTACAGCCGCTCCGACGGCCGCGTCTACGACATCACCGACGTCAGAAAGGTCAAGGTGGTCGAGAGGATGAGCCGCGGGGACGTGGGCGGCGACGAGACCCGGGCGAACGGCGACTGGGCGGCGCACGACTACTGGGGCGCGTCCACCATCCAGTGGAACAAGAAGCTGAACGCGTACGTCATGGTCCAGAGCTTCGAGAGCAGACGCCAGATCTCGGAACTCTCCGACCACCCGCCCAAGGACAAGTTCAACAACCCGGAGGGCGTCGCGAAGTTGCGGGCCAAGCCGGGGCTCAAGGGGTTCAAGGTGTTCCGCCTGGACGGCCCCCGCAAGAAGGACTGGAAGCTGCTGACGACGGTTTCCACCGACTCCACCCAGGCAAACCCCCTGAACACCGACCCGGCCACGGCACAGCAGGGCTCCGGCTCGATCGACGTGCCGCACTGGACCGGCGAGAAGTACATGTTCATCGCCGCGGCACCGAACGACACCTACTCCGGCACCGAGTACCCCACCAATCTGCACTCGGCGGGCTACCAGTCCTGGGACATGTCCGACCCGGCCCGCCCGAAGCTCCTCGACACCTGGCACCTGCCGGGCCAGCGCACCGGCGAGGAGGCCGCGTACCGGAACAACCCGCGCTGCGGGAACCGCACCAGTTGGATGGGCGCCCGGATGCCGCTCTTCCTCCCCAAGCCCGTCGAGCGGGGCGGACGCTACGCCTTCGCCGCCATGGGCGGCTACGGCCTGACGGTACTGGACGTCTCGAACCCCTCGGACATGAGGACCGTCAGCCACCTGGACCTCCCTGCCTCCGTCGCGGGCACCGAGGGGGACAACATCGACGTCTCCCAGTACGAGAAGACCGGCATGATCTACTACTCGGGCTACCCGCTCACCGAGGACTGCTACGAGCCCTACAAGGACATCTACCAGATCGACGCACGGGACCCGAAGAAGCCCCGCGTCGTCGGCGTCCTCCCCCGCCCGACCCCGCCGAAGGCCGCCGGCATCGACGACTACTGCCAGCGCCGCGGCAGCTTCGGCCCCAAGCGCACCGGCTACTACACCAACCCGGGCCGACACACCTCCGGTGTCCTGAGCTACGGCTTCTACAACGCGGGCGTGCAGTTCTTCGACGTCTCCAAGCCCGCTTCGCCGGAGATATCGGCGTACTTCGTCCCGAAGGCGTACGGCCCCTCCACCGCGGACTACGCGTACGGCAACCAGACCCACGGCGTGTACGTGGAGTGGGACCGCAACATCGCATGGACGCTGACCAACCACGGCATCTACGCACTGTCCTCGCCGAAGGTCCTGGGCAAGCCGGACCTGAACGCCCCGGCGAAGCCGTTCCGCACCAGCGAGTTCTGAGTCGCTTCCCCTCCCACCCCCGTCACCTTCCAGAAGGGCCCCACCGCCATGGCCGCACCCAGCGACTCCACACCGCTCGCCCCTCCCTCCGAAGCCGACGGCGCCAGACCGTCGCCCGCCGGTGGAGGGCTGGTCCGCTCCCTCACCCACCGGCAGACCACCATGATCGGGCTGGGCTCCGCGCTCGGCACCGGACTCTTCCTCGGCTCCAGCACCGCGATATCCGTGGCCGGCCCCGCCGTGATCATCGCGTATGCGATCGGCGCGGTCCTGGTCGCCATCATCGCCGTCCTGCTCGGCGAGATGTCCGCCGCCCACCCGGTCCAGGGCTCCTTCGGCACCATCGCGCACCGCTACCTCGGCCCGTGGGCCGGGTTCCTCAGCCGCTACCTGTACTGGTTCAGCGCCGTCGTCGTCATCGGGACGGAGGTCGTCGCCTCCGCGCTCTACATCCGCTGGTGGTGGCCCGAGGTGCCGATGTCCGCGGCGATCCTGGTGATCGCCGCGATCGTCCTCGCGGTCAACATCATCAGTGTGAAGTCCTTCGGCACCACGGAGTTCTGGCTCTCCAGCGTCAAGGTGGTCGCTCTCTGCGCGTTCATCCTCTGCGCCGCGCTGCTGGTCTTCTTCGGCCTGCCCGACACGGAGGCCTCCGGCTTCGCCAACCTCTCCGACGACGGTGGCTTCATGCCGCACGGCGTGGAATCCATCTGGCTGGCCATGTCCGTGGTGATGTTCGCGTACGCCGGGTTCGAGGTCGTCGCCATCGCCGCCGCGGAAGCGGTCGACCCGCAGCGCACCATCCGTACCGCGATGCGCCAGCTGGCCTGGCGGCTGAGCTTCTTCTACCTTCTCGCCATCACCCTGGTCCTCTCGCTGATCCCGTGGCGCAAGCTGGCGGAGGGCGACGGGAGCGTCGAGGCGAGCCCCTTCGTGCGGGTCTTCTCCGAGGTCGGGGTGCCGGCCGCGGCGACCCTCACCAACGCGGTCGTGCTCATCGCGGCCATGTCGGCCGCCAACGCCCACCTGTACGGCGCGTCCCGGCTGCTGCACTCGCTCGGAGACGACGGCCTGGCCCCGGCGCCGACGGCCAAGCTGAGCAGGCGCGGCGTCCCCGCGATCGCCCTGGCCGTCTCGTCCCTGGGCATCGCCGCCGCCGCCTTGCTGGCCTTCTACGACGTCAGCGGCCTCTTCACCATCATGATGTCGATCGCCATCTTCGCCGTCCTCCTGGTGTGGCTGCTGATCGTCGCCTCGTACATCGCCTTCCGACGCCACCGCAGGGCGAACCCCGAGGAGTTCACCGGATTCAGCGTTCCGGGCGGTGGCAAGCTGGCGGTCGTGGCCGTGGCCGGGGTGCTGGCCGTCGCCGCCACGGCGGTGAAGGTTCCCGACATGCGCCAGGCCGCCGGTATCGGCCTTGCCTTCACCGCGGTGCTCTTCGCCTGCCACGGCCTGCTCACCTACCGCCGGACACGGCAGGAGTAGAGGGGCCGCCCGAACGGCACTCCCCTGCTCGTCCGACCCCCGACAGCTGAACGCCTCACCTCTCACACCCCGCGGGGCGTCGCCATCACCGGCGGCGCCCCGCGGGACGTCCCGACCACGAGGTCCCGGATCGTCGGTTCCGTGGGCGCGCCCCCTTCCCGACCCTCGCCCGGGTCGACCGGACACACGGATCGTCCCTGCGTGGCGGAAGATCACCCCAGGTCGAGCGCGGCTCGGGCGTGCTCGTCGGGGAAGAGGCCGTCCCGGGCGACGTGGTCGCGCAGCTCCCGTTCGGTGAGCGGGTGGACGTTCCAGTACCGGCCCCAGTTGTCCTGGTAGTCCAGCGCCGGGTCGTGGCCGGGAAGGGAGTCCAGCGCCAACTGGGCGCCGCGCATGACCTCGTGGAACGAGTGGTGACCGGCCGACAGCGAGGTGGCGATCATGCCGGCCCGGATCAGGCCGAGGTCCAGGTCGATCCCCCACCGGTCCCGCATCCGGGCGGCGTGCACCAGGAAGCGGTACGTCGAACCCGCCGTGCCCGTCAGGACCAGGCCCCCCGTGTCCTCGGACGTCCCTTGGAGGCCGGACGCCATCGCGAGGTCGTACACGGAGGAGGCGGGCATCCAGGTGAGCCCGAGCTCGTTCACCGCGTAGGGGCGCTCGGCCCGGCTCAGCGGCGGGCGTACGTCGTCGGGGTCGGTCTGGACCGCGTGCCGACGGGTGGCGCGGGCGAGCGCCGCCTGCTTCTCCGGTACGGAGAGGGTGTCGTCCAGATTCAACTCCGCCGCCAGCCGCTCCAGTTCGGCGCGGCCCTCCGCCTGGCGGCGGCTGGGCCGCTCCTCCTCGATCACCGGGTTCGGGTCCTCCCTGCCCCCGAGCATCTCCGGCACCAGGTCGCTGGAGATGCCCTGGAACAGGAAGGTCGTCAGCTCCCTCAGGTTGCCGGTCCGCAGCATCTGCTGGAGGACGGGCCTGCTGGTTCCGACCGTTCCGGGCATGCTCGGGTTCTCGCTGCCGAAGGTGTCGAGGGCGCGCGGGTACTGCTGCCGCGCCCGGTCCCACGCGGCGCGCGCCATCTTCCGGAACTCCTCCGTCACCGCCTCGTTCTCGGCGAGGTGTTCGGCCAGTCGGCGCTCGAAGGCGACGGATTCCTCGGCGTACCGGATGCGCGCCCGGACCCATGCGGGGACCGGCACACCCCGGTCGGGGCTGGGCGTCGCGGAGCGGCGGGCGGGGCGGGAGGAGTCCCGGCCGGAAGGGGTGGCAACGGAGGCGGTGGTGTCGGGGCGCGTGGGCGGGGTCCCGGTGGCCGGGTCCGTACCGGCGGGCCGCGGGACCCCGGGGGCGGGCTCCGCGGTCGGTCGGGGCGGCGCGGGCGGTTCGGTGCGGGGCGGCTCTCCGGCGGGCGCGGGGCGGCCCGGTGCGGGTGGCGAGGTGTGCCGGTGGTCATCGATGTCGACGGTCACCAGCCGTCCCCGGTCCGGGTCGGTGGCGCGACGGACCCGCCGGGCGTCCAGGGTGAGTGTGAAGTCGGCGAGCCGGACGTGCGGGCCCGGGGTGCCTTCCTGGAAGGTCCTCAGCAGTCGGCCCAGCCGGTCCGCGAGCGCCTTGCCGACCGCCTCGGCCCGCTTCTGGCCGCCGACCCGGGAGCGGTTGCCGTGTCCGGTGACGGTGACCGCGGGCAGGGGCAGGCCGTTGGCGTGGTTCCACAGGCCGGTGCGGGCCAGGGACAGGGCCAGGGCGTCCAGGTTCTCGTCGGCGTCCGGCGACGGTGTGTGCTGCTGCTCGGCGAACCGTACGGTCCGCTGGTCCGGGCGGAGCGCGTGGCCGTGCAGGGCGACCGTGGTGAGCGGATTGGAGACGGCGGGTGAACGCTCCGACAGCAGCGCCGCGTTGACCTCGTGGGCCGACTCGCCGGGGCGCTTGCTGTAGGCCCGGAAGAACCACTGGTCCTTGTCTTCCCCTACCGGTGCGGCGGACCGCACGGCGTCCCGGGCGCGGGCGCGGGCCTGGTCCACCTCACGCTGGGCCAGGGCGTGTTCGGGACGGTCCTCGGTGAAGTACCACCGCACGTGCTCGGCCTCGTGGACGGCGGCCAGGGCCCGGGCCGTGCGCGCGAACGATTCCAGGCGGGCGACCTCCGCCGGGGCCGCCCCGTCACGCCGGGCGGTCGCGGCGCGGCCTTCCGACTCCTGTGCCAGTCGGTTCAGTCGGGCCTCGTCGTAGCGGTCGAGGTTCTCGTCGACGACCGCGTCGAGCTGGTCGGCCGGGATCGGTGTGCGGGAGTGGGTCTCGTTCTCCAGAGTGATCTGGTGGGTACCGTCCTCGGCGGCCAGCACCACCTGGGCGAAGTGGTACGGGGCGTGCGGACCGACCGGGTCGCCGGGCTTGGCGTGGTTGTGGGTGAACAGCTGGGCGCCGCCGTCGTTCGTGGTGCTGACCGACTGGATCAGATAGCCCTCGCCGACCTCCGCCCAGGCGAACTGGTTGACCCCGGCACGGGCGGCGGCCTGTGTCAACGGTCCGCGCCGCGCGTTGTCCTGGGTGTGGCTGAGTGCTCGACCGTATGCCTCGCCCGGGGTGGGCGCGCCCACCACTCCGCCGGTGAAGCGCGGGTCCCGGCCCGCCTGTCGGACGGCCCAGTCAGGAGTGACCCCGGTGGCCGGGCGGTTGCCGTGGGCGACCTCCGCCAGCGCCTGGGCCAGGTGGTGGGTGCCGGTGACCTCCCGGCCGTGCAGTCCGTTGACCGGGGCCGTGGCGACCGTACCGTCGGGGGCGCGGAAGGCGAGGTGGGAGAGCGGCGCGGCATCCGTCCCGGCGACCATCCGGGCGAAGTCCCGGGTGAAAGCGTGCTCGGAGGCTCCGGAGCCGGTGAGGAACCGGGGCTCCACCCGGAACAGCGGTTCGCCGGGCGTGCCGTCCTCCTGGTCGAGCACCACGCGCACCGACGGATCTGCCTCCAGCCGCACTCCGGCTCCGGCGGCGGCCAGGCGGGCCGAGGAGCGCTCGATCGCCGTACGCGTGGCGTACACCTGCCGGCCCCGGCCGGTGGTGTCGTCCCCGGCCGAGAGCAGCGCGACCGTCCGGTCCTCGGAGATGTGCAGCGGCGGCCGGTCGGCGGCGGGGACGGCCCTCGGAGTCTGGTGGGGCAGGACCAGCGAGGGCCCCTCGGTCCTCTCCGCCGTCCGGACTTCGCCGACCGTCCGGGGCCCGGTCCCGGTGAACAGCACTCCGGTGCCGCTGTCGTCGAGGACCTCGTAGGCGCGGGTGGCCAGAGGGCGGGGGCGCAGCGCGTCGACCCGGCGTTCGAACTGGGCGAGGTCGGCCAGCCGGTCGAACTCGGCGTCGCCGTCGCTGGTGGAGCCGCTGTCGCTCCCGTCGTCGCTGTCGGGGCCGTCGTCGGTGTCACTGTCACCGCTGCCGAGGTCACGGGCGCCGGGCAGTCCGGGCTCCCGCGGTGGCGGGGGCGTGGTCCAGTCCGGCCCGGCTTCCCCGGCCCGCCGGTGCACCACGAGGTGGGCCGCCCCGGTGGTGGGATGGGTGGCGATCTCCGCCGGTCCCAGCGGGTACCAGACCGGGCGCGCTGTCGTGCCGGCCACCAGATCGGCGACCTGTGCGGCGAACGCCGGAGGCAGGGCGAGGACGATGTCCGCGCCGGCCGGCCGCCGGGAGTCGTACGAGATGATCCGGGCCATCTCCTCGGCGTCACGCACCACGAAGGTGCGCCACGGCGTGACGATCTCGACGCCACCGCCCTCCGCCGCCCCGGCCACGAACAGGTACGGCTTGCGCCACTCCGGGCTCTGCACGGCCGCTCGGCCGGAACGCTCGGCGAGGTACGAGTCCGGAGCCGGAAGGCCCCGGTTCGCCCCGGTGAAGTCGCGTCCCGCCGGGCTCCGGTCCGCGTCACGCAACTGGGTCTCCTCGGCGAGGGCGTCCCGCCGGGTCTCGATCTGCCGGTCGACGAAGTAGCCGGCGAGGTCGTCGGCGGTCGCCAGATCGTCCGACGACGCCTCCAGCGCCAGCGCTCCCAGGTCCAGGACGTCCTGGTTGCTCACCCGGGCCCTGAGCGGCAGGTGCAGGACGTGCCGGACGAGGCCGGCCAGCCCGTCGCGGATCGGACGGCCGCCCGCCGCCTCCTCGACCAGCTCGTAGAGGGCTTGGGAGGTCTCCTGGAGCCGGGCGCGCGGAGCCCTGTTCCACTGCGGTCCGAACACCGCCGTCAGCCACTCGGGGTCGGCCTGGATCGGGGGGTCCTCCTCGCCCTCGGAGTCGCCCTCGGAGTCGTAGTCGGAGTCGGTTTCGCTGTCGGACCCGGTGCCGGTGCGGATGCCGGTGCTCTCGTGCGGCTGCGTCAAGGGCTGGGGCCGGGTCCGGGGCTCCGCGCCGGACAGCGTGCTGAGTTCGTACGCCTCTTCCTCCCCGGACAGCCCTGGAAGGTCGCCGTCCGCGGGCGCCTTCGGTGATTCCGGGGCCTCCGGCTTCGGTGTGGGCGTTTTCGGCTTCGGGGCCGGGTCCGGGGCCGGGACCGGGGCCGGGGTCCGGAGGAGCAGCGGTACGAAGTCCCCTCCCCGGCGGCGGAGTCGGAGGTGGGGCGCGTCGGCGGAGGGGCCGGCGTAGGTGTGGGCGGTGCCGTTCTCCTCGATCAGGGTGACCGTGGCGCCGGTCGCCTTCGCCGCCCACTCGGCCACCGCGCGGTCGGCGTCCGGTCCCCACGGGGCGTTGGCGAGGTGGCGGCGCAGCCGGCCGTCGAGGGCGTCCTGGCTGAGGGCGGGAGCGCCCTTTCGGCCCCCGGGCGGCGGGGGCGAGAACAGCGTGTCGCGGTCCGACCGCTCACCGGGGAGGCCGTTCAGGCGCATCAGCTGGGCGGGCGACGCTCCGGCGCGGGTGCGGAGCCGGGCCGCCGCCCGCGGGTCGCGGCCGGGCTGCTGGGCGGCGTGGCGCAGGGCCGTGGAGAGCGCCGCGAAGAAGCCGTTGCCCCGGCCCGCCGGAGCGCCCTGGGTGTAGGTGGCGCTGTCGGGTGCGGTGAGGAGTCCGTCGCGGTCCAGGCGGTAGCGCGGGCCGTCGGCGTCGGCGGGCGGCAGCCAGGGCGGGGTGGCGTGGCTGCGGTGGGCGGGCGGCTTCGGGGCGGTCTCCGTACTTCCTGAGGGTGCGCCGGTGGCCGGCGGGGCGGGCAGCGCGGTGGTGGGAGGCGGCACCGTGCCGGGCGCCAGCACGGCGGAGAAGAAGCCGCCCGCGGCGAAGAGCACCGGGCCCGGGGCCGGGTCGGCGGTCGCCGGGTCGGCGCCGTGCGGGAGGAACATCTGCCGGCGCCCCTCCCCCGTCACCACCGTCACCGGGGTGCCCAGGACCCGTGCCGCGAGTGCGGGCAGCACGTCCACGCCACCGTGGTCGCCCGCCCGGCGCTCGGGCGGGGCCGGGTCTCCGGCGTCCGGGGTCCCCCCCGTGGGTTCGGCCGTGAACGGGCGGTACAGGGCCGCCGTGGCCAGCGCCACCCGTTGTGCCGGGCTCGGCCAGAAGGTCTGCGGAAGCCGGCCGAACGTGTCGAACTCCGCTTGCTGAGCAGCCGTCAGGTCGATTTTGGCGTAGTCCAGTTCGGCCTGGGTGAAGGTGTCCGCCGCGTCCAGGGCCAGACCGTCGAGCAGGTCCTCGTTGCCGTCGTCGGCCAGCGCCCAGGCGAGCCGGTCGCGCACGGCGTCGACGGCCTCGGCGGTGACGGCCGGGTCCCCGGGGTCGGCCGTGAACCGGTCGGCGAGGTCCGCGTCGAGCAGGAAGGGCAGCTTGCCCCGGTTCTGGGCCGTCGTGAGCAGTGCGTGGAAGAACGAGGCCCCGTCGTGCGGTACTTCGTGCACCTCGTGCACCGTGTGCCCGTCCGGCGAGGTGAGGGTGCGCGGGGCGGAGTCGGTGGCGTCGGTGACCGTGTACGGCTCCGGCGCCTCGGAGCGCCAGTCGGGCTCGGTGTACTCCTGCGGCACGTCCTTCACCGGCACCGAGCCGGAACCCTGGTGGTGGGCGGTGAGGCGGGCGGCGGCGAGGTGGAGGCGGTGGTGGTCCTTCGCGGCGGCGTCCAGGCGCTGCTGCCAGCGGCGTACCTCGTCGCGGGCCGCCTGCCAGGCGGTGACGGCCGGGGACTCGGCGAGGGCCCGGGGCAGGACCGTGGTCCGGTCGTCGTCCCCGAGCGCGGCCTGCTCCTCGGGGCTCAGGCCGAGCCAGGTCTCCCGGGTCCTGGCGCGGGCGTCGTAGTAGTTCTTCTCGGCGGTGGCGAGGTCGGCCGCCGCCTTCGCCTGGTCGTCCCAGGCCGTGCGGGCCTCGTCGGGGAAGGTGGTGTCGTCCAGGAGGCCGTAGTCGCGGGCGATGTCCTCGCGGAGCCAGACCAGGGCGGTGGTCCCGGCCTCCACGGCGCGCGGGCCGCGCTCGGGTTTGCCGAGGGCCTGGATCGGGCGGCTGTCGGTGACCCGGTGGTCGACCTCGGCCACCGAGAGCCAGCTGACGGGAACCGCGAAGAGCATGCTGCGGTCGGTGAGGACCTTGACGTGGGTGCCGAGCGTGGTGTCGGTGGCGCCCCTGAGCGCGGTTGCGTCGTTGGCGCCGCCGATCGGGACCGTGGCGCCGGGGTTGGTCACGCCCGCGTTGCTGTTGCCCGCCAGCGGCGACGTACTGACCGCCCCCTCGACGTTGTCGGTGATGCCGGCGTCCAGCGCGTCGCCGGTCTTGCGCCGCTGCATGGCCTCCATGCGCGGCTTGTTCTCCACGGCCAGCAGCCGGGCGCCGGCCCGGTGCATCTTGGCGTAGAGACGGGAGTCGGCGGTGTGGGACTGGCCGAGGAGGCGGGCGGAGGACTGGGTGGGCAGCGGCGAGCCGTCGGCCCCGAGCGCCTCGCGGAAGCCCGCGGTCAGGCCGACCTGGGAGGTGGCCTCCTGCTGGGCCTGGGCCGGGGCGGTACCGAGGCCCGTGAGCGGGGTGTGGCGGGCCATCCGTACGCGTTCGGCGAGCGTGGCGCCCGTGTGCCGCTCGCCGAGATCCAGGTCACCGGGGAAGCCGTCGGCGCGGGCGGTGGCGAGGGTGAGGGCATCCTGCACGTTGGCCGAGCCGAGGATGTCCACGGCGAGGATGCCGGAGCCGATCACATCGTCGAAGGGCAGGATGTCCGGGTCCCGCTCGCCGGTCTCCCGGTCCGTGGTCCGCCAGCGGGCGATGGACTCCGGCCGTGCCTGATCAGCCGTCAGCACGCGGACCGCACGCGTCGGTTCGGGCACATCCTGTTCGGTGAGCACGCCGTCGGCGCCATCGCCGTCCGGGGTGAGCAGGCTCGCCGGGAGGATTTCGTTGAGGCTGCCGACGGGGGCGGTGGCGGTGGGGCCGAGCGGTTTCCCGGACGCGTCCACCAGCGTGGCCGTCAGGGTGTACGTGGTCACGATCTCGGCGTGCGCCTGGGTGGTGGCGATGTTGGGCATCGCCGTACTGCCGACCGCCTCGGTCACGTTGCTCGACCGCTGTTTGGCCGCGGTGCCCTGGAGGGCCGGATTGGCGACCAGTACCCCGCTGCCCGCGGCGCGTTCGCCCGCGCTGAGCGTCGCGTCGGCGCCGCGGTCCTGGGACCGGCCGTCGACGTCGTCGCGGGCGGTGGTGCGGTAGTCCTCCAGCTCGTAACCCGTACGGAGCCGTTCCACGGTGGTGGTGACCGGCGTCAGGGTGAGCCGCAGCTGTCCCGGGCTGCCGCCGACCGGCAGGTGGTGCGGGCTCGTCCAGCTGCGGTAGTGGACCGGCAGCGCCATCCCGTCGGTGGTCAGCTCGTGCACATGGGAGCGGAGGAAGTCCGGTGAGAGGCGCTGGAGCACCTGCTCCCGGTCGTGCGAGGGCACGCCCATCCTCTCCAGCTGCCCCATCAGCTGCTGCGCCACCCGGCTCGCGTCGAGTTGGCCGCTGGGGTGGGAGGGGAAGTGGCGGCGGCGCAGGAAGGGGGGCAGCCGGTAGCCGCCGCCGAGGTTGGCCGGTGTGCGGGTGCCGAGGCCGTCGGGGGCGAGTCCGGCCTCGATGGCGTCCTGCATCGGCAGGTGGAACATCACCGCGTCGCGGATGCGCAGGAGCGCGGCGGCGGCCCGGCGCGGGGAGAGGCCGCGCCCCAGCCGGTCGGAGATCCGGCCGGCCGCGGCGCTGATCCGGCTCCCGGAGCGGGTGCCGACCGCCCCCATCGCGGCTGTCCAGCGGTCCCGTACGGCCACGGTCTCGGCGGCGTCGGCGACCACCAGGTACATCCGCCCGGCGTAGCTGAGGGTGGTGTTGCGGCCCCGGGTGAGGGTCTGGGAAACGCTGCGGCCCTTGCCCCAGGCGTACTGGAGGGCGGTCGAGTACGCACCCACGACCGCCTGTTGACCGGGTGCCTGCTGCACCGGCGTCACGGCGCCCTGGAGTCCGAGGGTGGTCCGGGAGCCGCTGCCGGAGGTGCCGGCGACGCGGTGTTCGTTGCCGATAGTGGCTTCGAGACTGCCCGGCTTCGGGTCGCTCTTGACGCGTACGTTGTCGAGTTCGCCCCGGACCGCCGCCTTGAGGTAGTGGGTCGAGAAGGGGCCCGCGCCGGTGAGCCCGGTGATGCGGGAGCCGAACGGGCCGAGGTACTGGCCGAGTTGCCCGGCGACGCCGAGGTTGGCCATGGCCCGGCGCAGGGCGGTGCGGATCGGGGTGCCGGGCGCGCTGACGTGCCAGGAGGTGCCGGTGGCGCGGTCGGCGGTGTCCTGGACGAGCCGCTGGCGCTGCTCGCCGCCCTCGGCGCTGAGGACCACGTGCGGGGCGCTGAGCAGCTTGTTCACGAGCTGCCGGTCGGACGCGCTTGTCCGGGGCAGGGGCCGTGTGCCGTCGAGGAGTTGGTCCGCGTCGGTGGAGGAGAGGGGACGCGGCACGGGTGCGGGTGCCGGCGCGGGGCCGGTGGCCGGAGGGTCGGCGGGGGCGTGGCGGTCGGAGCCGTGGGCGGCCGGGACGGCCAGCTCGACCCGGCCGACGGTCTCGGTCCCCCGGGTGAACAGCGGGCGCTCCCCGACCTTGCTGACGAAGACGCCCGCGCCCAGCAGCCCCACCGAGACCAGCCGGGTCCAGCCGCGCGGGCGGCGGTGGCCCTCGAAGGTGGCGCCCAACTCCACCTGGTAGCTGTAGAGATCGGCGCCGTTCTGGAAGGTCAGCTGGTCGTGGGCGACCGCGACGGTGTTCTTGGTGGCGCGGGTGCGCGTCTGCGCGTGACGGGCGCCCAGGGAGACGTTGCCCGCCTGGCGGGGCAGTCCGGTGCCGGGGTCCTTGTCGTGGTCGCGCGGCGAGATGCCCAGTTCGACGCCGGCGGAGAGCGTGGTGGACTCCTGCTGCCCCTGGCCGGAGATCTCGGTGCCGATGACGGCGTTGCGCAGCGAGCGTTCGCCGAGGGTGGTCTCGAACCGCCGGTCGCCGAGGCGGGCGCGCAGGATGAGCGTGTGGTGGCCCCGCCGGACCTTGCCGTCCTCGGTGAGGGTGACCGGCACTCCGGTGGTCGTCAGGTCGTCGAGGCTCTGCGCGAGGCTCGGCCGGTTCAGCGCCTCGCGCACCTGGCGCTCGTTGTGCAGGGCGGTCCGCGTGCGCCCGTCCCCGTACCAGAGCTTGGCCAGGTGGGGGTGGCGCAGCATCAGGGGCGGGACGAAGAGCGACGGGTACGCGCGGTGCAACGTGTCCAGGACCGTGTCGGTGAAGGCCTTCAGGGGGTCCTGGGGGGCTGGGGCCGGCCCGGGAGCAGGAGTCGTGGTCGCCGGCGCGGGGGCCGTCGTCGTGGTGGCCGGGGCGGTGGGCCGCTGGTCCGGTACGAATCCCTCGGCGCGGACCTGGCCGCCCAGGTGCACCGGGTCCTGACGGGTGAGGTACCACGGCACCGGCGGCTCGGCGTCCGGGTTCGGGCCGGTCGCTCCGGGCGTACGGCTGTCCCAGCCCGCGAGGCGGCGGGCGTCCTGGGTGGAGTACCAGTCGAGGCTGACCACCCGGACCGGCAGGGCGGCGGAGGCAGGCTGACCGGCCTTGCGCACCATCAGGGTGCGCTCCACCCGGTACAGCGCCATCGGGTGGTTGCGAACGCGGCCGGTCACCTTGCGAGCGGCGTCGGTGCCGAGGTAGTGGCCGCGGCCCGCGCTGAGGTCGGTACGGACCAGGGGGCCGCCCTGGAGGCGTACGTCGGTCTCGGGGCCGACGAGGGTGTAGTTGGGCCCGGCGGTGACCTGGACGCCGAGACGGGTGTCGCGGACGTGGGCGCGCTGGTTCTGGTACGTGGTCTGGGTGAGGTCGCGGACCTCCGCCTTGACGGACTCCGTGACCAGGGTGGCCCGGTGCGGGATCGACCGCTCGACGACCAGATGGCCGAGCGGGTGCTGCCCGCTGCCCCGGGTCAGCTCGGGTCCGCTGACGGGTCCGGCGAACCGTCCGAAGAGACCGAGCAGCCGCCCGGGCCGTACATAGGAGACCAGCGTGCGGTGGGCCGAACTTCCGGGGCGCGCCCCGGAGACGGCGAGCGCGACGTCCTCCGGCGGGTCCGTCAGGTGGAGGGCGGTCGTGTCGGTGATCCGGGGTTCGGCGCCGTCCGGGAAGGTGAGCGTCTCCGGGGCGCGCTTCGGCCCCTTGAAGGGCACGGTGAGGTCGTCCGGCAGCCGCCAGCTCAGCCCGTCCCGCATGGCGAAAGCCGCGGAGTGCACCTGGCCGCGCTGCCAGCGGGGCGTGGCGGCGGGCGGGGTGCCGGGCCCGGGGGTCGTCGGGGCGGGGGTCTCCGGGGCTTCGGTGACCCGCTCGACGCGCACCCGGTAGTGGACGTCGTCCAGGTGCAGGTGGGACCCCTCCCAGGCCCGGTACTCGCTCTGGTGGTACGCCTGGGTGCCCTGGGTGTAGTCGGTCTTCCGGGTCCAGCCCAGCGAGACGCCGATCTTGAGCATCCAGTTGAGCGGCGGCCCCATGCCCAGCGCGGCGGCGACCCGGCGGCCGACGCCGACGCTGCGCCCGCCGCCGGTACCGGCCTGGCCGCGCCGCATGGTGTCCAGCCGGACGGTCGCGCCGCCGACCTCGCCGAAACGCTCCCAGCGGTGGTACGGGACGGCCTCGACGACCATCTCGTGGCCGACCCCGGACTTCTCCCGGCCCACGAAGCGCGCGCCGCGCGGGGCGGTGAAGGCGCCGGGCTGGTCCTTCAGCAGGCGCAGCAGCTCCGCCTCGTCGAACTGGTCACGGAGCCTCTTGGGCAGCTGGTCGAAGACCTCCTTGGCCACCTGTTCGGGCGAGCGCAGGGTGAGGACGCCCAGACCGTTGAGGAGCCCGCTCCTCGGCGTCCCCTCGGTCCGCGCGCCCGGGCCGGTGGAGCCGTCGTCCGGATCGGCGTCCGGGCTGATCAGCACGGTGGGCAGCCGACTGCCGTCGTCGAAGGTGACGGTGCGCGGGGCGGGGCCCGGCGGCCGGGCGTCCTCGCCGGTCAGCAGCCGTGCCGGGCGTTGCCGCTCCAGCTGGGTCTCCAGCGGTACGGGGTCGCCCCGGTCCGGGGTCTCCTCGGCCGGGCTGTCCAGGTCGGTGACCCCGCCCAGGCTCCGCAGCCACTCGCCGAAGACGTCGGGGCCGGCCGGGTCCGGGGTGGCCGGGGCGGGGGCGGGAGGAGGGGTCGCGGTGGTGGCGGGGGCGGGCAGGGACGCCGCCGGGACCAGGGCGTCGAAGTGGTCGGTGCCGTTGTAGGCCACGTGCAGGGTGCCGCTCCGGCCGCCCGGGTTGAGCGGGGTGACGGAGGTGCCCGCCGGGGCCGACCCGTCGGGCCGGACGAGCCGCAGCTCGACGTCGAGGGTGTGCGCCAGCGCGAGCGGGAGGGCGTCGGCGAAGGGCGAGGACCACAGGGCCGGGAGTCCGGCCGCCGCGAGGATCAGCCCATCGGTGCCGAGCCGCCGCGCTTCGGCGGGGGTGGGGGCCACGTCGGCGAGGTGGGAGTAACCGCTGTCCTTCAGGATCCGCCGCCATCGGCGTGCGTCCCCGCCGGTGACGACCGCCTGCTCGATGCGGTCCCAGCGCTGTCCGATCCGCTCCCGCGCCTCCGGGTTCCGCACCCCGGCCAGGGCGGTCATCCGGAGGTCGTCCACGACGGCGAGCACCGGGTCGGGGGTGGCCTCGACATCCGGGGCGAGCAGTTCGGAGCCGGTGAGCCGGTCGCGGAGCAGGCTGCGGAGTCCGGTGACGTTCCGTGCGGCCCAGGGGGGCGGGACGGCCCGGGTGCGCGCGGTGTCGAGGAGCGACCGGAAGAGGCAGTCCCCGTCGGCCCGTGCGGGCAGTCGGCGGAAGGCCTGACCGTCCGCGCGGACGGTGTCCGCGAGGCCCGGCGTCCCGGTGTCCTTGCCGGACAGCTGCATGTCCTCCGCGATGCTCTCCGGGCGGGCGGGCGGCGCGTCCGGGCGGGGCTCGGGGTGGACGAGTACGGCGTGGTCGTTGCCGGGGCTGAACCGGAGCAGTGGTTCGCCGGTCGCGCCTGCGTGGGAGCTGACGATCTTGTCGAAGACCGATTTGTCGAATGCGGTCGGAGGGTGCCAGAACATGTGCGCGCCGTGCACCACGGCCATGTCCTTGGCCCGCATCTCATCGATCAGCGCGTCGTGCGCCGGATGCGAAATCCTCGAACCGTCCGGGGACGACACATCGAACAGGTCATGGTCCCCGGTGATCGGACGCCGCTCACCCCCGCCGTCGAATCCGAACACGATTCCCTCGTGTACGGTGAACTTTCCTTCGGCCTCGTACCGGGCCATCTTCCCGGCCAGCTCATGGAACTCCGTCGACCGCTGGTTGAAGCGGGAGACCACCCGGTCCCACGCATCCACCGGAACCGACCCCTGATCCGGCAGAACCGGTTTGAAGTAGCCGACCAGACCGATGGTTCCAGGATCGGAGCCCAGCAGGACGTCAACCTCGTTGACCGTCTTCGCCTTGATGTCCTGCGGCTTCGGCATCGCCCCCGCATCGAGCCACTTCGGTGCCGACGGATTCGTCGGCCGCACATCCACCACCACATTCCGGTCCCGCGCCACATCACGGAACTTGTCGAAATTCTTCTCCGGAATGCCGTACGTGTGCCGGGCCGTGTAGGAGTCGACCTGTCCTGGCTTGAGCTTCTGCGTCCAGGTGAGGACGGCATGGTCGTTGCCGGGGCTGAACCGGAGCAGCGGTTCTCCGGTCGCGCCTGCGTGGGAGCTGACGATCTTGTCGAAGACCGACTTGTCGAATGCCGTCGGAGGGTTCCAGAACATGTGCGCGCCGTGCACCACGGCCATGTCCTTGGCCCGCATCTCATCGATCAGCGCGTCGTGCGCCGGATGCGAAATCCTCGAACCGTCCGGGGACGACACATCGAACAGATCGTGATCCCCGGTGATCGGACGCCGCTCACCCCCGCCGTCGAATCCGAACACGATTCCCTCGTGCACGGTGAACTTTCCTTCGCCCTCGTACCGGGCCATCTTCCCGGCCAGCTCATGGAATTCCGTCGACCGCTGGTTGAAGCGGGACACCACCCGGTCCCACGCATCCACCGGAACCGACCCCTGATCCGGCAGAACCGGCTGAAAATAGCCGACCAGACCGACATTCCCCGCATCGGCACCCAGCAGGACATCGACCTCATTGACGGTCTTCGCCTTGATGTCCTGCGGCTTCGGCATCGCCCCCGCATCGAGCCACTTCGGCGCCGACGGATTCGTCGGCCGCACATCCACCACCACATTCCGGTCCCGCGCCACATCACGGAACTTGTCGAAATTCTTCTCCGGAATGCCGTACGTGTGCCGCGCCGTGTACGCGTTGACGACGAGGGAGTTCACCGGGAGCGGGGCCGGGGCCGGAGTTCCGTCGGGCCCCGGCGCGTCCTGCTGGACGGGCGGGGCGGGCGGCTCCGGGTGGTGCAGGCGGCGGGCCAGCTCGGCGGTGTCGTCGGGGCCGAGACCCAGTTCGGACAGCGGCAGTGGGGCGTTGGACAGCGACCAGGTGATCTGCGCGGAGCGTGCGTAGGCGAGACCGAGTACGTCGGGCTGCGAGACGAGGGTGTCCGGGGGCAGTTCGGGCGGTGGAGGCGGCAGCAGGGTGTCGAGCGTCGTCGCGGGGGTCGCGCCGGCCCGCACTCCGGCGGCGGCTTCGAGGAACGCCCTGTACTGCCCCGGGGTGGGGCCGGTGGCCGGGTCGACGTTCGTGCCGTTGGTGGCGGTGTGCCAGTCGGTGACCATCCGGTCCAGCAGGTCCGGGGTCATCCGGCCGTCGCCGTACCGGGCGGCGGTGCCCGGATCGTGCCAGCGCAGGCCGTCCACGTAGGCGAGGGCGGCCAGCAACTCCCGGTTTCCCGACTGCTGTTCGGCGTCCGGGCCGAGGGTCTCGCGCAGGGTGCGGATCTGCTGGAGGGTTCGGGCGCGGGCGAAGGCGTCGGCCGGGTCCGGGCCCGCATGCAGTCCGGCGTCGCGCGCCAGGCCGTCCAGGTCGGCCCCGGCGGGCTCCGGGGTGAAGAGCTGCCAACGGCCCGGCCCGTCAGGTCCTTCGCCGAGGACCGCGCGGATATGGCCGTCCCGGTCCTTCGCGGTGCCCGCCTCGGTCGTCGGTGCGTACACCGGGCGCCCGGTCCGGTTCGCCACGTGCTGGGCGACCGGCAGTCCCGCGATCATCGGCTGCTGCCCGGTCTCGCAGGAGAACAGCACCAGCGGACGGTCCTGGTCTCCGTCCTGGGCCCAGGACTTGAGCAGCTCGCCGAGCTGCACACCGCTGACCTTGATGGTGGGGTAGGCGGCGTTGTCCGTCCCGAGGGTGACGGTACGGGGCGTGCCGTGGCCCACGAAGTAGTCGGCGCCCCGCTCGGTGCCGGAGCCGGGGAGCGCGGCCGGAGGGCCGGTGAAGACCGTGCGGGGAGCGGGCGGTGCCTCGGTCGAACCGGGGGACGGGGGCTCGGCCGACGTGGTGCGCACCCCGCGGAAGCTGTTCTGGCCCAGCAGCGCCTCACGGCCGGCGCTCCGTACCGTACCGTCCTCGGCCGGGCTCTGCGAGATGGTCACCGTCTGTACGGCCGCGCCGGGTTGCGGGGCGGACCGCGCCCGCGGCACGAAGCGCCGGAGCTCGCTGAAGGGCACCGTCCTGCTGTCGAGCGTGGTGACGGACGGCTCGGGCGTGGGGGGCGGCGTGCTCGCGTCGTGGTCGGTGCTGCTCGTGGTGACCGGGGCGACCGGCTCGTCGCCCGTGTCGACGACGCTGTCCTGCCTCGACTCCAGGTGCACGTCGGCAGCGGTCTCGCCCTGCGGCGGGAGAGGACTCCCGGTGTCCAGAGCACCGTTGCGGATCAGGGACTCGACCATCTGCGGGACCGAGCGGCCCCCCTGGAACAGGCTGTACATGTTGTCGGGCACGACCGGGCGCAGACCCTGCTCCAGCAGGAGTTTCGGCAGCAGGATCTGCACGTTGGACCGGAGGTTGCCGTCCTGGAACGGGTGGACCACATGCAGCGCCCGGATCGTGCGGACGATGGAGGCGAGCTTGACGGTGTCGTCGGCGTCGGGCTCGGAGACCCGGGCGTAGTGCTGCTGGAAGAGCGTGTCGACGAGGCCGGGGGCCGCGTTCCTGCCGTAATTGGTCGCCAGTGACGGGTTGTTGTGCAGGAACCGGGTCAGGATGGTGACCGGCCGGGGCTTGGGCAGTGGCATGGACCAGTCGCGGCTGGTCGTGTCGTAGACCAGCAGTTGGTCGCCGATGCGCTCGTCGAA
This sequence comes from Streptomyces sp. NBC_01116, assembly GCF_041435495.1. NCBI lineage: Bacteria > Bacillati > Actinomycetota > Actinomycetes > Kitasatosporales > Streptomycetaceae > Streptomyces > Streptomyces sp. NBC_01116. The sequence goes on from NZ_CP108644.1 coordinate 243,810, forward strand.
GATGTCGTCGGCGAGCGTCTCGCCCCGCAGCGGGAACTGCGTGGCACCGCCGCCGGACCAGCCGATCGTCCGGCCGAGGTGGCTGGTGGCCAGCCCGTGCATGGTCTGGTACGAGGTCGAGTCCATGGGCGTCGCGACGGTGCCGGGGTCGCCGAGGAACCGCGTGTACGCCGACACCATGCCTTGCTGGAATCCCGGCGAGCGGTCGTGATCGTAGTAGGAGCCGGGGTCGTCCGGGAAGGCGTCGAGCGCGGCCTGGTGGTTCTTGGGGTCGATGTAGAAGGTCCACCACTGGTCCTCCGGCAGGAAGTCCCTCAGTGTCCGAGGAGGTCGGTCCTGTGCCGGGTCGGCGGGCCGCACGGTGATCTGCCCGGGCGGGGGCGGAGCCGCCGCAGGTGTGGCGGTGGGGTTTCCGTCGTCTCGGCCCGACTCCAGGTGCAGGTCGGTGGCCGTCTCGGTCCAGGGCCGGGCGTCGGCGGCCGGCTTGGAGGCGGCGGGTACGTCGGTGCCCGTCGTGGGGGTCGTCGATGTGGTGACGGGCTGCGGCTCGATGTCCGGCGCGGTGTCCGGAGGGGGCGTGGCCCCGGAGGGCTTGAGGTCGGCGGACGGCGTCGGGCCGGTGAGGGCCGGAGGCGGCCTCACGTCCGATGCGCTGTCCGAACCGGTGGTGATCACCGGCGGCTTGATGTCCTGGCCGGTCGCAGGGCCGTCGGTGGTGACCTTCGGGTCGACCTCGACCGCGGTCTTCTCCGCGGTGTCGGGCGTGACCGTCGGTGTGTCGTCCGGGCCGGTCCCGCTGGTGACGGGGGTCTGTTCGGCGGATACCACCTTGATCGCGGACGGGTCGGTGTCGCGCTGTTCGGTCTCGGCACCGGCCGGGCTCTCGGGCATCCGCTCACCGGGGGCGGGCACGACCGCGCCGGGCTCGCCGGCCGGTCCCCCCTCCGTGACGGGACGCGGCCCCGGCGAGGCGGACGTCGGCGGCGGCGTCGATGCGGGCGGCGGGGTGGCCGTCGCGGGCGGCGGGGTGGTGGCCGTCGCGACGGGTGGGACGCCGAGGGCATCGGCGAGGGGCAGCAGCACGTTCGCGCCGGGGAACGCCGTGCTCCCCGGCGCGTTCGGGCCCTCGACGTACTCCGGTCCGCCGAGCGGGCGGACCTGCACCGGGGCGCCGGGTCCCTCCCGGGTCAGCTCGAACGCTCCGCGCTCCGGAAGCCCCGTCGTGTCGGTCCCGGTCGGCGGGCCGAGCACGACGGCCCGGTCCGCGCCCGCGCTGTCCAGCAGCGCGGCGGCCTCGGGAGACCCGTCGACCGGCGACGGCGGGGTTTCCGCGACGATCACCGTCAGCGGCGGCTTCTCCGTACGGGAGCCGGGACCGGTGCCGGTGCCGGCGTCCGGGTCGGCAGGGTCCGCGGTGGGCGGGCCGGTGACCGCGTCGCCGGGCGTCCCCCGCGTCGCGGGGCTGTCGCCGATCGCGGGCGCGTCCCCCGTGGTGCCGTCGGTGTCGGCCTCGGCCGGGCCGGGCCTGCCGTTCGGGCCGGGAGCGGTCTCCGTACCGTTCGCACCGGTCTCGCCGGCCGTGTCCGGACCCGTCGGCGCGCCGCTTCCCGGTGGGGGCGTCGGCGTCCCCTCCCCCGCAACCGGTGGGTCCACGGTCACCGGTGTGCCGAGGCTCTCCAGCGCCCGGCGTACCTCGTCGGCGTCGATCTCCGCGGCCGGCCCGTTGCCCGTGGGCACCACCCGTATCTCGGGGTGCTGCGACAGGTTGCCGTACAGGCCGTCGCGTACGCCGATCTCGGCCGGGCCGGGCGGCTGTTCGCCGCGGATGGCGGCAAGGTCGCGCAGCGCCTGCTCGCGCAGCTCGGGCGGTCCCTGGTGGACCTGCTGCCACAGCGCGTCCTCCGCGGCGGTCACCGGCAGCGGGCCCGGGGTGTACGAAGGCGGGTCCACCGGGACGTACGCGGGCGGGTCCTGCGGCGTGTGGAGCGGCGGGCTCTCCGCCAGGTCGGGCCGCGGCGAGGGGCTGCCGGTGTACTCGTCCAGGCCGGTGGCCTCCGGGGAACCGGGCGGGCGAGGTGCTCCGGGCGTGGGGCCGCCGCCGTCCGAGGACTCCGTGCGCGGCCGGCCGCCGGTCCGGTCGGAGCCGTCGCCGCCGCCGGACCGGGCGGGGCCGTCCGTGTCCGCTCCGCCCGAGACGGTGGGCGGCTGATTGCGCAGGTTCTCGATGGCGGTGCGGAGTTCGTTGCCGGTGTTGACGGCGATGTCGGCGAGGCCCCCCTCCACCTTGCTGCTGACCCCCGCCCCGACGAACGTGGTCCAGTTGGAGGAGAAGTCGCCCTCGAACGCGCCCTTGATCAGGATCTCGCCGACGGACTCACCGCCACCGGCCGCCGCGAAGTCGAGGACGCCCTTGAGTCCGTAGTGCCCGGCGAGCGCTCCGGGCCGGTCGGCGTTGTTCTCCAGGAGGCGCTGGTTGCGCCACAGGTCGGGGTTGGAGCGCCAGACGGCGGGGTCGTAGCGGAAGGTGAAAGGCCGGTCGCGGAGGAAGGGCGGCGGGGCGGTGTTCAGGTCGGGCCGCGGGCGGTCGTGGGGGCCGCCGCCGGGGGTCGGGGCCGGCTCGGGGTCCGGCTTCGGGTTCGGCCCCGGTTCGGGGGTCGGCTCCGGGCCGGGCCTGGGTCCCGGCGTCGGTTCGGGGGTCGGCTCCGGGCCGGGCCTGGGTCCCGGCGTCGGTTCGGGGGTCGGCCTGGGTTCGGGCTTGGGCTCCGGGGTCGGGCTGTCCGGGCCGGGTTTGGGAGTCGGGCTGTCCGGGTCCGGCTTCGGAGTCGGGCCGTCCGGGCCGGGCTTCGGGTTCGGGGTGTCGAGCTTCAGGTCGGGGCCGGGATCGGGCTTGTCCTTGAAGAGGGGTCCGTCCTTCAGGAAGTTGGTGTCGTAGCTCTTGACGATGTTCTTCGCCCAGTTCTCGAAGAGGCTGGTGAAGAACCCCGCCGCCGCACCGAAGGCGGCCGCCTTGCCGATGTCGCCCCAGTCGATCCCGTCCGGACGGCGGCCGTCGGGAGCGAAGTTCATCATCGCCAGCCGGACGGCGAAGGTGGTGAACGCCTCCGCCAGCGCCTCGCTCAGAGCGGGCATCAGGTGGAGTCGCTTGAGCAGGTGGCTGAAGAGGGTCAGGAGCACGAACCGGCTGCGCAGCTTCGCCACGAGGATCTGGCTGGCGGAGGCGCCACCGGTGAAGAAGGACAGCGCGAGATAGATCGCGATCTCGATGAGCAGCCGGACGATCTCGGCGATGACCTGCCACTTGGACTCCATGACGTCCATGCCGGTCTTCCGGCGGCCCCGGCCGATCTCGTCGAGCTGCTTGGTGAACTCCAGGAGGTAGTTCTTGCCCTGATCGTCGATGAGGGTGCCCATCGCCTGCTTGTACGAGCTCGACAGCTCGTCCGGCATCGCCTGCGCGATGTCGTGCACCGACTTCTCGATCAGTCCGGACAGCTGCTCGATCTTGCGGGCCATGCCGGTGAAGTTGTACTGGCTCTGATCCGCGAGGTCCTCGTCGATGGTGGTGAGGAACTCCCCGGTCAGCGCGAAGATCATCGCGTTGATCTCCGGCGTGGGCATGATGCTCAAGCGGGGCCGCCCCCGGTGGTGCGCGGGCAGACCGGAGAGGCCGCTCCCCCGGTTCTGCGGGAGCGGCCCTCGGCGCGGGGATCAGCGGCGGCCATGCCCGCCCGTGTCGTCGCCGAACACGCCGTTGGCCTCGGCCCGGCTGCTGTACTTGCTGATGCCTTCGAGGTTGGTGTCGCGGGTCGAGCGCACCAGGTGGATCTGGTCCTTCATCGCGGCGGTGCTGGCACTGAGCGCGTCCCGGAAACCGGTCATGGTCTCCGTGACCTTCTGGGTCTCCTCGCGGTCCCGCTCGGTGGCCTTCTGGCTCATCTCGTCGGTGCCCGCCGCCGTTCCGACCCAGCCGGCCGTCCCGTACACGTCGTCCCTGAACTCCGTCAGGATCGACATGGCCAGGTCCGCGATCTGGTCCTGCTGCTCGGTCAGCGAAGCCACCCGGTGCGGGTCGAAGTAGTAGCGTCCGGCCATCTCAGTCCTCACCGTCCTCGTCGAGCGCGTCCCGCCAGGCGGGCTGGTCCCCGTCCGGCCGCGACCGCTCCTCGTCGTCCTCGCGGAGAACCTCGGGGCCGAAGATCCGCTCCCAGTCCACCTCGAAGCCCGGCAGTTCCGGAATCGCGCTGCTGGGCTCGGTGAACGGCATCATCGCCTTCATCACATGCCGGTTCATCGCGACCCGGGCCTCGCTCGCCGCCTCCATGACGCTGGCGGCCAAGGCCTGGGGCGACATGTCGCGGTACTTGTCCTCAAGGAACTCCAGGCTGGTCAGCTCCCCCTGCGGGCCCACGGTGCAGCGCACCGCCCGATCGGAGGAGACGCGGGCGAACGAGGCCTGCCGCAGCTCGCGTTCGGTCCGCGCGATGGCTTCCTGGGCCTGCTGGAGTTCGGCCATCGCCGTCTCCAGGCGCTTCTCCAGAGGTTCCGGCACGCCTTGGTCCCTTCTCCGTTCCGTGTCGACCGTCGTGCGGGCCGGCCGGGCCGGCCAGCACGATGATCAACTCTGATGATTCTGCTCGTGGCCGCCCGGCAGGGGAAGCCGGTCCGGCTCACGATCCCTATGGGATACGTCTCCTCCGCGCCGTGGCGCGCGGCGTCCTCGCGGTCACCGTCCGATCACCGCGGGGCTGCCGCCCTCCTCGGTCCCCCAGACGTCCTCGTCCTCCTCCAGATAGGCGGCGGAACCGGTGGTCCGGCGGCCGCTGTCCTGCTCCTCCTCGCCCCGCGTCTCACCGCCGCTGCTGGTGGTCGTGGGCCGGGGGGCGGGGGCCAGGAAGGTGTCCTCGCCCTCCTGCCGGTTCCAGGCGCCGCGGCGGCGGCGCTTGCGGCGCTCGCTCTCCTCGGCCGCGTCGACCAGGACGGCACGCACGCGTTCGCCGTTGCCCTTCTCCCCGGCTCCGCCGGCGCCCATGCCCGCGCCGCCCATCGGCATACCGGGCGAGCCGGGCATGCCGGGGGAGCCCGGGGCGCCGGGTGTCTGGCCGGGAGCTCCGGGCGTCTGACCGGGGGCTCCGGGCGTCTGACCGGGGGCTCCGGGCGTCTGACCGGGGTTGAGCCCGTTGCCGGAACCGTCGCCGAGCGGGCCGCCGCCGAGGGCGGAGAGGCTGTTGTCGAGGCCGGCGGAGTTTCCTCCGCCGTTGGTGAGGCCGAGGTCGGGCAGCGGCAGGTCGCGGGAGACGGTGCTCGGTCCGCCGTCCCCGGAGCCACCACCGGAACCGATGCCGTTGCCGTTGCCGTTCAGCCCGAGGTTGTCGAGGTCCAGCCGATCACGGGTCTCCCGGTTCAGGTCGGAGTTGAGCCCGTCCAGGTCCACGGTGCGGGTGTCTCCGTCCGGGTCGGTGATCGTCGTACGCCCGGTCTCCGGGTCCACGATCTGGGTGGTGCCGTCCGGGAACGTCGTCTTGAGCATCCCGTTGTCCAGCACGGTCTTCGACCCGTCCGGGTTGGTCACCGTCGCGCCGTGCGTCAGGTCGACGGTCTTCGTCGAACCGTCGGGATTCGTGGTCGTCAGCTCCCCGGTGTCGGGGTCGAACGAGCTGCGGCTGCCGTCCGGGAACACGCTGTCCAGATCGCCGTCGAGACCCAGCGAGGTACGCCCGCCCGTCGGCGTCTCCAGCCCGTCGCCGTTCCCGCCGAGACCGAGGTCACCCAGCCCGTCGAGCCCACCGTTCGCACCGTTCAGACCGCCCAGGCCACCCAGGTTGCCCAGATTGCTGGTCGACGTACTCCCGTCCGGGTTCGTCGTGACGGTCTCCCCGGTCCGGGGGTCGACGACCTGCCGGGAACCGTCCGGGAAGGTCGTCGTCAGATTCCCGTCCCGGTCCAGCGACGTGACCGAGCCGTCCGGATTGGTGATCTTCGCGCCATCACCCAGATCCACCGTACTCGTCGAACCGTCCGGATTCCTGGTCGTCAACCGACCGGTGTCGGGGTCGAACGAACTGCTGGCGCCGTTGGGGAAGTCGGTGGTGATCCCGCCGCCGTCCCGGAGCCTGGTGTTGCCACCGGTCGGCGTGTTCAGGCCGCCGCCCGGGCCGCCGTTTCCGAGGAGGTTGCCCAGGCTGCGGGTGAACTCCTCGTTCGGGTTGTTCCGGGCCCCGTCCTGCGGGTTGTTGCCGCCGAGGCTGCCGAGGCTCTGGGTCAGCGGGGGGATGACCGGCGGCGGGAGCTGCCCGTTGCCGCCCAGTGGACCGCCGTCGGCGTTCAGCGTGCTGCCGTCGCCCAACGGCGAGTTGAGGTTGCCCAGGTCGCCGAGGTTGTTCAACGCGTCGTTGCCGGCGTTGCCCAGGTCGTTCAGGAAGTCGTTGTTGGCGTTCCCGAGGTTGTTGAGATCGTCGAGCGCCTGGTTGTTGATGTTCCCCAGGTCGTCCAGGACGGTCTTGTTGCTGTTCCCGAGGTCGTCCAGGATGTCCTTGTTGTTGTTATTGAGGTCGTCCAGGATGTCGTTGTTCTTGTTGTTCAGATCATCCAGGATGTCATTGTTCTTGTCGTTCAGATCGTCGAGTATGTCGTTATTGTTGTTGTTGAGGTCGTTGAGGAAGTCGTTGTTGTTGTCGTTGAGCTTGTCGAGCCACTCGTCGATGTCCGGCCCGCCGTTGCCGCCGGGATCGTTGAGCTTGTCCTCGGCGTAGTCCTCGCCCGCGGTGCTGGTGGTCTTGGGCTTCGGTACGTTCTCGGTGAAGTCCTTGGTGAGGTCGAGGAAGCGGTTGTTCAGCTTCGACGTCTCCGCGATGGCGGGCCGGACGAGCTCCTGGTCGACGCCCTGGTTCCAGAGCTCGACGGCCTTCTCGCCGACCTTCTTCCAGTTGGCGATGTCGCTCAGGTCGCCGTACTCCGGGTGCTCCTGGAGGAAACCGGTCTTCGGTGAGTGCCTGACCGTGGTGTAGCCCGCGCCCTGATACCCGGTGTGTGTGGTGGCCTCGATGTCGCTCTGGCTGATGTTGTGCTCGTTGACCCAGCGGGCGAGGTCGTCGAGCACGAAGCGCAGTACCCGAAGAGGGTCGTAGTAGTCGGTCTTCGCCCAGGTCAGCCAGGCGTCCAACAGGCTGGAGGCTGCGTCCTTGAGGCTCTGGCTCCCGGTGTTCAGGGCTCGGGAGTACACCGTGCCCCCGGTGCCGCTCGCGTCGTCGGCGTTCGAGCTCGCCCCGAACGTCTCCAGGTAGCCCTCGTAGTTGTCGTGCACCTTCTTGAGGAGGTCACGGAAGACGTCCGCCGCCTCCCCCTTCCAACTGGCGTCCTCCCGGGCGAAGCGGTCCTCCCAGTCCTTGAGGATGACCGCCTTGTCCTTGAAGAACTGCGCGGCCCGGTCGAAGGACTCCCCGGTCGCCACGAAGGACTTGAGCTCCACCGCGTTGGCGTCGTCCACCGGAAGGTCGGCGAACTTGACTCCGTCGGTGCCGCCGTCCCGCAGGGCGATGAGCGCGGCTCTCGGCCCGTTCATGTAGCGGGCCAGCGGGATGGTGCTCATCTCCTGCTTGTTGTAGTCCTTGAACTCGTTGCCCTCGCGGACATCGGCGTCGTCCACGTCGTCCGCGTCCGTGCCCGCGAAGTGGATGTCGTTGTCCGACTTCACCCGGCCCTCGAAGACGATGCGGGCCTGCATGAGCGAGGACTTCTTGTTCTTGTTCAGGAAGAAGATGTCGTAGTCCTGGCCCTCGTTCACGAGGAAGCCGGACTCCGAGACGACGGACTTGAGGTCCCGTTCACGGATGTCCATCCGGAACAGCGGGCCCCCGCTGGTCGAGGTGAGCTTCTCGAAGATCGTCTTGCGGTCCGGCACCGGATAGCCGGTGATGTGCGTCACCAGCGTCGCCCAGGCGTCCGACGATTCGGAGTCGAACCCCTCCAGCTTGTTCACATTCGCTTCGGAGTTCGGGTCCTCGTTCTGGACCTCAGCCACGGGTACCCCCTTCGGTACTGGTCCGGGTCAGGATGTTTCCTCGTCGTCGCCGCCCGAGCCGCCGACGGTGAGGGCGTCCACCTCGTCGAAGGTCTGGAGCAGCGTCTGCGCGTCGATCGCGTCGAGGTTCTTCTCCTTGGTCTTGTTCGCTTCCTCGATGGTCTCGGTGAGGGCTTCCTTGAGCTCCTTGAAGAGCGTCACCTGCTCACCGAGGAGCTCGTCGATCTTGGTGGCGGACGTGGTGATGGCGGTCAGCAGCGTCTTGCCGGAGACCAGGTCCTCATGGTCCCCACGGCCGATGTGCCCGATCCGCAGGACCTGGTCGGCCTTCTTCGGGTTGTCCGGAGTGGTGTATCCGGCCACCAGGTCACCGAGCGGGCGGATGCCGCTGTCCGGGGTGTCCTCGCGGGTGACCTTGGCGTCCTTGCGTACCGGCTCGACCTCCAGGTCCCGGAAGTTCTCCATCTGCTTGAGGTCGAAGTGCTTGACGTCGGCCTTCTCAGCCATGGGGCGCCCTCCTGGGGTTCGGTGCCGGACGGTTCGGGAAGCGACGGGCGGCGGTCGGCCAGCCCGCTCCGCGTCCGGGTTCCACCCGCCACGGTGGCGGGTGGAACCCGGAGGGGGAGCTAACGGGCGCGCACACCACCCCAGTTGTCGGCGCTCCTGCGCTCGTCACGGGAGTGGTTGTCGTGGATGCTCTGGACCAGCTCGCCGCTGTCGCCGAGGAGCAGGGCCATGTTCTTGGTCGCCTGGTCCCACTCGGCCTGGACGCCGCGGTACATCGCCTGGTCGTCACCCTCCCAGGAGGTGATGAGCGGCTTCAGCTCGTCCTCCAGATTGTTGAGGGTGGTGATGATCTGCTTGGTCTGCTGGGTCAGCTCCTCGATCGCGTTGCGGACCGTGGAGTACTGCACATCGATGATGCCGTCGGCCATGACATCTCCTCTCGGGTGGCCGGGCGCCAGGGCCCGGGGGTGCTCACGGGTTCCGGCCTCCGCGAAGGGGCCGGCACCGTCGGGGACGGGTCAGCGCAGGGCCTCGAAGACGCCCTGACTGGTCTTGCTGTTGAGCACCTCGGTGAGGTCCTGGTTCTCCTTCGCCAGCCGGTCGGCCGACGTCACGTTCTCCTGGAGCGCGTCGACCATCTTGCTGATCTGCACGACGACCTTCTGCGCCTCGCCGTTCCAGCTCCGGAACAGCTTCAGCAGGGCCTGACCCTCGTCACCCCCGACGCCCGAACGCGCGGCGATCTCGGCGACGTTGTTCTGGATCTTCTCGACCGCGGCCCGGGCCGACTCCAGCGAGGAGACACCCCCCAAGCCCTTGGCATAGTCCGCCCGCCTCTGGCCACTGTCCGCCATGTCGCGCTCCCTTCGTTGAGTGCCTTCTCGTCGCACCGTTGCACGCCGAGGCTAAGGAGAACTCGCCGTCCGCCGCAACGTATGCAGGGAAGATTTGAGCATAGTTCTGCGGGTCAGAATCCTTTCATGCCAACGGAGTTGCCCGAAGGTTCCCAGGATATGAACCAGGCCACCCACCGGTGCCCGAACCGGTCGATGCGGACGCCAAACGGGCAGTCCGAGAATCCGAACGGTCATCGAGGTAGCCCGTTTCCCGTGCGGCGCACCACTTTCGCGGGATTCCCCGGCGGGGCGGACGGCCAATTCTCTGAGCTTTTTCTGAGGTTTCCCTCCGTGGCACACCCCGAATAGACCCTCGAAGACGCCGCGTCATGCGCGAAGTACCACCTCACACCCTTTCTCTTCTTCGGCACTGTATGGGTGTTTTCGTCTGGATCATGGCCGGGAATCATCTCCGCGCTGTACCGGAAGCACCGCACTTCGGGGCGGTGACCCGGGGCTCCGCGGCGCCGGCGGCGGCGGCCGGGTCCAGGTCCGCGCCGGTCGGCAGGGCCGCGAGCAGCGGCGCGGGGACCGAGCCGATGTCCCCCTCCCCGTACCCGAGCGCCTCCAGGGATTCCTTGGCCGGGACGCGGTACTTCACGCCGTTCTCCGCCACCAGGTAGGTCGTCCCCGCGTGCGCCGCACCGCTGGCGTGCAGGGCCCGGACCAGGGCGCCGCGCCCGGGGCGCACCACTGTGGCGTCCGTCCGGGCGCAGGCCGCTGCCAGCGGCTGGGCGGCACCCTGCGCGACCGCGACGGGGCCGAGCCCCGTGAGCGGGACCAGCACCGAGCGGATCCGGGCGCCGCCGTCGCCGCCGTCCACCTGGGCGCAGAGCGCGCTGCCGCGGGGTGCGGACCGCGGGATCGGCGGCGTACGCGGCAGTTCCGCCGCGGAGGACCCGGCGGCCGCCTCCTTCGCCCGGTGCGTACGGAGGGCGTCGGCGCCGACCGTGCGGGCCTCGGGCGAGCGACCCTGGTAGGCGTCCTTCTGGGTGGCCGGGTCGCCCAGCACGAGGGCGGCCTCCAGCCGGGAGAGCGGCGCGAGGCCGTCCTCGCGCAGCAGGTGGTACGTGGAGCCGCCGCCGGGCACGCTCACCTCGAAGAGCTGGCCGATCGTGCTCGGCTCCCCGCCGAGCACCGGGCCCTTCTGCCCGCGCCCCGGGACCTCCGGCGGCTTCAGGACGGGGCCGGGGGCCAAGGCGTCGAGGAAGGCGGCCGAGACCGGCATGGCCCGCTCGGAGCCGAAGCCGAGGGCGTTGCGGGCGTCGGAGGCACGGTCCAGGAGCAGCCTGCTGCCCCGCCACACCAGGTACTCGGTGCGGCCCGGGCCGCTGACGAGCACCCCGCGGTCGGCGCCGACGTCCTGGGTCTCCAGCGGCGCTCCGGCGACCAGTGTGGTGGCCCCCGCCTCGTCCACTCCGGCGCCCGTGACGGCACCGGAGGTGCTGGGCAGTGCGCCGCCCGGACCGGTGACACACATGTGCCAGGCGCCGGAGTCGAGCTGTCCGGGCCCGGGGAGGGTGTCGGGCGCGCCGGGGATGCCGGCCGGGGACCCCACGGGGACGTCCCGCAGCGAGGCGGTGGAGACGTCCACGGCCTTCAGCCGGGGGCCTCCGATCAGCCGGGCCGAGGCGTAGTTGCGGACCGGGTGGAGTACGCCGTCGGTGCCGGTCCACAGATAGCGGGCGCCGGTCTCGCGGTTGACCACCAGGTTCTCGCCCTTGCGCCAGGTCTCGTTGCCGCCGGGGCGCAGGAGCCCGTAGACGGTGGCGCCGGCGCCGATCAGGAGGGTCACCAGGAGACCGAAGACGACCCCTCGGGTCGTCCGGCCCAGCGGGCTCTCCGGGGCGTCCGGGTCGGCCGTCAGCAGGCCCGAGCTGAGCCTGCCCATCATGAAACCGTGGGCCTGCACCTGGTCGCGCTTGGACTGCACAGCCTCTCCTCAACTCTTCTTCGATCGACCGGCGATGGAACGGCGTAGGGGCGGGCTCAGCCGAACAGGCCGCGCAGCCAGCCGAAGAGGCCCGCCACCCACAGGGTGAACGGCAGCAGCGCGACCGCGAGGCCGGTGTGGGCCAGCTCCGCGGCCCGGCCCCAGTACGGCAGCACCCGGCGGCCGGGCACGATCCAGGACGCGGTCACCAGGGCGGCCGCGACGGCGAGCAGCACCGCGAAGACGACCACGCGGCCGTCGGCGTCGCTGTCCACCGCCCAGGCACGGGCGAGGAGCAGCAGCCCCCAGATCCCGGGCACCGCCAGGGTGAGCCGCTGGCCGATGTGGACCAGGCCCCGGGAGTGCAGGAGCAGCAGCAGGGAGAGGGCGAGCGCGGTGAGCGTCTCGGGCAGGTCCGGGGTGTGGGCGAGGACGGCCAGGGCGGCGGCGGCGATGGTGCCGGTGGCGGCGAAGAGCGCGGTGACCCAGCGCCCGGCGAGCTCGGTGCGCTCGGCGACCTCGTCGCCCGCGTACGGGTCGATGCCCTCCTGGAGCTGTCCGGCGGAGGAGGGCAGGGAGGGCATCCGCATCCCGGCCAGTTTGAAGGCGAAGGGGGCGACCGCCCCGGCGGCCAGGGCGACGACCGTGGCGACCAGTGCCACGGCGGCGGGCATGTCCAGGCAGGTGTAGCCCATCAGGGCTCCGGAGACGGCGGTGGCGACGGCGACCACGGCGGTGGCCAGCAGGACGGGGGCGCCGACGGCGGTCGCGGCGAGCGCGAGGACCGCGCCGCCCGCCGCCGCCGCGCCCGCCGCGAGCAGCCGCGCGCCCGCGACCCGCACCGCGTCGGGGCCGGTCAGGTCGCCGCCGGGCAGCACCCAGCCCACCAGGGCGAAGCACGGGGCGACCAGCAGGCCGAGGGCGGTGGCGGAGAGGCGGTCGCCCACCGCACGACTGGCGGAGCCCGCGCCGGCGAGGAGCAGCACCCCGGCCACGGCCGCGCAGGCGGCCCGGGTGGCGGTGGAGTCGGTCACGCCGGGCCGGAACACCAGCAGCAGGGCGGCCGCCACGGTCGCCACGGCGGTGCCGACCAGCAGGCCGCGGGCCGCGCCGGCGTGCCAGGTGTGCAGTCGGCGGCCCACCGTCTCGGCTATCCCGTCGACCAGGTCGTCCAGCCGGGCCTCGGGCAGCGCCTCGGTGTGGGGGCGCAGATGCAGCACGGCTCCGTCGGCGAGCCCGGCCCGGGCAAGCGTGGTCTCCTCGTCGAGCGGGGCGTCGCCGAGCCGCTGGAGCACCCAGCCGGCGTGGTCGAGCCCGGCCTCCTCCGCATCCTCACCGACGTACCGCAGGAGGGTGGGGAGCAGATCGGCGACCGGTACGTCGGCGGGCACGGCCAGATCGATGGTGACGCTCGGCGCACGTACGGTCAGGCGGCACGATTCGGCCACCGCACTGTCGGTCATCAGCAGAACTCTCGTCTTCCGTGCGGGCTTTGACAGAGACTTCCCCGGGAGTGGGAATGTGCGAACAGTACGGAAAGTCCGCGCGACCGTGAACCGGGGGGCCTGGCAGGGGAATTGTGCCCGCATACCCGGCGACCGCCCCTCCCGCGTGGACAGGTCGCGTTCCGTGAATGCAGACTACTGCCTGCGGCCACCGGCCGCGCTGCGGGCCGGGGTGAGGAATCCGGCAAACAGGCGGCCATCCCGGAAGTTGACCGCTCCCGCTAACCATGCGAAACATTCACCCGGCGTTCATCGAGGCATCCGAGCCCGAGCAATCCACCGGGTGGGGCCTTTCCTCCTCCCGGGTGCGCCGGTATTCGGCGCGGTCCGGAAAGTCAGTGAACCGGAGGTTCTCTTCCTTGAGTGTCGTGCTGTTTCGCCGCCCGGCCCGCAGGCGCGGGCCGGAGATGCCCGAGGGGCAGTTGACCCTCCAGGAGCCGCCGGTCCTCGCCGAGACGGTGCCCGACACCTCGGCGGTGTGGACCTATCTGCCGATGGCCCTGATGTCGGTCTCGATGATGCTGATGTTCCTGCGCCCCGGCGGCGGGAACAGCGTCTTCATGTATCTGGCGATGGGCGTCATGGCGCTCTCCGCCGGCGCCATGCTGCTGGGGCAGCTGATGCGCCGCTCCAGTGAGCGCAAGCAGCGGCTGAAGGGTGAACGACGCGACTACCTGCGCTATCTGGCGCAGACCCGCAAGCGGGTGCGGACCACCATCGCGGAGCAGCAGCGGGCGCTGGCCTGGCGCCATCCCGAGCCCGCGTCGCTCCGCTCGCTGGCCCGGACCTCCCGCCTGTGGGAACGGCGCCCGGCCGACGAGGACTTCGGCGAGGTCCGTCTCGCGGTCGGCGAGCAGCAGCTCGCGCTCACCCTGAACCCCGTCTCCACCCGCCCGGTGGAGGATCTCGAACCCCTCTGCGCGCACGCCCTGCGCCGCTTCATCCGCGCCTACTCCACCATCCCCGAGCAGCCGTTGGGGCTCTACCTGCGCTCCTCGGCCCGGATCCTGCTCCGCCCGGAGGAGTCGCCCGACGGCGAGACACCCGGTCAGCCGGCCCCGGAGCACGACGCCGTACGGGCGCTGGTGCGCGCGGTGCTCGGTCAGTTGGCGGTGTTCCACGCGCCCGAGGAGCTGTGGATCGCCCTCGGTGTCAGCGACGAGCGGCGGCCCGACTGGGAGTGGGTCAAGTGGCTGCCGCACGTGCTGGATCCCCACGAGGAGGACGGGGCGGGGCAGGCCCGCCGGATCACCGCCGACCTGACCGAGCTGGACGATCTGCTCGGCGCCGAGTTCGCCGAGCGCCCCGGCTTCGACCCGGACGCCCGCCCCGGCCGTGACGAGCCGTACACGGTCGTCGTGCTGGACGGCGTCAAGGTCCCCGAAGGCCACCGCTGGGAGGGGCACGGCTACCGCAACGCCCTGATCCTCGACGTGTCCGGGGCGCTGCGCTGGCGGCCCGGCCGCAACACGCTGCGCCTGACCGTGGGTGCGGACCAGGTGAACCTGGTGCGCACCGACCGCAGCCGCAAGGAGCGGTCGGTCCCGCTCGGCCGCCCCGACCGGCTCGGCCCGCTCGGCGCGGAGTCCCTGGCCCGGCTGCTCACCCCGCACCGGATGAGCCTGGGCACCGACATCGCGCAGCCGCTGGACACCGACGTCGAGCTGACCACCCTGCTCGGCATTCCCGATCTGCACCGGCACGACCCGCAGACCCTGTTCGCGCGGCACTCCGGCTCCGGCCGGCTGCGGGTGCCGATCGCGGTCGGCGTGGACGGCCGTCCGGTCGAGCTGGACATCAAGGAGTCCGCGCAGGGCGGCATGGGTCCGCACGGCATGCTGATCGGGGCCACCGGCTCCGGCAAGAGCGAGCTGCTGCGCACGCTCGTCCTCGGGCTCGCCCTGACCAACTCCTCCGAGACGCTCAACTTCGTCCTGGTCGACTTCAAGGGCGGTGCGACCTTCCTCGGCCTGGAGGAACTCCCGCACACCTCTGCCGTGATCACCAACCTGGCCGACGAAGTCGCCCTGGTGGAGCGCATGCAGGACGCCCTGCACGGTGAACTCATCCGCCGTCAGGAGCTTCTTCGCTCGGCGGGCAACTACACCTCGGCCCTGGAGTACGAGCGGGCCCGGGCCGCCGGGGCGGACCTCGCCCCGCTGCCCAGCCTGTTCGTGGTGGTCGACGAGTTCAGCGAGCTGCTCTCCACCCATCGGGAGTTCATGGAGCTGTTCGTGATGATCGGCCGTCTCGGCCGCTCGCTCGGCGTGCATCTGCTGCTCGCCTCGCAGCGCCTGGACGAAGGGCGCATGCACCAGCTGGAGAGCCACCTCTCGTACCGCATAGGGCTGCGCACCTTCTCCGCGATGGAGAGCCGTGGTGTGCTCGGCGTTCCCGATGCCTACGAGCTGCCCGCCGCGCCCGGCAGCGGCTTCCTGAAGTCCGGGGTGGAGGCCCTGACCCGGTTCCGTGCCGCGTACTCCTCGGGGACGTACCGGCGTCGCACCGGTGCTGTGGTGCAGGCCCGGGTGGCGAGCCAGGTGGTGCCGTGGACCAGCGGCTGGGTGGTGCCGCGCACCCTGGAGACCCCGCCCGACCCGGAGCCGGAGGCCGAGGAGGAGAAGGAGGCGGAGGCGCTGCTCGATGTGGCGCTGGACCGGCTGCGCGGCTCCGGACCCGACGCCCACCAGGTATGGCTGCCGCCGCTGGACGAGCCGTCCCCACTGGACGGGCTGCTGCCCGGCATCGGGCCGGACACGGCACGCGGCCTGATCGCCACGCGCTGGCCGGGCACCGGGAGGCTGCGCGTTCCGGTCGGCCTGGTGGACAAGCCGTTCGACCAGCGCCGCGACCCGCTGATCGTCGACCTGTCCGGGGCGGGCGGCCATGTCGCCGTCGCGGGCGGTTCGCAGAGCGGCAAGTCCACGCTCGCCCGGACGCTCATCGCCGCCCTGGCGCTGACCCACACCCCGGCCGAAGTCCAGTTCTACTGCTTGGACTTCGGCGGCGGTGGCCTCTCCCAGCTCGCCGCCCTCCCGCATGTCGGCGGAGTCGCGGCGCGGCTCAACCCCGAGCGGGTGCACCGGACGGTCGCCGAGGTGATGGCGCTGCTCGCCCGCCGCGAGCAGTTCTTCGTGGACCACACGCTGGACTCCATGCAGTCCTACCGGCGCCGCCGGGCCGCCGGGGAGTTCCCGGACGAGCCGTTCGGCGATGTGTTCATGGTGGTCGACGGCTGGTCCACGGTCCGCCAGGACTACGACGATCTGATCCCGAAGTTCAACGAACTCGCGGCCCGAGGCCTGAACTACGGCATCCACCTGATCATCACCACCACCCGCTGGGTGGAGCTGTCCGCGCAGGTCCGCGACCAGGCCGCCACCCGGCTGGAGCTGCGGATGGGTGACCCGATGGACTCCGAGATCGACACCCGCAAGGCCCGCTCGGTGCCGCGCACCGGTGGCCGGGGCATCACCGCCGACAGCAAGATGCACTTCCTCGCCGGCCTGCCCCGCCTGGACGGCAGCGGCTCCCTGGAGGACCTCGGCGAGGGCGTGGCCCACCTGGTCGCGGAGATCGGCCGGCACTGGTCCGGCCCGTCGGCCCCGCAGGTGCGGATGCTCCCGCACCGTCTCCCGGCCTCGGAACTCCCGGCGCCCGAGGCCACCGAGGGCGGCGGAATGCGCCTCGCGCTCGGTCTCGACCAAGACGCGCTGGAGCCCGTCTGGCACGACTTCAGCCGGACCCCGCACCTGATCGCCGTCGGCGACACCGAGAGCGGCAAGACCAACCTGCTGCGCCTCGTCACCCAGGGCATCACCACCCGGTACGCTCCGGAGGAGGCGAAGATCATCGCGGTGGACTACCGCCGCACCCTGGTCGACGCGATCCCCGAGGAGTACCGCATCGGGCACGTCATCTCGCTGGACAACCTCAACGAGACCATCGAGGGCGCGGCCCGCGCGATGAGGACCCGGGTGCCCGGGGCCGACATCTCGCCCGCCCGGATGCGCGCCTGCGACTGGTGGACCGGCCCGCGCCTGTTCATCCTGGTCGACGACTACGACATGGTCTCCGGCAATTCCTTCCAGAGCCCCTTCGAGCCGGTCTTCGAGCATCTGACGCTCGGCTTCGAGATGGGCCTGCATCTGGTCGTCGCACGGAGCGCCATGGGCGCGGGACGCGGACTGAGCGACGGGCTGATCCGCCGCCTGGACGAGGCCAACAACCCGGCGGTCCTGCTCTCCTGCCCGCCCACGGAGGGCCGCCTCTTCGGCAACGCGAAACCGCTCAACCTCCCGCCGGGCCGGGCCCTGCACATCCAGCGCCGCAAACCGCGGCTGGTGCAGACGGCCCTGGTGGACCAGGACTGAGGGGACGGAGAAGGGCCCCTCCCGAGGACGAGTTCCGGGAGGGGCCCTTCGCGCGTTCAGCTCTCGTCAGGAGTGCCCGCCGGACGCCAGCCCCGGGCACGGGCCCGGGTGAGGGCGAAACCGGCCCAGAGGAGGGAGAGGACGCCGGCCGAGCCGAGGAGGACGAAGAGGACGGCCCGGCCGGTGGCGCGGTCGGTGTCGGAGGTGTCGCGTACGGCCACGGGCTCGGCGGCCCGCTCGGTACCGCCGGCGGGGGCGCCCGCTTCACCGAGGACGGTGGTGACGGCGGCGTAGGCGTCCAGCTGGGGGATGTCGGCCGGGTACGCGGTGGCGGTCAGCCGACGGGCCACCGCGTCGGCCGACTCCTCGGGGTGGGTGGCGCGCACGGCCGCGGCGGCCCCGGCCGTGTACGCGGTGGCCACCGCGACGCCGGCGCCGAGGAAGTGGCCCTTGCCGCGCGGCCCACCGGAGACCACCCCGGCACCGGGCGCGGCCAGATCGACGGTGCCGGTCGGAAGGGCGCTGTCCGGGCGGGCGCCGGCGGGCAGCATGTCGGCGACCGCGAGGACGCCGGGCTCACCGGCCGGCCAGTAGGTACGGGAGCGGATCTCATCGGCCGAGCCGCGCGACGGCGGCTCCGGGGTGGCCGCCGCGACCACCACCGCCCCGGCCTTGCGGGCCTCGGCGACGGCTCGGGTGAGCAAGGTGTCCTTGCGCGGGAGGGCCACCGCGACCGCGATCACGTCGGCCCGGGCGGTGGTGGCCGCCCGTACCGCCGCCGTGACGAGCGCGGGGTCCGGCTGCCCGCGCCGGTCGGTGCCGCGCAGGGCCAGGACCTTCGCGGCCGGGGCGACCCCGGCGAGGCGCGGGGTGGGGCCGCCGTTCCCGGCGATCAGCCCGGCCAGGAACGTCCCCTGCCCGACACAGTCGTCGGCGGCCTCGCCCTGGGCGGTGACGCGTCCGTCGAGTCCTTCGGCCCCAATGGCGACGCCTGTGGAGATCAATGCGACGGTCACGCCCTCCCCGGTGGTGTGCCGGTGGAGCCGGTCGAGGTCGAGGCGCTGGCGCGACCAGTCCTGTTTCTTCGCCTGCTCCTTGGAGGCGGGGGTGCAGGCGACGCTCTCGGCCCGCGCGTCGAGCGCGGTGGGCATCCCGGGCAGCTCCTGGCCCTTCTTCCCGTCGGCCGCGTGGAGGTCCGTCGGTGTACGGGCGGGGGACGCGGCCTGGACGGGGAGGGCCGCGGGCAGCAGCAGAGCTGCAGCGAGTCCGGTCCCGTACAGCAGGCGGGCGGGCGGCCTCACGGGGTGACCGCCTTGGGGGCCGCGGACGTGACGTCGGCCGGGAGGAGGATGCGCAGGTCGTCCAGGGTGGGCGCGGCCAGCGAACTGAGCCTGCCCGCCTGCCGGGTGACCATCGACTCGACCACCTGGCGGGCCAGGCGTGCGTTGCCGAAGGACCGGTCGCGGGGTACCGCGTCGAAGTACTCCTTGAGCAGCGGCCCGGTGCCGGGGCCGCACTCGTACCCCATGGCCGCGGCCTGGGCGCGGACGATGGTGACCAGTTCCTCGGAGGAGTAGTCGGCGAAGGAGATCCGGCGCGGGAAGCGGGAGGAGAGACCCGGGTTGGAGGCGAGGAAGCGTTCCATCTCGTCGGTGTAGCCGGCGACGATGACGACCACCTCGTCGCGGTGGTCCTCCATCAGCTTCAGCAGGGTGTCCACCGCCTCCTGGCCGAAGTCGGCGCCGCCGCCGCGCGGGGTGAGGGTGTAGGCCTCGTCGATGAACAGCACGCCGCCACGGGCCTTCTCGAAGACCTCACGGGTCAGCTGGGCGGTGTGGCCTATGTAGCGGCCGACGAGGTCGGCGCGGGCCGCCTCGATCAACTGGCCGCGTTCCAGGACGCCGAGCTGGGTGAGCACCTCGCCGTAGAGCCGGGCGACGGTGGTCTTGCCGGTGCCGGGTGGACCGGTGAAGACCAGGTGGTTGCTGAGCGAGGGGACGGGCAGCCCGGCGGCGGCACGGTGGCGGGCGGTGGTGATGAGGTTGACCAGGTCGGCGACCTCGCGCTTGACCTCGGCCAGTCCGATCATGTCGCCGAGGCGGGTGAGCGGGTCGTCCGCCGGGGCGGCGGTCCCGGAGGCCGAAGCGGCGGCGGTGGCGGAGACGTCCTCGGGGAGCAGCAGCCGCAGATCGTGCTCGCTGACCTGCGCCTGGGCGGAGAGCCGGATCGCCTGCCGGTCCACCATCTCCTCGAACACCCCGCGCGCGGCACGCCCGTTGCCGAATCCGGCGTCCCGGTCCATGGCCCCGAAGTGGGCGGCGAGCGCCTGATCCGTCCCCTCCCCCAGCTCGTACTGGTGCTGGGTGCACATGCTCTCCATGATCGCGACCAGGTCGGGGACGGAGTAGTTCTCGAACTCCACGGTCCGCGAGAAGCGGGACGCGAGGCCGGGGTTGGAGCTGAGGAAGGACTCCATCTCGCGGGAGTAGCCGGCGGCGACCACGACCACGTCGTCGCGGTGGTCCTCCATGAGCTTCAGCAGGGTGTCCACGGCCTCGCGGCCGAAGTCCGCGCCGCCGTTGCCGCTGTCGGCGGTGAGGGTGTACGCCTCGTCGATGAACAAGACGCCCCCCAGAGCCCGTTGGAAGGTCTCGGAGGTCTTGATAGCGGTGCCGCCGACGACTTGGGCGACCAGGTCGGCGCGGGACACCTCGACCAGGTGGCCGCTGCGCAGCGAGCCGAGCTCGGCCAGGATCGCCCCGTAGAGGCGGGCGACGGTGGTCTTACCGGTGCCGGGCGGGCCGGCGAAGATCAGGTGTCTGCTCATCGGCGGCGCGGGCATGCCGAGCTGCTCACGACGCTGGGCGAGCTGGGTGAGGTTGACCAGCGTGCGCACCTGTTGCTTGACGTTCTCCAGGCCGATCAGCGCGTTGAGGGCGCCGAGCGGGCCGTCCGCGCGGTCCGGCGGGGGCGCGTCGGCGGCGCCGGAGCCGGCCGGGTCGGTGTTCTCGGCGCTGCCGCTGCCCCAGGCGTCGCGTTTGCCGTTGGAGACGCTGTTCAGGCCGTCCACGGCGAGCCGTTCACCGGGGGTGATCTGCACCAGACCGCCGCCCTCGTTCTCCCGGGCGGTGCAGTTGACGAGCGAGACAGGTGCGGTGGACTCCACCCGGAAGCCGTCCTGGGCGCCGCCGTTCGCCTCGCAGCCGCTGAGCGAGGCGAGGGCGCCCTCGCGGAGCAGGAAGCCGTGGCCCTTGGGTGCGTGGACGGTGGTGCGGTTGGCGGTAAGCTCGCCGCCGGCGGCGACGACCACGCCCTCCTCGCCGGAGATCTCGACGCGGAAGTCGCGGACGGTGACGTTGCCACCGTCCTCCACGATCAGACCGCTGGTCGCGGTGTCGGAGACCCCGCCGCCGGCCAGGTAGAGGGTCGAGCCGGAGGCCACCCGTACACCGGCGCCCTTGGGGCGGACGATCTCGCAGTCCTCTACGCGGCCCCGGGCGTCCTTGGTGGCCGCGATGCCGTCGCCGACGGGCTCCACCAGTCGGGCCCGGCGCAACAGCGGGTTGGCGCCGCCCTGCAGAGCGACGGCGGGCGAGGATCCGATGACCTCCAGACGGTCCAGCTCCGGGGCCGAGTCCTCCTCCAGGAACAGCCCGGTCCCCTCGCAGTCGCGGACGGTCAGGCTGGTCAGCGCCGGGGAGGAGGCTCCCGCGACCCGCAGGGCCGCGCCCTGGGCACCGTCCACCCAGCAGTCCTCGAAGGTGCCGCGTGCCCGGTCGGTGACGAACAGTCCGTGCCCGCGTACGCGCGAGACACGGCAGCGGCGCAGCACGGGGTCGGTGCCCGAGACGAGGACGATCCCGTTGCCGGAGGCGCCGGTGACACGGACGTCCTCCAGGGTGGTGCGGCCCCCGGTGCTCACATGCACACCGGTGCTGGTGTCGTGGACGACGGTCCGGACGACGGAGACGGCGGAGTTCTCCTCCAGGGCGATGGAGGGCTTGTCGGTGGAGGAGATGTCGCAGTCCTCGACGGTGCCGCGGGTCTCGCCGTTGGCGAGCAGTCCGTTGCCCCGGGCGCCCCGTACCGTGCAGTCCCGGACGCGCGCCTCGCCCTGTTCGGCGAGGACGATGCCGCTGGTGCCGAGGTGTTCGAGCGTGCAGGACTCGATGGTGGTGGGCGTCGTGGAGGTCACGACGACTCCCGCGCCCTGCGGGTTGCTCACGCGGCAGTCACGCAGGGCAAGGGAGCCGGTCCCGCCGGCCAGCATCGCGGTCCAGGCGGCGCCGACGATCTCGCACCCGTCGAACGCGGCCTGCCCGCGCCGCACGTCCACGGCGGGCAGCTCGGCGTCACCGCCTCGCAGGCTGAGTTCGGAGAGCATGACGGCGTCGGCGCGCAGCGCGATGACGCTGCCCGAACGTGGCCGGATCTCCACCGTGCCCCGTCCTTCGGCGGCGGTGAGGGTGACCCGGGTGTGGATCACCAGGTTCTCCGCGTACGTTCCGGGCCGGACGCTGATGAGCGCACCGGTACGGGCGGCGGCGAGCGCCTCACCGATCGTGGAAAAGCGGTCCGCGGGGCCGACCGTCAGTACCTGGCGCGACACGCACCAACCTCCTCGCTACGGCGGCGTCCTGTCCGGACGCCCCTCTTCGCCGGGGACGCGGGTCGGCGGTCCGGCGATGCCATCATGCCTGGCCCGGCGCGGCGCACGGATGCCGGGAGCGGGGCTCACGGCATCCGGACGTCGGGGTCAGGTGCTCCACTTCTGGTTGTCGTTGCCCGTGCAGTCGAACAGGATCAGGTAGGTCTCCGGCCCTCTGCCCTTGCTGTGGTTCGGGATGTCGACGCACTTGCCGACGACGGTGTTGACGAGGTCGTGGGCGCCGTTCAGGGTGAACTTCTGGGCGTCCGCGCCGTTGCACCAGGCGAGCTGGATACGGGAGCCGTTGTTGAAGTTCGCGTTGGCCACGTCCAGGCACTTGTCCCTGGCCCGGATCGTGCCGTCGGAGCCGAAGCGCCACTTCTGGGCGTCGGCGCCGTTGCAGTCCCACATGAAGAGCGGCTGGCCGTCGTTGAAGTTGTGACCGGGTACGTCGAGGCAGCGGCCGGAGAGGTGGCTGCGGAAGGAGACGGGCCCGCTGAACGTGACGGCGGGCTTGGCCTTGGCAGGCTGGTTCTCACCGCCGCCGCTCTCCGCCTCGGGCTTCGCCTTGGACGAGTCGGCCTTCTTCTCCGTGGCTTCGGCGTCGTCGCCCTTCTTCGCCTTCTCCTCGCCGCCGTCCGCCGGGGGGACGGCCGGCACGGGGGTGCCGGCCTTCTCCGGCTTCGCCTCGTCCTTCTTCGCCTTCCCGTCCTCAGCGGGCGCGCTGGTCTCGGGCGCGGTGACGGCGAACTCGCCCGGCGCCTCCGGCCCGCTCCCGTCGAGGACGGTCCCGGCCGCCGCGGCGTTCGTCTGCTTGGGCCCGTCGTCGTTGTTCCCGGCGAGCACGAGGAAGGGCACCGACACGAGCACCGCTCCCACGACCGCCGCGCCCGCGAGGGCGGCCCTGCCCGGCCGCCCCACCGGCCCCGCCTCATGCTGCGGCCGGTCGATGGCGGTGGCGGTCATGGTCCGCACCAGGGCGGGGAGCCGGCTCTGGGCGGCTGCGGATGCGTCGGGGTCGGCCTCGGGGTCGGGCGCCGCAGTGGCCTCGGGTGTTCCGGCCCGAGCATCGGGGTCCTGGCCCTGGGCATCGGGGCGCTTACTCCCCTCGCCCTTCTCGTTCTCCGGGGGCCCGGCTGCCACGGCTTCGCTCTTCGCCTGTGCGGGAGCGGAGTCGGGCGCGTCAGGAGCGACGGACGCAGCGCTCGTGGCTGAGTTCGCGGCCACCCTCTCACTCTCGGCGCCGGACTCCGCACGAGCCTCCGGAGAAGCGGAAGCGGGGGTCTGCTGGGACGACGGACGCGTCACGGGGTCCTCCCTGTGGTGTGGGGCCGGGGTTCGGTCGGGTCGGGGACGTCGGTCATGGTCACGGGACCGGAGCCCACGGGACCGGGAAGGCTGTCGGCCGGGACGAGCAGGGGAGCCGCGGCACCGGAGTTGACCGACAGCAGGGCGCCCGTGGCCGCCACCGACCGGGCCAGCTCCGTGGCGGGCAGGGTGTCATGGTGAAGTGTCCCGGACATGAATGCGTGTGCGGTCGAGGTGAACAGGAGCACCACCGGCGCCCCGTCCCGCCCTGCGGCCATGAGGGGCCCGCCGTCCGGCCCGCGTACGACGGCGACGTCCGCCTCCGCGAGTGCGGCCAGCGCCTCGTCCACCGTGCCGTACCCGGTGGCGGCCCGCTGGGCCGCCTCGTCCACCGGATCGGTGGGCTCCGGCCAGCCGAGGACACGGGCCGAGGGGCGGTAGGCGGAATTGGCGCGGTACTCGCCCACGTTTCCGCTCCCGTCCGACTGCCACTCCCCCAGCACGGCCCACTCCGGCGGCGTCCGCGCCGACGTCCACTCCGGATCGACGATTCCGATCCAGTGCCCCGGCGCACGACGCGCAGCGTCCTTCACGGCTTCCGGCACCAGAGAGGCATCGGGAAGGGCCAACGGGACGCCGCGCCCATCCTGTTGCCGCTCTCCGAGCGGTATCTCCACCTGAACTCTTGGCTCCGTAAGAAATTTTGGGTGCCGGACGGTCGGAGAACACTCCGAACACGTCGTCGACATCGATCAGATCGGGAAGTCAACAGGATGTCATACGGGCTCCCTTCACGGGGCCCCGGCAAAGGGCCCGTATCGGCCTTCCACCTGCCCGTATCGTGCCCGAGTGGGGAACTTTCCGGGACCAGTGAGGCGTGGACCGACAAAGCGACCGCGTCGTATCGAGGCGAGATGCCTCTCCCGCTCCCTTGACGGACTACCTTGGGCACGCCCCCGAGGAGGAGTCAGCGCATGCCCCCCGAACCCACCGCCCCCGGCACCGAGTCCGCGGCGGCCGCCGCGGAGAAGTCCGGCCCCGCTTCCCCGCCGCCCGTCGCACCGGCCGAGGCGGAGGAGATCCGGAGCGAGGCCGCCGCGACGGCCAGGACCGAGGAGACCCAGGATCCGGCCGAAACCGCGGCAGGGGCCGGGGACCCACCGACGGCCGCCGCCCCGTCGTCCGCGGACAGGACCACCGCAGCGCCCGAGGGCCGCGCGGAGGGGGTGGCGCTGGCGACGGGCGTCGCCGCGAAACCGGAGACCAAGACCCTCACCGCTGCCGACTGGGGCCGTCCCCGCACACCGGTCCTGGCGGGAGCGGTGTTCGTCGGAGCCGCCCTGGTCGCGATACCCGTGCTGCTGATGGGCAGCGCGAACGACGACAAACCTCGTAACACCGGTGCGGCACCGGTCGCCGGGAGCGCCGGCACGGTCCTCGACCCGGAATCGGCACCGGCGGCCCTGGACGACTACGTGGCGGTGAAGCCCACCGTGTCCCCGACGGAACAGAAGAAGACCATCTCGCCGAAGGCCGCTCCCATCCCCGTGGCCTCCGCGCCCGCGCCGGCGCCGGCGCCCCGGACGAACGCCCCTGCCGAGAAGCCGAAGGCGCCCCCGAAACCGAAGCCCAAGGCGGCCCCGACACCGAACTGGGGCACCCAGACGGTCTCCGCGACCAGCTCCATCGGGGTCGGCCAGTCCTGGGCCACCAACCGCATCCGCATGACGATGCAGCAGGACGGCAACCTCGTCGTCCACAACGAGCAGAACAAGCCGATCTGGGCCGCCATGACCTTCGGCCAGAACCACCGGGCGATCTTCCAGCCCGACGGCAACCTGGTCATCCACAACGGCGACGACCGAGCCATCTGGGCCTCCAAGACCCATGACTTCGGCGGCGCCCACATGGTCCTGAGGCCCGACGCCAAGGTGGTCATCGTGCACAACGGCAGGGTGGTCTGGTCGACCTGACCTGTGCGGCGTCGTGGCGGTCGGTGGGGGTCGTCGAGCGTCCGGTGCCGGACGGTGTGCGGGAGTGCTTCCAGCGGGTGGTGCCGGAGGCGCCGTCGCACCCGCGGGGCGGCGGCCGGCGTCGACACGGTGACCGGGCGGCGTCCCCCGCCGCATCGCCCGCAAGGGAGTCGAGCCCTCGCACCGGCTGGGCCGCCACCGCTGGACCGTGGAGCGCACCATGGCCTGGCTCGCCGGCTGCCGCCGCCTCCACCGACGTTACGAACGCAAGGCCCACCATCTCCTCCTTCCAGCATCGCCCGCACCCTCATCCGCTACCGCAGACTCACCAGAAGAGCCGACCCCTTGGCCGGGAGACGCTGAGGGCTGCGGGGCCTTGTGGACTGTCAGGCCGTCCGGCACGATCGCAGGCATGATGACCAACCGAAAGGCTCATGCCGCGTAGACGGCCCGGCGCGCTTCGCGCCGAAGATCCGGCCCCGCCCGTCTGGAGCCCCTGGACCTGTCGCATCCCCGGATTGTCCGAGCGCACCTGCGCCGAGATCCAGCGCACGGAGCGTGATCACGGGGACTCCTGGGCCGGGCTGGGGGACGGCTTGTGGGATGGGTCGGTGGAAGCCGCGCTCAGGCACTACCGGGCGTTCCTGCGACAGCCCGGCCGGTACCTGGACCTGTGCTTCGCCTTCTCCCCCCATCCCGAGTCATCCCTCGTCGACGTGGCGAACGCCCGGGACATTCTCCAAGAAGCGCTGCACGCGCTCCCGCAGCCGTCCCGCGCCGAACTTGGACGGGTGGTGGCGCGTTTGGACGCGGAGCTTCGCCACCGGACCCTGCCCGACCCACACGCCTACCGGCACCTGCGGTGGCATGGCGAATGGTGGCACCGACGCCTCTACGACGGTGAATTCCGGTGGTGAACGGCTGCAACCAGCCCTGACCGGTTTTCAGGAAAGCCGTGCCTGG
The DNA here is from genome assembly GCF_041435495.1 of Streptomyces sp. NBC_01116. NCBI lineage: Bacteria > Bacillati > Actinomycetota > Actinomycetes > Kitasatosporales > Streptomycetaceae > Streptomyces > Streptomyces sp. NBC_01116. Next base: position 269,933 of record NZ_CP108644.1, read on the forward strand.
TCCTGGCACGAGGAGAGTTGTACAGGTTGAGGGGATCGTGACGCCCGTTGGGCCGTTCGGCCCGTACGGCTCTCCTCGTGTCGCGTCTGCACCGGCATCCCGGGGAATCAGCTCGGCTCGCTCATCGCCGAGTTGGCCGCCCCGCGCGAACAGCACGACGGGGCGAGTCGCCGCCGGAGCTCAGCGAGCCGGCGCACACTGCCGTTCTCGGCGAACCGGGCCCGGCGGGCCCGGTTCCGTCCGGTTGGAGGGCCGGGTCTCCCGTCGCGGAGGCGGCTGGCGTCAGCGTTTCCAGACGGTCGCACGCCAGGTCGTCGCGTTACCGGCACCGTCGGTGCCGACGGCGAATCCGGCGATCACTCCGGCATCGTTGATGGCGAATGCCGCCGCGTAGGGGCCGAGTGACGAAGGCGGAAGCTGGACGACCTCACCGCCGGGTTTCCACAACAGAGCCTTGTCCAACGCAGGGTTGCCGGCCGGCGGCCACGCATACCCGACGGCTGCACCCCGGTCGTTGATCGCCAGCACTTCCCCTGCCGCTTCCGCCGGATTGGCGAGCAGGGTCCGTGTGCCGTTCGCGTTCCAGCGGGCCGGGTCGCCGTTCGGGGAGTCCTCCAACGAAGCGCCCACGGCGGTGCCCGCCCTGTTGACGTCGTACCCCCTCCCGCGCCCGGCGTCACGGACAGTGCCGTCGCCCGCCCACACCAGGACCCGGTCGTACTGCGTGCTCCCGGCGAGCCGCCCGTGACCGAAGACCACGCCGTTGTCGGTGATCCGGTTCGTCCGGGCCCCGGTGAACCCCGCAGGCAGGGGCAGCGCCGTCACGGTACCCGCCGCGTTCCAGCGCACGGGATGCGCTGGGCCGCCGGGGACGTCGTGCTGCTCGGTCCATCCCACCGCCGTGCCCGCAGTGTTGATCGACGTAGCGGTACCACTGTTGTCGCCGGGCAGCACGGGCAGGGCGGTCCTTCTGCCGTCGGGCCGCCATCGCAGAGGCTGGGAAAGAGAGTTCTCCTGGTGCGCGTCGCCGACCACGACTCCGGCGTTGTTGACGGCCGACGCGTTTCCGCCGCGAGACCCCGTGGGAAGCGCCAATCGTGTCGGCGTGCCGCCCGGTGTCCAGCGAACGGGATGGACGTTGGGCAGGCCGTCGTAGGACAGGCCGACCGCCCATCCGGCGTCGCTGAGCGCTGTCGTGCGGCTGAACCGCTCATCGGGCAGCGGCGCCAGGAGGGTGTAGCCGCGGCGGCCGGCGTTCCACCGGATCGCGAGCGGCCCGTCGGAGCCTTCCACGTAGTAGTCGCCGACGACCGTGCCGCTGTTGTTCAGCCCCCTGACGAAACTGTGGAGCGCTCCCGGGGGGATCGGGAGCAGCCGTGCGGCCGGCAGCAGCTCGGAGGGCGCGGCGGCCGCCACGGGCACCGACCCCAGGAGGAGCACAGTGGCCGCCGCCGTGGCGACGAGGGACACAGGTCGGGCCATGCGCGATAGGACCATCCGGACACTCCTGCTCTCGTCAACGACGTTGACGTACACGTGCGTGGGCGCTTTCGTCTGTCCGAGTCCGGCAGAGAGCCCGCACTGCGGCTCAGTCTTCCGATCCCGCCGCTCCTTCGGGAGGCTGATCTCCGAAACGACCGGATTCGAACTGACTCCCTGCTCCGTGCCGCTCGCTGTCCTACGCGCAGCGACGCCCCACGGACTGCTTCGGCTGCCCCTTCGACGGCGCTCAGCAGCACTTCCTGTCCACGCCGACGATCGCGGCCGACGGCCGGTGAGCGCCCTCATTCACCCCAGGCGCAGCATGGGGCCGCAGCGGCTTTCGGCCATCCGCTGTGCTCGGCCGATCAACAGACCTCGAAACCCGCCGTCGGGTCCGGCAGCTGGTGCTCGGGCTGCTGTCGGACCTGCCACGCACGAACTGCTGGACGATCGCCGAGCGGACAGGGGAGGCGACCCCTTGCCGTCGTCCGAGCAGACGAGCCCGCCCGGCACCCCGTATCCGACGCCCTCATACCGCTCACCTGCGGCAAGATCCAGCGCCTGTTCATCGCGCTCGTCGGCCGCCCCACCCTGAACGCCCCGCGGGGTTCTGTGGCCACGTCCACGTGCGCGGGCGCAGACTACCGTGGCAGCGTCGCGGCGTAGTTCGGTCGGGTGGAGGAGTGCCGATGACAGGTTTGGGCTGGATGTACGGGAGAGACCTGCCGCTGTTGAGTCTCACGTTCGCGCGAGACCTTACGGCCCGGCAGCTCCTGGAACGGATGGGCGCCGATCCCGCGACACTGGCCGTGCGGAGCCAGGATGATCTCCGCGAAGAGTTTGAGGGCCCCGACGGGCTTGACACCTGCCCGGTCAGCGCGGGCGGGTACGGCGACTGGGCTTGGGCCTGGGAGCATGCCAGTGGGCGCTGTACCGAGGATGCCGGACTGATCGGCAGCGTTTCCGAGGGAACGGCTGCTGTCGTACTGCATCACGCCAACGGCCGAGTGGAGTTCTGGTACGCCGAGGGCGGCCGGTTGGTCTCCGCATTCGATTCCTCCAGCGGTCTCCGGCCCGCTGATCGTTTCGGAGCCGATCCGTCACGCTTCGACTCCGAACTCCGTTCACACGGTGCGAATCCGGATACCGGCGACTACGGTCCTTTGGGGTGTCTGGGCCTCTTCCTCCGTCTCGGGGAAGGCTTGGGCATCGGGTTGCCGCACGACGATCTGGTCAGCAGACCTCTTCTTGGCGCCCGGCTCTGCTCAGGATGAGGCCTCAACTGATCCTGTGGTTCATCGGCGTGATGGGTGCCCAGGTCAAAAACGATTCGGAGTGGTGCGGGACCCCTTCGCCCCTGGCCAGTGCGCAGTGCGTCACCGGCCGCAGCGCTGATTGCCTACTGCTGATTGCCAACTGCTGACTGCTGACTTCTCGATGGCGTTTCGGCCCTGAAGTGGATCCGGCTTCGTCCACACCCGTGCGTGAGCGACCTCCGTGCCCCGATGCGGCCGCTGCCGGCTCGCGGGCCGTTCGGTCGGGGAGGAAGGGCGAGGAGCGTCTGCCCGGCCGGTACTCTGCCGGGGTGACGGAGCGCATCGAGCAGGACGGGCGGCGGCCGGCGAACGACGGGCCGAAGGCCGCTGCTCGCAACCGGGCCGCTCTGGTCACCGCCGCCCGGGAGATCTTCGCGGAGCACGGTCTGGAGGCGCCGCTCTCCGCGATCGCGCGCAGGGCCGGGGTCGGGCAGGGCGTTCTCTACAGGCACTTTCCCGACCGGAGTGCCGCGGTGGCCGCGGTCCTGGAGGAGAACGTGCGGCAGGTCGAGCAGGCCGCGGCGCACGAGGACGCCACCTTCGACGCCGTGCTCGGTGTGCTGACGTGGCATCTTGCCGAGTCGGCGGCTTTCATCGGTCTGCTGCACGCCGACCGGGCGGGCGGCCGCTCGGGCATCCGCGCGCACGCCCTTGCCCTGTCCGAGCGGGTGGAGTGCGCTCTGCGCAAGCACCTCCCCCGCGGTCACCGGCTGAGTGCGGGGGACGACCTCGTGCTCTCGGTGGCCATGGTCTCCGCCGCCGTCATCGGTACCACCCGCGAGGAACGCGAGCACCGGGCGCTGGCCGCCTGGCGGTTGCTCGACGTCGAGGTGGGGCCGGTACGGGCCTTCGACGGCTGAGCCGAAGGCCCGCGTCAGCCGCCGTTGGACTGCCGGACGCCTTCCGCGAGCGCGTCGAAGGAGTACAGGTAGCCCCCGGCGGGACCGCTGACGGTCATGTACGCCTTGGTACCGCCGGGGGTGATGGCCACGTTCGTCGCCGACTCCAGGCCTTCGGCCCGCGAGGGAAGCTCCACCGTCGCCAGCCGCTCGCCGTGCCGGTCGTACACGGCCATGGCCGCCCGGCCGTGCAGCCCCTGGTAGAGGTTTCCGTCCGCGTCCACGGCGATCGAGTCGGTCTGGGCGAGTCCGCCGTCCACGCGGATGGCGGTGTGCCGGGACGTCACCCCGCCCTTCTCGTCGAGGCGCAGGTAGGAGATCCGGTTCTCGGTGAGCTCGCTGAACCACAGCCCTCGGTAGTCCGCGTCGAAGGAGATCCCGTTCGGCGCGGCCAGGTCCTCTGCCAGAACGGTGGCCCCGCCGCCCTCCCGGTCGATCCGCACCACACGGCCGTGGGCCTTGCCCCCGGTCAGACCGCGTGAGTCGCTGACGTACAGGTCGCCCTCCTGGCCGAAGGCGATGTCGTCGGGGTTCATCGGCGCTCCGTCGACCTCGCCGGAGAAGAAGGTCCGCGGGTCGCCGCCGCCGGGCGCCAGGCTCACGATCTCGCCGTGCGCGAAGTCGCTGAGGTAGAGCCGTCCGTCGTACGGGCTGAACTGTGCCGAGGTGTACGCCCCTCTGCCATCGGTGTGGAGCGTGCGGGACGTCTTCTTCGCCACGTCGACACGTATGACCTTGGGCTCGCCCTCGGGCGCGGTGACGTCGACGACGATCAGGCCGCCGTCCTCGCCGAACACAGGTCCCTCCAGCAAGGTCATTCCCGTCTCGTCGTGCACCTGGGTCAGCTGCATGACCTTCTGCGCCCGGATGGTCCTGCCCGCGGAGGCCGACGCCGCCTCTCCCCCGGGATCGCCGCTCTCCGTACCGCATCCGGCGAGGATCAGCGCGCCGATGGCGGCGAGAACGGAAAGAGACCGGGCCGAAAGTCGCTGCATGTGGGGATCACTCTTCCTGTGCGGTCCGTGCGGTGGGCGGGTTCCCGGGGGTGGGTTGCGTGGGCGGGACGGCGGAGGCCGAGGTGAGCGGTGAACGGCTCTGGCCGAATGTCGCCGTCCTGCCCGGACTCCAACCGGACAGCCCTGTCCGGTAGTTGTTACCGTAGCGGACGGCCGCCCCATTCCGGGCCGCTGCCACCCCACCATCCGGATCGAGGACCCCCACATGACGACTCCTCAAGCACCGGCTCCCCACGAGCTCGCCGCCCTGAGGCGGCGCTACCGACTCGAACGCGAACGGCGTGTGCGTCCCGACGGAGCCGCGCAGTACCGCGACGCGGACGCCGAGTTCGGCTACTACGCGGCGGACCCGTACACGGAGGGGCCTCTCGGGCGCGGCCCTCTCCGCGACACCGTCGACGTCGCCGTGATCGGCGGCGGATTCGGCGGCATCCTCACGGGCGCGCACCTGCGGCAGCAGGGCGTCGAGCGCGTCCGGGTCATCGAGAAGGGCGGCGATTTCGGCGGCACTTGGTACTGGAACCGGTACCCGGGCGTCCACTGCGACGTCGAGTCCCACGTCTACCTGCCGATGCTCGACGAGACCGGTTATGTACCGGAGTGGAAGTACGCCCCCGGCGACGAGATCCGCCGTCACGCGGTGCGGATCGCGGAGAAGTTCGGCCTCTACGCGGACGCGCTGTTCTCCACCGGGGTCACCGAACTCACCTGGGACGAGGCTTCCGAGACGTGGATCGTGGCCACGGACCGCGGCGATGCCTTCCGGGCCACCTACGTCGTGAACGCCACCGGCACCCTCACCGATCCGAAGCTTCCCGGGATCCCCGGCATCGAGGACTTCGCAGGCCACACCTTCCACACCTCGCGGTGGGACTACGCCTACACCGGCGGCTCCCCCCGGGGCGGCATGACCGGCCTCGCGGACAAGCGGGTGGGCGTCGTCGGCACCGGGGCCACCGGCATCCAGGTCATCCCGATGCTGGCCGAGGACGCCGCGCACCTCTACGTCTTCCAGCGCACCCCCTCCACCGTGGACGTACGCGGCAACCGCCGGACCACCGCCGGGGACGTGGGCGCCGACCGAGAGGGCTGGGCCCGGGCGCGACGGGAGAACTACCTCCGCATCGTCTCCGGCGAGGGCGCCGACCAGGATCTGGTGGCGGACCGGTGGACGACGTCGGCGGGCCTGCTGGAGAAACTCCTGCCGAGCTTCCGGCGGCAGGGCGACCGGCAGGAGTTCGAAGCCGCCTACGAGGTGGCCGACGCCGCCAAGATGAACGAGCTCCGCGCCCGCGTCGAAGAGACGGTCGCGGACGCGGGGACGGCGGAGAAGCTCAAGCCCTGGTACCGCTACGCGTGCAAGCGCCCCACCTTCTCCGACCTGTACTACCCGGCGTTCAACCGCCACAACGTCACGCTCGTCGACACCGCGGACACCCACGGCATCGAGCGCGTCACCGAGCGCGGCGTCACGGTCGGCGGCGCCACGTACGAGCTCGACTGCCTGATCTTCGCCACCGGGTTCAACGTGGGGACCTCCGGCATCCACTCGGGCAAGCTCCCCGTTCACGGCCGGGGCGGCGTACAACTGCTCCACAAATGGGCACGGCAGGGCCCGCGCACGCTCCACGGCTTCACGAGCAACGGTTTCCCCAATCTCCTGCAGATGGGGCCACTCCAGAACGCCAGCAGCGTCAACTTCACCCACATCCTGGACGAGCAGGCCCTCCACGCCGCCGCCCTCATCGCAGCCGCGGAGGCCGCCGGCGCCCTCATCGAGCCCTCGCCCGAGACCGAGGACGCCTGGATCGCCGTCCTGGCCGAGGGCGCGCCCGACCACGAGTGGTTCCACGCCGAGTGCACCCCGGGCTACTACAACCGTGAAGGGCGCGGCCGGCCCAACGGCCCCATCGCCTACCCGCACGGAGCCGTCGCCTTCCACGAACTCCTCAAGCGCTGGCGCGACGAGTCCATGGCGGAGGTCCTCCGGAGCAGGACGGTTCTCCCGACCTGAGCACGACTCGCCCGCCCTCAGCCCTCAGCCCTCAGCCCTCGCAGTGTCGGAAGGACCGAGCCATGAACACACCCGCATCCGAGCCGGACATCGCCTCTCGCGCCCGGCGGAGCGTGATCGTCACCGGGGCCGCGTCCGGTATCGGCCGGGCCGCCGCTCTGGCCTTCGCCACCGGGGGCGACCGCGTCCTGGCCGCCGACCTCGACGCGGCCGGCGTCGAGGAGACCGTACGGAGGATCACGGTCGCCGGGGGTGTCGCACGGGCGGTCGCCGGGGACCTGGCGGAGCAACGGGTGGTGGACGCCGTGGTGGCCCGGGCGGTGGCGGAGTTCGGCGGGGTCGACGTCCTGGTCAACAACGCGGGAGTCATGGACCGGATGTCGGCGGCGCACGAGACCGACGACGCCGAGTGGGACCGGGTGCTGCGCGTCGACCTCACGGCTCCCTTCCTCCTCACCCGAGCCGTACTCCCCCACATGCTGGCCGCCGGCTCGGGATGCCTGGTCTTCACCGGCTCCGAGGCCGGCCTGCGCGGCGGCGCCGCCGGAGCCGCGTACACCGCTGCCAAGCACGGGATCACCGGGCTGGTGAAGAACCTGGCGGTGATGTACCGCGCGCAGGGCATCCGGGCCAACATGATCGCGCCCGGCCCCACCGCGACCGGTATGGGCGTCGACAGCCGCCCCGACGCGCACGGCCCCTCCGTCGTCGGGAGCCTCATCGGAGCGAACATCGGCCGCATCGGCTCGGCGGACGAACAGGCCGCCGCCATCGTCTGGCTCGCTTCCGGTGCGGCCTCCTTCGTCAACGGCGCGGTCCTGCCCGTGGACGACGGCTGGTCGGCCGTCTGACGCGGCCCGGCCGCCCTGTTCGTCGTACGTCACGGGCGGGCCGCGTCGGAGGCTGGGCTCCTCGGCCGTGGGCGGTCAGGGCAGGAGTTCTACGTACCCGTCGGTTCCGTGCACGCGGATCCGCTGCCCGTCCCGGATCAGCCGGGTGGCCCGCTCGACGCCCACGACGGCCGGCAAGCCGTACTCCCTGGCGATCACCGCGCCGTGGGTCATCAGGCCGCCGACCTCCGTCACCAGGCCGGCGATCCCGACGAACAGCGGTGACCAGCTGGGGTCCGTGAAGGTCGTGACCAGGATGTCGCCCGCTTCGAGGTCGGCCTCCGCCATGTCGAGGATGACGCGGGCCCTTCCCTCGACGGTCCCTGCGGACACCGGCAGGCCGGTCAGCGCGCCGGCCGGCACGTCGTCGCGCCGGTACGCGCCGGTGAGGGCCTCGCCGTCCGACGTGAGGACCCGGGGCGGAGTGAGCGCCTGGTACGACCGGAACGCCTCCTTGCGCCGCTGGATGAGCTGCTGGTCGGCCCGGTCGGCCCGGTCGGCCCGTACGGCCTCGTGGAGTTCCTGGAACGTCAGGTAGAAGGCGTCCTCCTTCTCGGCAAGCACGTTGTCCCGCACGAGGCGCTCGGCCTCCGCCAACAGGGCCTGCTTGTAGACGAAGTAGCGGCTGATGATGCCGTACTTCGGATACTCCCGGTATCCGATGAAGGTCCTGACGCGGTCGATCATCCGCTGGGTCTCGTCGGCCTTCCGGTCCCCGTCCGGCAGGGCCCGCAGCCGTGACAGCACGTCCTGCTCCTTCTCCCGGGCCTTCCGCCGGCCCTGTTCGAAGCGCTGCTCGGCTGCTCCCGGACCGAAGTTCCGCACGTTGTCGAGGATCACGGGAACGAGCGTGGTGGGGCGTTCGCGCCAGCGTGGCCTGGTGATGTCGATCTCTCCGACGCAGCGCATGCCGTACCGGTCGAGGTAGGCCTCGATGGCCGCGCGCGCCTCGCCCCCGCCCTCGGTCTTCGCCAGTTCGTCCAGGAAGGTCGCGTCCTCAAGGCGCTCGGTGTCCCGCAGGAAGGCCAGCACCTCCGGCAGCGGGCGGACCACGTCCGCGACGTCGAGCAGCGCCAGTCCCATCTCCGACGTGATGTTGTCGGGGGCCGACAGCGTCAGAGTGTCCGCGACGTTCTTCTCGCCCAGCCACTCCCGCAGCTTGTCGTTGAGCCACCAGGTGGCGTCCATCCCCGCCATGAGCGCCCGCATGCTCAGCGGATCGGCCAGAACCCGCTTGTGCTCCTCGAATGCCTCCAGCAGGAAGTCGAACAGCGCCGGGCCCTCCTTCGTCCGGATGTCCCGTTCCAGGGCGGCGACGGACGTCCGGCTGCGCTCGATCAGCTCGGAGACGACGGCCGGATCGGTCGCGACCGGGGCGGGCGCACCGGTGGGCGGCGGCCCGCCGGGAGCCGGGTCCGGGTCCGGGAGCGAGGGCACGAAGCCGTCGCGTCCGAGGACGGTCTCCAGGGCATCCCTGACCAGCGGATCGCCCTTCCCCAGAACGTCCAGGAGGCCGTCGCGGCTCGTGGGCGAAGCGAGTCGCCGGGTGACGTCGACGAACAGCCGCCCGCCCGCCTCGTGCATCGGCACCATGGCCGTCAGCTGCCACATGGAGTACCCGAGGGGCTTCATGGCGTCGGTCATCATCTGCTGGTGGCCGACGGAGACGTAGACGTGATTACCCCCGTGGCTGTGCCCATCGCCCCCGTGGCTGTTCCCGTGATCGCCGCCGTCGTTCCCCTCGGGGTTCTCATCGGAAGGCCCCTCGGCGTCGTTCTCGATGTCGGGGAGAGGGTAAAGGGTGGTGATCGGCCTGCTCTGCACGATCCGGAATCCGTCGTCGACCAGGCACCATTCGATGTCCTGCGGGCGGCCGAAGTGCGCTTCGATCCGGCGGCCGAGCCCCACGAGGCGCACGGCCTGCTCATCCGTCAGCGCGGGCCGCTCCCGCTGGCGTGCGTCGACCGCCACTTCCCGTGTGCCGCCGGCGGGAAGGGCGTGAACGGCGCGCTCCTTGGCGGCGATGGTCCTGGTGACGACTTCGCCGCCGCGGACCGTGAAGACGTCCGGGTTCACCAGACCGGAGACCAGGGCCTCGCCGAGGCCGAAGCCGGCGTCCACGGTGGCGTCCTTCCGGTTGCCGCTCACCGGGTCGGCCGTGAACAGGACGCCGGACGCGTGCGGGAAGACCATCCGCTGTACGACCACGGCCATGTGGACCGTACGGTGGTCGATGCCGTGCCGCTGCCGGTAGACCACTGCCCGCTCGGTGAACATCGAGGCCCAGCACCGGCTGATGTGCTGGATGATCGCGGTCGGCCCCAGGACGTTCAGATACGTGTCCTGCTGGCCCGCGAAGGAGGCCGTCGGCAGGTCCTCCGCCGTCGCGCTGGACCGGACGGCGTACGCGGCCTGCTCTCCGAACCGGGCGAGCGAGCCGGTGATCGCCGCCTCGATGTCCCCCGGCACGGCGGTCTCTTCGATGATGCGGCGCATCCGTGCGCTGAGCGCGCGGATCGCCTCCCCGTCCTCCGGGCCCAGGCGCGACAGCTCATCGAGCCGATCGTCGATCGACGGGACGTGCGCCATGGCCCGCTCGAAGGCGCCCGTCGTCACGCAGAAGCCGTCCGGTACGCGGATGCCTTCGATCCGCGTCAGTCCGCCGAGGTGCGCGCCCTTGCCGCCGACGGTCGCGACGCGCGTCTCGTCGACCTCTCCGAGGTCCAACACGTACGGGTCCGTCATCGCGACACCTCCGGGGCGGTCGTGTTCCGTTGCGCTGCGGCGGCCGATCGGATCATCGGCGCCCCGCCCTCTGTCGAACCTCTTGTCGGACACGCATGCATTCCTGGTTGTCTTCCCTCTGGCTGATGGACCGGCGGATCCTGCCGGCCGGTCGACGAACGTCGTGTCACCGTTCCCGCAGGTGGTGGCGGCGACCCGAGGATTCTGCGCCGTCACCCGGGGCTTGCCGCAAGCCCCCCGGTGAGCTATAAGTTGAGAGTGGCAAGGAGAGGTCTCGCTCCTTGCCTCTGCTTTTGCCCAGGCGCCTGGTCACCCCCTTCGGCCCGCCCTCTCGGGCGCAGCGGCTCCGGGGAGCCCGGTCATTCCTCCGCGTCGCGGACCAGCAGGGCGATCTGCACCCGGTTCTGGACCGCCAGCTTGGCGAACAGGCTGCCGGTGTGCGCCTTGACCGTCGCGACGCTGATGTGCAGTTTCCGTGCGATCTCCGGGTTCCCCAGTCCGTCCGCGATGGCCCGAGCGGTTTCGCGTTCCCGTTCGGTCAAGGTCGACAGTCGTTGCCGTGCCGCCCGTCGGGTCGAGTCGCGGGCGTGGGAGGACTGCGGGCCGGTGGCCGCGGCGATCACCCGTGCCGTGGCGGCCGGGGACAGCACGGGGCTGCCGTCCGCAACGGCCCGCACGGCGTCGAGGATGCGCTGGGGCGGGGTGTCCTTCAGGACGAATCCGAGAGCGCCGGCCCGCAGGGCGCCGAGCACCAGGTCGTCGGAGTCGAAGGTCGTCAGCATGAGCACCCTGGGCGGCGTCGGCCGGGTCAGGAGCTCCCGGGTGGCGTCGAGTCCGTCGAGTCCGGGCATCCGTACGTCCATCAGCACGACGTCCGGCCGCTGCTCGTCCACCACGGTGATCGCGGCGTTCCCGTCGGCCGCCTCCGCCACGACCGTCAGATCCGGTTCGCCGTCGATGACGAGCCGCAGCGCCATCCGCACCAGCTGGTCGTCGTCGACGATGACGACACGCACCGGTTCCCGTTCGCTGTCCACTCATGCTCTCTTCTCGTGGGTGGGGTGGGGCCAGGGTAGCCGCGCGCTGAGGACGTACCCGTTGCCGGACGTGGGGTGGTGGCGGAGTGTTCCGCCGGCCAGGCCGACCCGTTCGGTGAGGCCGAGCAGTCCGAATCCCGAGGCCGGTGGCCGGTGCGCGGTTCTCGTGGTGGCCGGGGAGTTGCGGACGTCGACGGCGAGCCCGGTGCCCGCCGTGCCTTCGAGGGCGATGTGGACGGGTGCGCCCGGGGCGTGCTTGGCGGCGTTGGTCAGCCCTTCCTGGACCACCCGGTAGCAGGTTCGTCCCACGACGTCGGCGGGTGTTCCCGTCACGGCGGTGCTCAGGGTGACGTCCAGTCCTGACGCGCGGGCGTCGGCCACCAGGTCGGGGACGCGGTCGAGAGAGGGCTGCGGTGGTTCCGGGTGGCCCGGGTCGGCGCGGAGCACCCCGAGGACGTCGCGCAGTTCTTCGAGGGCCTGGTGGGAGCCCTCGGCTATGCCGCGGACCAGCAGACGGCTCTCCTCGGCTCCGAGGTCGCCGCGGTGGTCCAGCACTCCTGCCTGCATGGCGACCAGCGAGATCCGGTGCGCGAGCACGTCGTGCATCTCGCGGGCGATCCGGTTGCGCTCCAGGACCCGTGCCTGCGCCGCTCGTGCCGCCTGTTCCCGTTCCGCGCTCTCCGCACGGTCCCGCAGGGACCGCACTTCGACACGCCGAGCGCCGACGGCCATGCCCGCGGCGGCCGCGATGCCCGCGGTCAGGGCCGGCAACGCGAGTTGCAGCCAGAGCATGCCGGGCGGGCTCTGGACCGGGTAGATCCCGCCCGCGAACTGGGACGCGGCCACATAGGCCACGGCAACGGCCCCGATCTCCACCGGGCGTCGGCGCGTGGAGATCGAGCCCAGCGCCAGGAGGGTCGCGCCGGTGGCGAGCGTGGACGCCGTCGAGGCGACCGCGACCGTCATGGCGACGGCGAGCGGGAAGCGTCGCCGCCACACCAGGGCCGTCAGACAGGCGAGGGCCACGAGCGGATCACCGATGCGGAACCAGGGGCCCGGGCCGGCGCCCTGCCCGTGCAGCAGCACTCCGATGTAGAGCCAGATCGGCACGCTCACCGCCGCGGCCGCCGTCAGTCGCCAGGTCTGCTGCCACCGTCCGAGCCGGGGCGCGCCGTAGGTGTTCACCCGTTCATTGTCGCGAAGCCGTACGGCCGACGGGTCGGCCCAGGGGCGGAGGCCCACTGGACCGGAGTCGTACCCCTGCCTCGCCCTTGGTCGGTACGGCTCCGGGCCGCCGGGCCGATGTGCTGCCCGGACCCGCACGGACAGACTCGTCCGGACGGCGGGCCCAGGGTGCGGGTTGTCCGTACGGCCACGTCACACAGACATCGGCGGCGGTGCTCCGGGAGCCGGTGGTTCCGGCGTCCCGTGCGCCCCCTTCTTCAGGAGGACCTCAGATGCGTGCAGCCTTGTCCCTAGCTCTCGCCGTCGGCGCGGTGGCGGTGGCGGCCTCCGTGCCGGGAGCATCGGCGGCTCCGGCCACCGCACGGGTGGATCCCGGCGCCGTCGGGATGCCGAACCCGGGCCCCGTGCGGTGGGGTCCGTGCCCCGAGGACATCACCGCGCCCCGGCTGGAGTGCTCGACACTCGACGTCCCGCTGGACTACCGGCGCCCGGACGGCCGGCGGATCGAGATCGCGATCTCCCGACTGACGAGCGAGAACCCGTCGAAGCGCCGCGGTGTACTGGTGACGAATCCGGGCGGACCCGGCGGCGCGGGGCTGGACTATCCGGCGGTGCTGGCCGGCGCGGGGCTGCCCCGGGAAGTGCTGGACTCCTACGACGTGATCGGTTTCGACCCGCGCGGCGTCGGCCGGAGCACGCCCGTGACCTGCGATCTGACGCGGGAGCAGCAGTATCGCGGCAACTTCGCCCCGTACGCGCACACCGCCGCCGACGTCGCGCGGGAGGCGGGGTACGCGCGAACCGTCGCGAAGCAGTGCGCCGGCTCGCGCACGGCGCCGATGCTGCCGCACATCACCACCGCGAACACCGCGCGCGACATGGACCGGATCCGGGCAGCGCTGGGCGAGCAGAAGCTCTCGTACCTCGGCCATTCCTACGGCACCCATCTCGGTGCGGTGTACGCGACGATGTTCCCGGAGCGTGGTGACCGGGTCGTGCTCGACAGCAGTATGGGCCCCGGCGGCTATGACGTCACGGCCATGCGGTCGTTCGCCCGTGGGCTGGAGGACCGGTTCCCGGACTTCGCCGCGTTCGCGGCAGCGCGCCCCCGGTACGGTCTGGGGGCCACGACGGAGCAGGTGACCGCGAAGTTCTTCGAGCTCGCGGAGCGGCTGGACGGGAAGCCGATTCGGGGCATCGACGGGACCGCGTTCCGCGCGGTCACGTTCGAACGCCTCTACGTCGATGCCCTCATGCCCCACCTGGCGGAGTTCTGGCAGGCGGTCGACACGGACCGGCCGCTGCCGGCGTCTCCGCCGCCGCCTGCGAACCTGGAGAACCTCCTGGCCGCGCGGCACTACGTGATCTGCAACGACTCGCGTTGGCCGCGGACCGTTCGGGAATATCAGCGCAACGTCGCGTTCGACCGGCTGAGGTATCCCCTGCTCGGCGGGTCCACGGCCAGTATCGGACCGTGCGCGTTCTGGCCGACGAAGCGGGTCGAGCCGCCGGTGCGGATCGGTGACCGGGGTCCGTCGAACGTCCTCATGGTGCAGAACGAGCGCGACCCGGGGACGCCGCTGTCCGGCGCCCGGGAGCTGCGGCGGGCGTTCGGTCAGCGGGCCACGCTGGTGACGGCCGACCAGGGCGGGCACGGTGTCCACCCGTTCGGCGGCAACACGTGCGCGCATGACGCGGTGACGGCGTTCCTGACCACCGGGCAGCGCCCGGCACGGGACCTGGCCTGTGCGGCGGAGCCGGGCGGTCAGGGGAAACGGACCGTGTTCGGGCAGCGCGGAAGCGGGTCCGCCCCGAGGGACGTGAGGGACGTGGTCGCGTCGGGAACACTCCGGTGATCTCCGACGTTCGACCTCAGGCCCACTTCCGCGAAACGTGAATCCGAGGGATTGCCTTGCCCGATGCTTCCACTGCCGACGCCGAGCACCAGCTCCCGTCGCCCGCCGCGCAGGCGGAGCGGCTGATCGGGCTGGGGGTGCACGCGATCGCGGGGATTCCCGCCGATGACATCCGCGCGTTCGCCGGAACGGCCGACCCGGGCCGTGACGTTCTGCTCGCCGTCCATCCGGACCGCGCACCCGCCTCCGCACTCGCGCCACTGCTCCTGCGTGACGGCAAGCCCGGCTTCGTCGTCGTCGACATGCCCGACGTCGATCTGTTCGTCCCCACCGAGGTCGAACTTCCCGACGCGCCTCTCTATTTCGTCGCCCGGCCCGACCGCGGCGACCACATGGCCAACTGGAGCCCGGAGGAGGCGTTGCCCGCCCTCACCGAGCAGGGCCGCAGTCCCTTGGTGCTCACCGAAGGCATCCACTGGGTGGTGCAGCAGCCGGCGGTGCTGGAGCGGAACCTCTGCTTCATGACCATCGGGTCCCGGCTGCGCAAGGCGAACGGCGCCCTGGACGCGCGCACACCGGCGATCTGGATCAGCAACGGCACCGGGCGGGACGGCAAGGAGCGGCGCGACGCCCCCAAGGTCGGCTGGTGCTGGTGGGGCAACCGCCATACCTGGCTGGGCTTCGCCTCCGCCGCGGGCCGCGCGGGCCGGTAGCGAACGACCGTTCGCCCTGCCGTTGGCCCACGTCCGATGACTCGCCTCCGATGGAGCGGGGCCGCGCGGCCCCGCTCCATCGGCGCGAGAACTCCTCCTCGGAGTGCGGTCCCCAAGCCTCCGTGAGGACTGACCAGTCGCCAGATTCCTTTTATTGCAAGGGGTTTGGAGACTTTGCATCAACGCCTGCGAACTTTGAACACTGCGGTGACGAAGTATGGACGCCGCCGGTAGAAGCCTCCTACTGTTCTCGGCGCAGCCACCGGAGCCCCTGTCCGGACGAAGCGCTGCCCCACCGCACGAGCCGAACGTTCACCCCCGGGCGCCGGGTGGCCCCACCCACCGCCGCGACGCGCCCCTCGCCGCGAGGGGCCAGGAGGAAGAATGCATCCACGGCCGTTCCACCGTTCCCGCAGACATCTCACCGGCCTGCTCGTCTCCGCGTTTCTCGTCGGCGCCCTCTCCGCCGTGCCGGCCGCTGCCGCACCGTCGCCGCTGGACGAACTCCCGCCGCAGGAGCCGGGCGTCACCCTGCGCGTCTTCGATGTGCAGGCCCCCCTCAGCGAGCTGTGCGACATCAAGACCGGACAGACCCCGAACGTCGACAAGTTGATGCCCGGCATCGACTGGAGTTCACCGGACGTCTTCGGCTTCGACGACCACTTCGTCTCCCAGGTCACCGCCAACCTCACGGTTCCCGAGGACGGTGCGTACGCCTTCCGCCTGACCAGCGACGACGGTTCGCGGCTGCGGATCGGCGGCTCCACCGTCATCGACCACGACGGGCTGCACGGCGCGGAGCCCAAGGACGGCTCGGTCGAGCTGACGGCCGGTCACCATCCGCTGCGGATCGACCACTTCGACCGCACCGGTGGTCAGCAGGTCACGCTCGAATGGAAGCCGCCGGGCACCGGGGAGTTCGCCGTCGTGCCGGACACCGTGCTGAGCACCGACGCCGACGTCGTACGGGTGACGGCACCGGGCCGCAAGGAGTGCGAGGGTGCCCTCGACTCCCCCGGCGACGGGCTGCCGCTGACCGGGACGCACCCGGACTACGCGCTCACCGATCTGCGGCCGGCGGGCTTCGAACCGCAGGTCACCGCGATGGACTGGCTGCCGGACGGCCGACTGGCCGTGACCACCTGGGGCGGCACCGACAACACGACCGGCGAGGTCTATCTCCTCGACAACGTCCAGGGCGAGACCGCTCCCGGCGAGGTGACGGCGGAGAAGGTGGCCGAGGGGCTCAAGGAGCCGATGGGCATCAAGGCCGTCGACGGCAGACTGTACGTGTCGCAGAAGCACGAACTCACCGAGCTGACCGACACCGACGGTGACGACGTGACCGATGAGCGTCGGACGGTGGCGACCTGGCCGTACGGCGGGAACTTCCACGAGTTCGCCTTCGGTCTGCTCTACCGGGACGGCTACTTCTACCTGAACCTGTCCGTGGCGATCGACCTGGGCGGGGCGACGACCGACCCGCAGCCCGCGCCGAACCGCGGCTCGACGATCAAGGTGAACAAGGAGACCGGCGAGGTCGACTACATCGCCGGTGGCCTGCGTACGCCCAACGGCATCGGCTGGGGCCCGGAGGGCGACATGTTCGTCCTCGACAACCAGGGCGGCTGGCTGCCCTCCTCGAAGCTGCTCCACATCAAGCAGGACCGCTTCTTCAACCACTACACCAACCCGTCGGGCCCCTTCGACGCGAAGCCGGTGACCAAGCCGGTGCTGTGGCTGCCGCAGAACGAGATAGCCAACTCCCCCAGTACGCCCCTCCAGATGGACGAGGGCCGGTTCGCCGGGCAGATGCTGTTCGGCGACGTCACGTACGGCGGTATCCAGCGCGCCTATCTGGAGAAGGTCGACGGCGAGTACCAGGGGGCGGTCTTCCGCTTCACCCAGGGCCTGGAGGCGGGGGTCAACCGGATCAGCACGGGCCCGGACGGCGCGATCTACGCGGGCGGTCTCGGCGCGGGCGGCAACTGGGGCCAGGAGGGCAAGCTGACCTACGGGCTCCAGAAGCTCTCCCCCAGTGGCGACAAGGCCTTCGACATCCTGGCGATGCGCGCGAAGCCGGGCGGCTTCGAGCTGGAGTACACCGAGCCGCTCTCCGAGGAGACGGCCGCGAAGCTCGCCGAGAGCTACCGGGTCGAGCAGTGGACGTACGCCCCGACCCCCGCCTACGGCGGCCCCAAGATCGACGAGGAGTCCCTCGACGTCGGTGCGGCCACCCTCTCCGAGGACCGCAAGAAGGTCACGCTGACCATCCCCGGGCTCAAGGCGAACCGTGTGGTCCACGTACGCTCGCCGCGTCCCTTCAGCTCCGCCGACGGCACGGAGCTGTGGAGCACGGAGGCCTGGTACACCCTCAACTCCCTTCCCGGCGACCAGCCCCCGGCCACCCGGTACGAGGCGGAGGAGGCAGCCCTCGGTGGGGGCGCGGGCTTCGACACGGAGCACGCGGGCTACTCGGGCGGCGGCTTCGTCGACGGCTTCGGCAACGAGGGAGCGTCGGTCGCCTTCGACGTGGAGGCCGGGGAGGCGGGTACGCACGACGTGGGGCTGCGCTACTCCAACGGGCCGGATCCGGCGCCCGGCACCAAGACGGTGAGCGTCCATGTCAACGGCGAGAAGGTCCGGCAGGTCGAGCTGCTGTCGACCACCGACTGGAAGACCTGGTCGACGGGGACGGAGCAGCTGGAGCTGCGCAAGGGGCGCAACACGATCACCTACTCCTACGACAGCGGTGACACCGGCCATGTGAACCTCGACATGATCACCGTCCATCCGCAGGGAGCCCGTGTCCAGCTCTTCGACGGCACGGACCGGGCGGCCTGGCAGCATCCGGACGGGCGGGCACCCGAATGGCCGGTGAGCGGAGGGGAGATGGAGGTCGCCGGCGGGGACCTGCGTACCAAGCAGGGCTTCCAGGACTTCCGGGCGCACGTCGAGTTCCGGCTGCCGGACCTTCCGCCGGACGTGACCGGCCAGGACCGCGCCAACAGCGGCGTGTACCTGCAGGAGCGCTACGAGGTGCAGATCCTCGATTCGTACGGTGACACCACGCTCGCCGACAACGAGGCCGGGGCGATCTACACCAAGAAGGCCCCGGACGTGAACGCCGCCACGGCCCCGGAGACCTGGCAGACGTACGACATCACCTTCCGCGCAGCCCGCTTCGACGCCTCGGGGGCGAAGACGCAGGATGCCCGGATCAGCGTCGTGTGGAACGGTGTCACCGTCCACGACGACGTGGCCGTGGACGGCACGACCGGCGGCGGAGCGGCCGAGGGTCCGACGGCCGGGGCGATCAGGCTCCAGGACCACGGAAGCAAGGTTCGCTACCGCAATGTGTGGGTGGAACCGCTCACTTAGGTGTACTGACCCGCAGGGTTGGACGGGACGTACGGTTCCGGGGTGGCGGCGGCAGGCTGTCTCCCGGGAGCCGTACGCACCGGCGCCCGGCCGCACGCCGCATCGGCGGTGGCCCCGGCGCCGGGCCCCTCCCGGTGGGGCCGCCGCTATCGTGCTCCCGTGACTCCCACCGCGCCGCGTCCGCCGCTGTTCCTCGATGTCGACGGTCCCCTCATCCCCTTCGGTGCCACGTCCCGCCCCCACCCGACCTACGGGACGGCCCCCGGGACTCCGGGTACCGGCGCGAATCCGCTGCTGAACAGGATCGATCCCCGGCACGGGCCGCGGCTCGCGGCGCTGCCGTGCGAGCTGGTGTGGGCGACCACGTGGAGGGAGGACGCGAACGCGTGGATCGCTCCTCGCATAGGACTGCCGCCGCTGCCCGTCGTCCACTGGCCGGAACCCGCCGAGGGCGCGGCCGGACGGGAGGACCGGGACGTGCGGGACGGGCTCCACGGGAAGACCCGCGCCCTCGTCGCACGGGCCGCCGGCCGTCCTTTCGTCTGGGTCGACGACGAGATCACGGACACCGATCGATCCTGGTTCGCCGCGCACCACCCCGGCCCGGCCCTGCTCCACCGGGTGGATCCCGGGCGAGGCCTGGCGGACAGCGACTACACGGCTCTCGACGCCTGGCTGCGGCGCGTGGCGGACGGCGCGTAGGCCCCGCCGCCGCGGCGGCGGCTTCGCTCCGTCAGGCCGCGGTTCTCCGGCAGGAGACGACCACCAGGAACGGCCACAGGGCCTGGAGGGACGTCACCACGCGCTCGGCGACGCCCGGCGCACCCGCGCTCTGGAGCTCCGCCAGGAACCACAGAGCGCTCGCGCCCATCAACGCGCTCGCGACGAGCGACACATCGAGCCTCAGCCCCCACGGCACCGGCCTCCGGTCCCGGACGGCGGCCAGCGGTGGCCACACCGCCAGCAGCACGAGGCCGATGGTGGACACGGCCCCGTGCTCCAACGCCCCGCCGCTGCTCGGTGCGGGCACCAGGGTCAGGGCCAGTGCGCACAGTCCGCCCCCGGCCAGCGCCACCCGCCCGGCGGGCGCCGCCGGACGGAGCGCGTGCGCCGTCACCACGTAGCACGTCCCCAGCACCAGCAGCATCCCCGTCATCAGCCAGTAGCTGGCGGCGCCGTAGGAGGCCAGCACGCTCAGGGTCTGCCCTGCGGGGTCGTACTCCGGCCCCTGGCGCAGTTGCGCAATCGTCCAGGAGCCGACCAGAAGGACGGGGGCGCATCCGGAGGAGACCAAGGCCCACCAGGGAGCAGATCGCATCGAACCATCATAAATGTGGGCACCTCGCCCCCTGCTGACATCCGCCCGGCGGCGGTCGGGGCGTTCAGGCCGACAGCACGCGCAGGGCCAGCGCGGCGACGGCCAGCAGGGCGAGCACCACGGGCGGCGCGATCTCGTAGTCCTTGACGCGCAGGTGGGTGACGACGGCTCCGATGAAGTAGAGGACGACGCCGACGGCAGCGGCGGCTCCGATCAGCGGCACACCGAGGCCGATCAGAAGACCGAGGGCGCCGGCCGCCTTGAGCGAGGCCAGCCACGGGAACCAGGTGCCGGGGACGCCCACCTTGCCCATCGAGGCCGTGATGGCCTCGTTGCGCGTGAACGTCAGCACGGAGGAAGCGCCGAGCGCGAAGGCGAGAAGGACGCCGACCACGGCGTAGGCGATGAACATGGTTACCTCGGAATCATCAATGATGTGAATGGCTAGATCGTTGATGACTATAAACGATTTCCGAGCTTCCACAATGTGCGCCCTGATACCGTGGTGGAATGCCAGCTCAGGACAGGGCCGCCCAGCCATCGGCGGGGTCTTCGACGTCTCCCGGCGATCCGGGCTACCGCCTCGAATTCCTGCTCGCCTACCACGGCAACGCGACGCAGACCCTCATCCACAAGGCGCTCGCGGCCACCGGGCTCACCCCGCGGCACATGATGACGCTCCTGCAGCTCGCCGACGGGCCGGTCACGCAGAAGGCGCTGATCGAGAGGCTCGACGTCGACCCCAGCGTCCTCGTGGCCCTCCTCAATGATCTGGAGGGCGACGACCTCCTACGCCGCCGTCGCGACCCCGCCGACCGGCGCCGCCACATCGTCGAGATCACGCCGCGGGGCGCCGCACAGCTGCGGACCTCCGACACGGCACTCGACACCGTGGAGCACGAACTCTTCGCGGACCTGTCCGAGCGCGACCGGGCCACGCTGCGCCGGCTGCTGGGCAAGCTGCGGACCTCTCCGCAGGACTTCAGCTGCACGGAGGAATGAGCCCCGCGCTGACCGACGCCGTCGGCTCAGATCACGGTGCCCTCCGGGGCCGCCCCGGTCTCCGCCCGCCGGATGGGCATCATCGTCTCCACCGCCTCCTGCGCGAGGTGGTCGAGGATCAGCCGGTTGACCAGCGCCGGCTTCTCCAGCGGGGCCAGGTGGGACGCCCCGGGAACGACGGCCAGCCCGGCGTCCGGGATCGCGCGGTACAGGGCCGTCGTGTGCTCCAGCGTCATCAGGTCGTCATCGCCGACCATGACGAGGGTGGGCGCCTCGACGCGGGCCAGGTCCTCCGCCGTCAGCGCCGGCTGCGTGCGCCACATGTCGACCACCTTCGCGGCGACCACCGGCCAGTGGTCCGCGCCGTCCGGTGAGACGGGTTCGTACATCTCCCGGAAGAAGGCGAGATCCGGCGCGGCGGGGGTCATCGCGTCGAGCATCGACGGCTCGACGAAGCACTCGGTCCCCGGCCGGAAATTGGCCCCCATCGCCACGGCCCTGCGGACGAGGTCGGGACGGTCCATCGCGACGAGCAGCGCGACGACTCCCCCGTCGCTCCAGCCCACCAGATGTGCCGGTCCCCCGACGACCCGCTCCAGGAAGGCCACGGTGTCGTCGGCCATGTCCTGGTACGTCAGCGGTCCCGCGACGTCGGCCGTGTGCCCGTGGGCGCGGCGTTCCGGCAGATACACGCGATGGGCGGCGGCGAGGTCGGCGCGCTGTGCTCCCCACGTGTCGTTGGTGCAGA
The DNA here is from genome assembly GCF_041435495.1 of Streptomyces sp. NBC_01116. Taxonomy (NCBI): domain Bacteria; kingdom Bacillati; phylum Actinomycetota; class Actinomycetes; order Kitasatosporales; family Streptomycetaceae; genus Streptomyces; species Streptomyces sp. NBC_01116. The sequence goes on from NZ_CP108644.1 coordinate 291,535, forward strand.
AGCCGCCGTGCAGCAGCACCAGCGGGTCGCCGGCCCCCTCGGTCTCGTACCAGGTCCTGACGCCGGGCAGATCCGCGTACTCACCCATCGTTCCGGGCCTCCCCGGGGCAGTCGTCCTCGTGGTCCCCGTTCTCCGTCCAGTCTGCGCCGCGGTCCCGCGGGCCGCCATGCGGAGCCCGCGCGGTGACGTCCGTGGGACCCTCGCGAGCAGACCGCGGGCTCGTCCCCGGCCCGCCGAAAAGATTTCGAGAGGTTTTCGGGCGACGATGTCGAGAACCCGAATCCGGCTCCGTCCCTGGAGTGAGAGCGGCCGCGATGGGCCGCACAGCACCGAGGAGTACCACCATGGCCAAGTACCTTCTGCTCAAGCACTACCGCGGAGCCCCGGCCTCGGTCAACGACGTACCGATGGACCGGTGGACGCCCGAGGAGATCTCGGCGCACATGCAGTACATGCAGGACTTCGCGGACCGGTTGGAGAAGACCGGTGAGTTCGTCGTCGGTCAGGCGCTCGCCCCCGAGGGCGCGTGGGTCCGGTACGACGGCGAGGGCCGCCCGCCGGTCACCGACGGACCGTTCGCCGAGACCAAGGACCTCATCGCCGGCTGGATGATCATCGACGTCGACGGCTACGACCGCGCCGTCGAACTGGCCGGGGAGCTGTCGGCCGCCCCGGGGGCGGGCGGAAAGCCGATCCACGAGTGGCTGGAGGTCCGCCCGTTCCTGTCCGCGCCGCCCACCGTCACGGAGTGACGCCACGATGAACGAGGCGCTCCTGCGGAGCCTCACACCGAGCGTCCTCGGAATCCTCGTCCGCCGCGGAGCAGACTTCGCGGCGGCCGAGGACGCCGTGCAGGAAGCCCTGATCGAGGCGGTCCGGGTATGGCCGGACGAGCGACCGCGCGACCCGAAGGGCTGGCTGGTCACCGTGGCCTGGCGGCGGTTCCTCGACGCGACCCGGGCGGAGACCGCCCGGCGGCGGCGGGAGGACCTCGCCGACGAGGAGCCCGCACCCGGCCCCGTGCCGGCGGTGGACGACACGCTCCAGCTCTATTTCCTGTGCGCCCACCCCTCGCTGACCCCGTCGTCCGCCGTCGCGCTCACCCTGCGGGCCGTCGGCGGGCTCACGACGCGCCAGATCGCCCGGGCCTACCTGGTGCCCGAGGCGACCATGGCGCAGCGGATCAGCCGGGCGAAGCGCACCGTCTCCGGCGTGGCGTTCGATCAGCCCGGCGACGTCGCGACCGTGCTGCGCGTCCTGTATCTGGTCTTCAACGAGGGCTATTCCGGCGACGTCGACCTCGCCGCCGAGGCCATCCGGATCACCCGGCAGCTCGCGGCGGCGATCGACCACCCGGAGGTGGCGGGGCTGCTCGCCCTCATGCTGCTCCACCACGCCCGCCGCGCCACCCGGACCGCGCCCGACGGAAGTCTGGTGCCGCTCGCCGAGCAGGACCGGGGCCGCTGGGACACCGGGGCGATCACCGAGGGCGTCGGGATCCTCCAGGCGGCCCTCGCCCGCGACCGGCTGGGCGAGTTCCAGGCCCAGGCCGCGATCGCGGCGCTCCACGCCGACGCGCCGACCGCCGGGGAGACCGACTGGGTGCAGATCGTCGAGTGGTACGACGAGCTGACGGGCCTGACCGACAGCCCGGTCGTCCGGCTCAACCGTGCGGTCGCCGTGGGCGAGGCCGACGGACCGCGCGCCGGACTGAGCGAACTCGCTTCGCTGAGCGACACGTTGCCCCGCCACACGGCGGTGGCGGCGTATCTCCACGAGCGCGACGGCGACCTGCCGAAGGCGGCCCGGCTGTACGCGGAGGCCGCCCACAAGGCCCCCACGCTCGCCGAGCGCGACCACCTCACGCGCCAGGCCGCCCGGCTGAACGCCGGTCTGTGACGCTGACGGATCGACCGCGCCCTCCGCACCCACCGCGTGCGGAGGTGCGCGACCGGTCCGGCGTACGCCTCGGGCGCGGCGATTCTGGGCGCGTACGAAGAACTCGCCGCCGGACACCGGGCTCCGGTGCGCTCACCGTTTCCCCGTCCCGATGCTTCGTCGCGCCCTCGGCCCGGCAGCCCAACGCCGGTCCCTCCTCCCGGTGTCACGTACGGGTCGGCCGGGTCCCTGCGCCGACGAACCGTACGGTCGAGCGAGTCGATCACTCGATCGTGACTTCCGCCCCCTTCGGGGCCCGGTGTGTCGCGATGCTGGGTAACGGGCGCGCGACCCGCGCCATCGGCGGTTGTGGGGTGGGGAGTGGCATGACGCGAGAAGCGGGGCATGACGGGGGCCCGGACGAGCGGGTGGTCCTGCTCGTGGCGGGGGCCGCCGATCTGGCGGTGAGCGCCGTGGGTTCGGCCCTGGGAGCGGTACGCGGGCTGCTGCGCCGCTCGGACGCCGCGGAGCTGGCGGCGCAGGCCGAGAACGAGCTGACGGCGCGCGGGCGCCTGGTGCTGGACCGGTACGCCGGTCCGCCGCCGGCCCATCTGGAGCTGCTCGCCCGGCTCGCTGTCGCCCGGCGGGCCGCCGATGACGCCTGACCGGTGGGACGCGGCCGCCTTCAAGGCACGGGTCGACGAGGTGCTGCACCCGTTCGTCGCCCGGGAGGCCGATCTGTTCGCGGCCATCGACCCGGACCTGGCCCCGGTGGCCGCGCAGGTGGAGGCGGTCGTCGCCGACGGCAAACGGCTGCGGGCGGCGTTCTGCTACTGGGGCTGGCGGGCGGCCGGGCAGCCGGACAGCACCGCGCTGGTGCGGGCCGCGGCCTCCCTGGAGCTGATCCACGCCGCCGCTGTCGTACACGACGATCTCATCGACGACAGCGCTCTGCGGCACGGCCGCCCCACCGCGCACATCGCGCTGCGCGGTGCCGTGCGCCGTCGCCCGCGTTCCGTCGCCGCCGCCAGGTCGCTGGCGATGCTGGTGGGCGATCTGCTGATGGGCATGGCCGGGCAGTTGTTCGCTGCCAGCGGTCTGCCCGCCGCCTATCTGGGCCGGGCCCGCCCGTTGTGGACGGTTCTGGGCCGGGAGCTGATCGCGGGCGAGTGCCTGGAGATCCTGCGCACCGGAGCGGAGCCGGACACCGCGGCGTCGCTGAAGGTGATCCGGTACAAGACCGCCAAGTACACCGTCGAGCAGCCCCTGTTGATCGGCGGCGCCCTGGCCGGGGCCGGTGGGCGGCTGCGCGAGGGCTACTCCGCCTTCGGGCTGCCGCTGGGCGAGGCCTTCCAGCTGAGGGACGATCTGCTCGGGCTGTTCGGGGACCCGGGGCGCACCGGCAAGGCCAATGCCGACGACGTGCGCGGTCACCGGCCCACGGCCCTGCTGGCGGAGGCCTGGCGTGTCGCCGGTGACGACGACCGCGACCGGCTCCGGGCTCTCCTGGGCCAGCGCGACCTGAGCGAGGACGGGCTGCACACGGTGCGCGAAGTCATGCGCGGACTGAAGGCCCCCGATCTCGTCGAAGGCATGATCGCGGCGCGCGTCTCGGCAGCCCTCGACGCCCTCCATGAGCTGGACGTGCCGCCGGGCGCGGCCGACGCCCTGACCGCACTGGCGAACTCGGCGACCGTGCGGCTGTCCTGACCTCTCGTTCGCCCACCCGACCGCCACCTCCTGTCCCACACCGCCCCGCACCGCCCCGCACCGCCCCGCACCGCCCCGCACCGAGAGCAAGGAAGTCCGTCTTGACCTACACCGAGGCTTCGATGAACGCCCTGCGGCAGGGCGGCGACGAACTGGCCGACGCCACCGTCGCCGCGCTCTTCGAGCGCGGGGAGGTGGGCAGATTCAACACGCTGATGCGCTACGTCTCCACGGCCGGCGCTCCCCTGCCGGACGGGCTGCCGGATGTCGCCCGGGACTACCTCCGGGCCACGAGTGCCCCGCCGGCCTGGGTGGACTGGGAGGAGATGGAGAAGGCCCGGCTGTTCTTCATCGACAACAACGTGCACATCTCCACCGCGCTGTCGTTCGCCTCCATGCCGGCCTGTTACGTGGTCCCGCACGTGGCGAAGCTCCTCTCCGCCACCCACGGACTGAAGTACCCCTCCAAACGGATGGCGGAGACCGGCCAGTTCACCGTCCACCTGATGCGGCCCGACGCCTTCGAGGCAGGCGGCCGCTTCATCCCCGCCGCCCAGAAGGTCCGCCTTCTGCACGCGTCGATCCGCCATCACCTCCTGCGCGAGGAGCGGTGGGACGCCGACGCGCTCGGGACGCCGATCTGCCAGGAGGACATGATCGGCGGGCAGATGTTCTTCTCGCTGCTCGTGCTCGACAGCCTGCACCGGCTCGGCATCCACATGTCGGAGGAAGGCGCGGCGGCCTACTACTACGCCTGGCGTGTGGTCGGCGCGATGCTGGGCGTCGACCAGGAGGCCGTCCCCCGGTCCCTGGACGAGGCGCGCCCGTTCCTCGACCTGTACATGATCCGGCACATGGGGCCCTCCGAAGAGGGCGCGCTGCTGACCCGGCAGCTCATCGACCTCTACGAGGAGGTCGTGCCCGGGACCCTCTTCGACCCGATCGTCTCCGCGCTCATCCGGCACCTGGTCGGCGGCACCTGCGCCGACTGGCTCCAGGTGCCCCGCACCTCGTGGGACACGGTCGTCAAGGCAGTGCCCCACCTCCTCGGCGTCCTGGAGACCGTCGAGGACCGGTCCCCTCTGGGCGCCTGGGCCCTGGACCGCCTCGGTCACCTCACCACCGTCCTCGAACTGTCCTCCCTCACCCGCGGCCGTGTGATGCACTACGCCATCCCCGAGCAGCTCAAGGAGGAGTACGGCGTCTCCCCCGGGGCGTCCCGTGCCCGCCGCTGGAGTCCGCCCGCCGTCAGCGTTCCCGGTCTCACACCCCCATCGTGACAATTAGGTAAGCCTCACCTAATATGCGATGTGTCGTCTTCGGGTCCCCACACGCCGAGAAGCCGGTATCCCCCCTTCTTTCGTTCGCCTCCCGGGAACGGCTCCGTCCTGGCGCCGTACCCCTCCCCCGAAGGAGACATGCAGCGCATGTCCATGCCCCGCCGCGGCCGCCTGGCCGCTCTCGCCGCCCTGACCGTCGTATCCGTGGGCGCCGGCGTCCTCGCCGTTCCCGCCTCCGCCGCCTCCCCGGGCATCCACGCGGCCGAGCGGGCCGAGGCCGGCGGTACCACCTCCGCGGCCTCCCCGATCCTGGTGTCCGGCCGGACCTCCTGGGGCTTCAAGGACTCCTGGGTCCGCTACGTCACCGGCTCGGGCGGCTCGGTGAACGTGGCCGGCGGCGCGACCGCCGACGCGGCCGGACGGGTCGGCTATCCCGTCAAGCACGGCTCGGTGAACCCCGCCAAGCGCTCCGCGGACGTGCGCTTCGGCGGCTCGGTCACCTACGCGGTCCCGAGCCACGGGATAACCGCCATCACGCTCGCCAACCCGCGTGTCGTGCTCAAGGACGGCAAGGGCACGCTCCACATGGACGTGACGACCGACATCGCCGTCGGCAAGACCCCGGTGACCACCCCCGGCGTACCGCTCGCCGCGCTCACCGCGTCCGCCGACGCGCTCGACGGAGCCGCCCTCGACTGGACGGGCATCACGGCCACGCTCACCGGCGAGGGCGCGGCCATCTTCGCCTACCAGGGCCGGCCCATGTACGCGGTCGGCACGGCGCTGGACCCCGTCGCCATCAGCGGCGGCGTCAGCGTCCCCACCCTGACGGTCAGCCAGGTCACCGGCCTGGACGCGGAGAACGAGGTCACCGTCAGCGGCAAGGGCTACCAGCCCGGGCGCGGCGTGTACCTGGCCCAGTCCATCGCCCTGCCCGGCACCACCTACCCCAGCGTCTTCGGCAACGCGGCGTACATCCGTCAGGTCGGCGCGGACGGCACCTTCACCGTCACGCTGAAGCTCACCGAGACCTTCACCCCCTCCGGGGCCCCCGCCGTCGACTGCCGGACCACCGCCTGCTTCGTCACGAGCTTCAACTCGCACGACGGCGGCGACTCCAGCTGGATGCCCTCCCGGGCCCAGGACGTCGCCCAGCCGCTCAGGTTCGGCGCCGAGGTCCCCGCCGCCACGGTCACCCAGCACCCCGCGCCGCGTACCGCCCGCTCGGGCGCCACCGCCACGTTCACCGCCGCCGCGACCGGCGCGGACTCGGTCCGCTGGGAGCGCAGCGCCGACCGCGGCACGACCTGGAGCACCGTCCCCGGAGCCACCGCCACCACCCTGTCGGTCAAGGCCTCGGCCGCGCTCAACGGCCACCGCTACCGCGCCGTCTTCGTCAACGCGTCCGGTGAGAGCGCCACTTCGGCCGCCGCGCTCACGGTGTCCGCCGTGCCCGCCCGGATCGTCTCCTTCAACGCCTCTCCCGAGCCGGTCGCCAAGGGCGGCAAGCTGAAGGTGGTCGCCACGCTCCAGACCGCCGGCGCCACGGACGACGTCTGGCGGCCGCTGGCCAAGGCGCCCGTCGTGATCGAGTTCCGCACGAAGGGCGGCAAGACCTGGAGCCGGGCCACCACGGTCGACACCAGCAGCAAGGGCGTCGTCTCGACCTCGGTGACCGCCCTCAAGGACGGCACCTGGCGCGCCCGTTACGCGGGGACCGCCGACCGCGCCGCGGCCGTCAGCACCTCCGACAACGTGGACGTCAAGCTGCGGACCGCCGTCTCCAAGTTCAACGCGTCCCCCGAGCCGGTCCGCAAGGGGCGCACCATCACGGTCAAGGGCACCCTGCGCAGCCTGGACGGCACCTGGAAGAACGCCTCCGGCCAGTCCGTGATCATCCTGTTCAAGGCCGACGGCTCCAGCAAGTGGAGCAAGCTGGCGACCGTGCGCACGAACAGCAAGGGGGTGTTCTCGAAGGGCTTCACCGCCAAGAAGGACGGCACCTTCAAGGCCCAGTTCAAGGCCACGTCGTCCCGTCTGGGCACGACCGGCGCCGGCGACCGGGTCGACGTGCGCTGACCCGGGTCCCGTCCGTCCCCGGCTTCCGCGCCGCTGCCCCTCTCCCGTCGTCCGGGGAGAGGGGCAGCGGCAGTGGCGGAGGCCGTTGCGGAGGCGGGGCAGGTCGGGGCAGGTCAGGTCAGGGGGCGGTGCCCCAGGCGAGGGTGGAGCCGGTGAAGACGCCGATCCTCGGGGCGTCGGCGAAGGCGGTGTTGGCGGAGCGGCTGTAGTCGTCGCTCTCCTGGAACGCCGACCAGTCGCTCTTGTTGAGCCGCAGCTGGATCTCGCCGGTCGTGGCGCCCGCCGCGAGGCTGCCGCCGCCGAAGCCGACCTCCAGGTAGTGGCCGGCGCCGGTGACCGGCGTGCTCACCGGCCGGACACGGTGCGTCACGTTGCCGCAGCCCAGCACCGCGTAGTCGCAGGCGGTGCCGAAGGTGCTCGCGCCGCCGTCGGAGGTGAACCAGTAGCGTGCCGTGACCGTGGACAGGTCGATCGCGGCCGAACCGGTGTTGACCAGGCGGAGGGACATCCGGATCTGGTTGTCGGTCGGAGAGCCGTCGGTGTTGCGGTACTCGGCCTTGAGCGCTCCCGTTCCGGTGCCGCCGCCCGCCTCGGTGGTGACCTGCGCGGCCGGGGCCCCTGCCGAGACGTTGCCCGCCGCGTCCTTGGCCCTGACCGAGTAGCTGTAGGCGGTCGAGGCCCTCACGCCGTTGTCGGTGTAGGTCGTCGCGGCCGTCGTGCCCACTCGGGTGCCGTCACGGAGGAGGTCGTACCCCGTGACGCCGGTGTCGTCCGTGGACGCCGTCCAGGCGAGCGTGACGCTGCTGCTGGACTTGGCCGTCACGCGCAGGTTGGCGGGCACGGTCGGCGCCTGGGTGTCGTCCTCGCCTCCGCCGCCGTCCAGCGGCGGGTGGGCGTTGCGGAGCAGCTCCTGGAACTGTCCGGAGAACCAGTGCCCGGCCACCGGGGAGTCGGGCAGCGCACCCGTGAGGTTGAAGCCGTTGCGGCCGTTGCCGGTGTACGTCGGATCGCACATCCGGTCGAAGCCCTTGCCCTCGTCGTTGTCGACGGGCTTGCTGCTGCCGTCGGACTCACCCGGGGGCTTGGCCCAGACGTAGGCGTCGATCCCCGGCTCGGGTGCGGCCGTGGGACGCTCGCCGATGCCCGCGCCGCTCTGGTTGCACCAGTTGCCGGCGTGGATGCGGCGGTCGGTCCGGCCACCGTCGACATAGGCGTCGGCGCTGGTCAGAGGGCCGGGGCCGGCGGGCCGGGCGGAGCCGCCCCAGCCGTTGCGGGCGGTGTCGATGAGCATGCCGATGTCGGAGGAGAAGCCCTGGCGGACCAGTTCCGTTCGCAGGGCCTTCGCGAACGAGAGTTCGTCCACGTAGTAGTTCCAGTCGACCCAGCGCGACTGGCGCACCGTGGTCCCGTTCACGGAGTCGGTCACCGCGAAGTGCGGCTCCTTGAGCGCCGAGTAGTTGGCCGTGTTCACGATGAAGCCGTGGACGTCGGAGACGGTGGCGCCCTCCGTCGTCGCGGCCTTCTTGAACTGCTGGGCGGCGGGGACGAAGTTGGAGTCCCAGCCGAGCCAGCCGTGGTGGGCGGCGTCGACGTAGTTGTAGACGTTGGGCAGGGCGCCCAGGGTGTGCAGGGCGTATCCGATGCCCTTCTCGTAGTTGCCGTTGGCCTTCATCGTGGCGCACTCGGGGGTGGAGCCGGCGGTCCCTCCGGCGTTGGTGACGAGGTTGGGCAGCGAGTCCGGTTCGATGAGCGTGACGATGCGCAGGCTCGCGTAGGCGGGGTCGCCGAGGATGCCGGCGATGGGGTCGATGTAGTCGTCCTTGTAGCGGCTCAGCTCGGTGGGGCCGAGTTCGCCGTTGGACGCGAGGGCGGCGCAGTCCCGGCCGGGCAGGTTGTAGATGACGACCTGGAAGAGGTCGGCTCCCTGGCTCACGGCCGTGTCGAGGTGCGCGCGCAGGCCCCGCGCGCCGGGCGTGCCGCCGATCGCGGCGATGCGGTCCATCCAGACGAACGACGGCTCGTCCGCGATGACGTCGCCGCCGGGCTCGGCGGCGGCCCTGGCGGACCAGTCGGGGTTCACGTAGGCGGTGGCGCCGGCGTAGGGGTTGTCGACGCGGGCGGCGGCGGCCGACGCCTGTCCGGGTACGGCCACGGCGAGTGCGGCGCCCATGACCAGGGCGGACAGTGCGGCGGCCGCTCTTCTGCGGAGTGCGTGCGGGGTGGTGCCTCTGATTCTCATTGCGGCTCCGTGCTCCTCTCGTACGTCCGTCGGGGGTATCGACGGACGGGTTCAGGGGTCCGTGACGCTCGGGAGGTAAGGGATCCAGCTGGGGAAGCGTGCGTGTGGGAGCGCTCCCAAACTGGCGTGGCATTCGATGGCTGTCAAGCGTTGCAGCGCAATAACGTTGCATGGAACGGCAGTTGACGGGAGTTGGAGCGCTCCCATCAACGACCGGGGAGGCGGCGTGCGTGCATCACCGGTCGGGTTCGCGTCGACGATTGGCCGACTACCGACTTGCGGGGTGCGCCAGGGGCCGCCGCGGAAGAAGACGCCGTAACGCTGGTCTAGGCCAGGCCACGTCCGTCCCCCTATCCTCACCTGTAGCCGGTGACACACCAACTCCCCCACCCAGGTTGCCTGCCGGCTCGTGCCCCCCACGCAACTCCGCTCGAAGCAGCCGGGTGACCTCCCCCCTTCGCCGCCTCCAGGAGGCCACGGTGAAATTTCGCACCAGAAGCTCGGCGATCATCGGCACGCTCTGCCTCGTCACGTCACTGGCGCTGGCCACGGCGTCGGCCGACGAGCCCGCCGAACCGGTCCAGCCGGTGACCGCGTCCCTGACCGAAGTGGCCAGGGCCCAGGGGCCGTCCGCCGGAGCGGCCGGACCCGGTGACACCCTGTGGATCGCCGAACGCGCTGGAACCGTAAGGGTCCTGGACGATCAGGGCCTCGGCGCACCCGTGCTCGACATCTCCGACGAGACCACCACGGACGGCGAACGCGGCCTGCTGGGCATCGCGTTCGACAAGGCCTTCGAGCACTTCTACATCTCGTTCACGGGCCTCGAAGGCACCAGCACGGTCGACGAGTTCGCCGTGGAGGACGGCCGGCTCCAGCCGGACACCCGGCGGACCGTCCTCACCCAGACGCAGCCGTACGCGAACCACAACGGCGGGGACATCAAGTTCGGTCCCGACGGCTATCTGTACATCGCCTTCGGTGACGGCGGCTCCGGCGGCGACCCGCACGGCAACGGGCAGAAGCTCGACACCCTGCTCGGCAAGCTGCTGCGGATCGACCCGAGCGGAGGCGAGCCGTACGCGATCCCGGCGGACAACCCCTTCGTGGACGACGCGAACGCGAAGGACGAGATCTGGGCGTACGGGCTGCGCAATCCGTGGCGGTTCTCCTTCGACGCCGGCACGGGCGACCTGCTGATCGGCGATGTCGGTCAGAGCGACTGGGAGGAGGTCGACTGGGCCCCGGCGGACAGCAAGGGCGGTGAGAACTACGGCTGGGCCTCCATGGAAGGAACCCACCCCTTCCGCGGCGGCACGGAGCCCGCGAACCACGTCCCGCCGGTCCACGAGTACGACCGGACGGGCCTCGGCTGCTCGGTGACCGGCGGATTCGTCTACCGCGGCGACGCGCTCCCCGGCCTTCGGGGGAGCTATGTGTTCAGCGACTACTGCGACGGCACCCTGCGTACGCTCCAGTTGGAGAACGGTGAGGTGACCGGCGTCGGCGACCTCGGTGTCAGCGGCGGCGAGGTGATCTCGTTCGTCGAGGCCGGTGACGGCGAGCTGTACGTCCTCAGCAGCAACGGCGTCGTCTCCCGCGTCGATCCCGCGTGAGCCGCTGAAGCACCCGGGAGGCCGGCCGCGCGCCCGGGCAGGGACCCGCCGATCATGATGACCGGCGGGCCCCTGCCCCGTGGTCCGGCCGTACGCGGGAGAGCCCGGGCCACGATCTCGCGGCAGGCTCCCCGGCGCCCCCGACGCGCCACCGCGCGCTCGTCACGGGAGGCTCCGTCCGGGCGGAGGCGGGCGGTTCGCCTTCTCCGCGCCTTCGCCGCGCTGATGCCCGCGGCGGGCGTCCCGGTCGAAGACGCCCAGCAGCTCGCACGGCCCGCCCTCGGCGCCGATCGCGTGCGGGAGCATCGTGGGGAACTCCGCCGCCTGGTTCGTCTCGATCCGCAGGCGTCGGTTGCCCAGGAGCAGGATCGCGGTGCCGGAGAGGACGACGAGCCACTCCCTTCCCGGATGCGCGCGCAGCCGGGAGGGGTTGTCGGGCGGCGGCTCGGTCAGACGCTGACGGATGACGGTCATGCCGGGCTCCGCCTTGATGGGCCACCGCAGCTGACCGTGGGCTCCGTCGATCATCGGGTTGGAGACGACGTCGTCGGTGGCGGTCTCGACCAGTTGGTCGAGTGAGGTGTCCAGGGCGCGGGCGAGGGTGACCAGTTGGTCCAGCGCCAGCCGGCGCCGGCCGTTCTCGATGCGGCTGAGCGTGGACTGACTGACCTTCGCCCGGGCGGCCAGCTCCTCCAGGGACCAGCCCTGGGCCAGACGGAGGGCGCGGATGCGTTTGCGTACCAGACCGTCCAGCTCACCGTCGTCTTGCGTCATGAGCATGAGCCTATGCCATGGAGGCAGTGAGCACCCGGCCCTGTCGCGCCATGAGTGAACCGTGCGCCACAACCGATCGTTGACCCCGAGCGTGCGCACGGCCCGACAGGATCGCGATCGCACAACCGAGTCATCGGTGGGCCACAACCCATGGTTGTGGGCGCATAGGGTTCAGGTCGTGGACATCGAAGCCGTGCGCACGTTCGTCACCGTCGCGGACACCGGGCAGTTCCAGGAGGCCGCCGTGGACCTGCGCGTCAGCCAGCAGGCCGTCTCCAAGCGCGTGGCGGCCCTGGAACGCGTGCTCGGGGTGGCGTTGTTCGTGCGCACCGCCCGCGGAGCGCACCCCACGCCGGACGGGCAGGCCTTCCTGCCCCACGCCCGCGAGGTCCTGCGGGCCGTGGAGCGGGCCGCCGCATCGGTACGCCCCGGTGACCGGGCGCTGCGCGTGGACGTGCTCCACCGGCGTATCGCCCCGGCGCTGGCGGTTCGCGGCTTCTACCAGGCCCACCCCGGCACGGACCTGGACGTGGTGACGCTCGCGGACACGAACGTGACCGGGGCGGCCGAGGCGCTGCTGGCCGGCGAGATCGACGCGACCTTCCGCGCCGTGCCCGCGGGCGCCCTGCCCGAAGGGATCAGCGCCGAACGCGTCCTGGACGATCCGTTGCAGCTCCTCGTCGGACCGCGCCACCCGCTGGCCTCCGCCCGGTCGTCGGCCCCGGCGGACCTCGCCGGGCACCGGATCTGGATCCCGGGCATCAAGCAGGGAACCGAGTGGGCCGCCTACTACGACCGGCTCGCGGAGGACTTCGGTCTGCGCATCGACGCGGTCGGGCCCGACTTCGGGACCGAGGCGCTGATGGACTCGATCGCCGAATCCGCGGCGCTGGCCACGCTCATCGGCTCCCGGGACCGGTACGTGTGGCCGGCCGCCCACGATCTGCGGCGGATTCCGGTCGTGGGCCCGACTCCGGTCTATCCGCACGCGTTCCTGTACCGGACGGGTAACCCTCACCCGGTGCTGGCGGCGCTGCGCAGGCACCTCGTGCGGGTACGGCCGGAGCCGCCGGCCGACACGTGGACTCCGGGCCGGGCCCGCTGACGCCGGTCGGCGAACGTGACCCGCCCGCTGGTCCTCCGGGCCGGCGGTCGCCGTTCCGCGCGGCGAGCGGCCCCGGCTCAGGGGCGTCGGGTGGGGACGGGCCGGAGCCCGGGCCAACGGGCCAGCATCTGCCGGCGCATGTCCGCGCAGAGCGTGCTCAGCCCGCTCAGGCCATCGTGGCCGGCGGTCATGCAGCCGACGACACCCAGCCGGTGGACAAGACGTTGCCGGGCGGTCACGGTGCCCCACTTCCAGTCGCGGACCGGGATCCGGGCCAGGTGATCGGCGCCTTGGCGGTCGGCTCTCGGGACCAGGGCGTCACCCCGGATCAGCCAGCCCGCGCAGGAGTCGGTGAGGTCGTCGTGGAGTTCGTCGCCGGTCTCGGCGCGCCATGCCGTGCGGTAGGCGGCCTCCGCCCGTTCCAGCAGCGGGACCGGCGCCGCGGTGACACACCAGCAGGTCGGGAAGCCGATACGCAGGTAGGCGAGTTCCACCAGCCCGCTGCCCAGTGAGGCCTGTTCGAAGTCGATGAACCGGGTCCCGCCGGTGGTGTGCAGGTCGTTGCCGGGGCACGGGTCGCCGTGGAGCAGCGCGTGCCCGGGCGTGCGGGCGAGCCGGTGCACGAGGTCGTCGAGCCGGCCGGGCACTCCGGGAGGGACGGGGGCGTCGAGGGCCGTGGCCAGCCGGAGGAAGGAGGCGGCGTCGGCAGCGTCCGGGCCCTGCCAGCGGGGCAGCAGTCCGGTGTGCTCGGGGCGGGCGACGGCGTGCAGCCTGGCCAGTGCCGCCGCGTAGTCCACGATCCAGTCGCCGGAGGGGTGTCGGTGGTCCAGATGCTCCAGGACCAGCACCCGGTCGTCGGGGGCGGTACCCAGCAGCGCGGGCACCACAGCCGGTTCTGCTCCGGCGGCGAGCCGCAGAGCGGCCAGTTCACGGTCGTACCGCTCGTCGGCGTCGGGGCCGTCGACCATCTGCTTCACCACCACGGGCGCCCCGGCCGTCTCCACCCGCCACACACGTGAGCGGGGGCTGCTGCTCAGTCGTCGGGAGCGCCCCGGAGCGCCCAGTGCGGCCCGTAACGCGTCCCCCCACGGCAGTCGCGCTCTCATGCGGCCATCCTCGCACGGAGCCGTGTCCCGATCCGTGGAACGCCCGACCTCCGAGACATGGCCCGACGCGTCCCGGGAGCCGCTGCCGGCGCCGTACGGTACGGCGTCGGCCGGCCCGTGCCCGCGTCCGTCGTCGGGCCCCGCGTTACGGCGGGGGCACGGCCGACACGTACGGTTGGGCAGGTGAACGAACCGCTCGAAGCCGTGACCGGATCCCCTGCGGAGGAACGCGTCCGGGCCACGACGACCCGCGTGTTCCTTGCGCTCGCGCCGCCCGACGACGCGAAGGACGAGCTTTCCCGGGCGCTGCGCCCGGCCTACGACGCCTATCCCCGCATGCGGTGGAACCGTATCGAGGACTGGCACATCACCCTGGCGTTCCTCGGGGAGCTGCCGGTCACCGCCGTCCCGCCCCTGATACCTCCGCTCGCCGGGCTCGCGGCGCGGCGACGGCCCCTGCGGCTGGCGCTGCGCGGCGGCGGGCACTTCGACGAGCGGGTGCTGTGGACCGGCGTCACGGGCGACCTCGAAGGGCTGCATCACCTCGCCACCGACGTACGCGTCCTCGTCCGGGAGCGCGGCGTCTCCTTCCCCGAGCGACCGCTCCGGCCCCATCTGACGCTGGCCCGGTCCCGCCGGGGCGACCACGCGGCCACGGTGGAGGCCGCGACGGGGCTCGCCGCGTTCGCCGGCCGGAGCTGGGAGGCCGGGCGCCTCCACCTGGTCGGCAGCAACATCGGCCGGGGACCGGGACCGATCCACTACCGCGACATCGAGGCGTGGGACTTCCGCCACGGAGCGGACGGGACCTGAACGAACGCCCCTCAACCGCGTTCGCAGCGTTTCACGGCGGTCGCGGCGCTAACCGAGGACGAACGGGAGAGCGGCTGCCAGGTCGCCCAGTTCGCGCGTCTCGGCCTCGGTCGGGGCCCGGCGCCCGGTGGCGACCAGCAGTACGTCCTCGTCGGAGAACGACGCGGGGAACGCGGTCCCGCAGATCCCCTCGACCATCTCCCTCGACCGGGCGAGCCCCTCCGGGGGCGGTCCTGCCGCGTCCGGGAGGTGGCTGACCAGGTCGAGGTGGTGCAGCGTCCACTCCAGTACGTACACGGAGAGGAAGTCGCCCGCGGTGAGGACCTCGCCGCAGGTGCCGACCCGGAGGCCGGGATCGGCGAGCCGGGCGGCGCGGCCCGCGGCGGAGCCCACGTCGTCGAGGTGGAACGTGAGCAGGCCCGGGTCCTCGTAGGCGGCGGCCAGCCGCACGGTCAGGGCGTCGAGCCGGTCGTCACCCGGGGGCGGTGTGCCGGACACGGTCCAGTAGGTCAGCGCGTCACGGGTCGGCTCCGTCTCCGCGGGCGTCACCAGGGTGATCAGGACGTCCTGTGCGTCGATGATCAGGTGGCACACCAGATCCCGAACGAGCCAGCCCGCGCAGCCGGATGGCCGTTCGAAGTCCTCCGCGGGAAGTCCGGCGACCGTCGTGCGCAGCGCTGTCCACGAGCGTGAGAAGAGATCCACGCCGATAACGGTAGTGCGGTCCGGGCGCGAGCGAGTTGGACGGTGTCCGCTGACCGCCGTCAGGCGCTTCCGTGTCGCCCGTCCTCGTGTCCCTCGCTCTCGTGTCGCCCGTTCCCGCGTCGCCCGGGCCGGTCGTGCGACAGCAGGAACTCGGTCGCCCGTGCGATGGCCTCGGCGGGCGTGCCGTGGACGGCCTCCGACTCGTCCTCGCTCAGGTCCGCGGCCGTGGCGGTGTACCACCAGGCGTCGGCGCCCGGATCGTGGTGAATGACGGCGTCGCCGCCCGCGTAATGGAGCGGAATGGACTCGCTGGCGGACTTCTTGGGCACCGCGTGCGGCCACTTGAGGCGCGCCGACTGGCGCTTGATGCCGCCCCAGGCCGCGCCGAGCTGCGCATAGCTGGACCCTCCGCGTCCGGCGACGGTGGCCGCGCTCTCGGCGAGCCGGTCGACGGACCGCTTGGCTTCGTAGAGCGACCGCAGCATCGCCAGCTGAACGTCGGGCGCGGGCATGAGGGCCGCGTCGAAGGGCTTGCCTGCCGCGCGGTAGGCCTGCGCACGCGTCGAGATCCGCTCTGCCAGCGAACGGGCCGCGGCGAGCACCTGCTCGTCCATGGCGAACGCGTCGTCGTCGCACGGCTCGTTCCAGGCGGGATCCACCGAGGTCAGGACCGTGGCCCAGAAGTTCTCATCGCTCCGGTCAGGGGTCGGGATCGCCTTCACATCATCCATGCGACAACTTTAACTGTCGCGAGATTGACAGGCAAGAACATATGTCACTTCGGTCAATCGACAGCATTACTTGTCAAGCGAGCCGTAACTGTACCTTCCATAAGGTACAGTTACGGCGTCGGATCGGCTCTCGCAGTGAGGCTCACCAGGAATGATCATCAGCACGAAGCGGCGGTGGCTGCTCCTGGCCGTGGTGAGCGCGGGACTCCTGTTGATCACGCTGGACAACTCCATCCTGTACGCGGCGCTGCCGACGCTCGTGGAGGATCTCGGCGCGAGCAGCTCCGAGGGGCTCTGGATCATCAACGCCTACCCGGTCGTGATGGCCGGCCTGCTGTTGGGCAGCGGCACGCTCGGCGACCGGGTGGGGCACCGGCGGATGTTCCTGATCGGCCTCGTGGTCTTCGGAGCCGCCTCGCTCTTCG
The DNA here is from genome assembly GCF_041435495.1 of Streptomyces sp. NBC_01116. Classification (NCBI taxonomy): domain Bacteria; kingdom Bacillati; phylum Actinomycetota; class Actinomycetes; order Kitasatosporales; family Streptomycetaceae; genus Streptomyces; species Streptomyces sp. NBC_01116. The sequence goes on from NZ_CP108644.1 coordinate 307,997, forward strand.
CCGCCTTCTCCACCAGCCCGGAGGCACTGATCGCCGCGCGGGCCTTCCTCGCCGTAGGTGCGGCCGCGATGATGCCCGCCACGCTCGCCCTGATCCGCGTCACCTTCGACGACGAGCGCGAGCGCAACATGGCCATCGCGGTCTGGGGCACCATGGCGGTCGTGGGCAGCGCGCTGGGTCCGATCATCAGCGGAATCCTGCTGCAGCACTTCTGGTGGGGATCGGTCTTCATCATCAACATCCCGGTCGTCCTCGTGGCGGTCGTGGCCACGCTGTTCGTCGCCCCGCGAGACACCCCGGACCCGTCCAAGCGCTGGGACCTGCTCTCCTCACTCCTGGCGCTCGTCGCCCTGGTCGGCCTCGTCATCGCGATCAAGGAGACGGCGAAGGCCGGCCCCGCTCCGGCCGTCATCGCCACCGCCGTCCTCGCCGCCGCGATCGGCGGGTGGGCTTTCGCCCGACGCCAGCGCCGCCTGCCCTACCCCCTGCTGGACTTCGCGATCTTCCGCAACCGCGCCTTCCTCGCAGGGGTGCTGGCCGCCGGATTCGCCCTGTTCGCCATCGCCGGCGTGCAGCTCGTCACCACCCAGCGCTTCCAGCTCGTGGAGGGCTTCACCCCGCTGCGGGCCGGGTTCCTCGTCGCGGCCGTCGCCCTGGGCGCGTTCCCCACGGCGATGCTCGGAGGCGCGATCCTCCACCGGGTCGGCCTGCTGCCCCTCATCACCGGGGGCCTGGCCCTGGGGGCCGTCGGCACCGTGCTGGTGCTCATGAACTTCGCCACCAGCATGGGTCTCCTCATCACCGGGCTGATCATCACCGGCAGCGGACTCGGCGCGGCCATGTCCGTCGCGTCCAGCGCGATCATGGGCAACGTCCCGGCCCGCAGGGCGGGCATGGCCTCATCCGTCGAGGAGGTCTCCTACGAGTTCGGCAGCCTGGTGGCGGTCGCCCTCCTCGGCAGCCTGCTGACCGCCGTGTACTCCGCGACCATCGACCTCCCCGCCGGGGTGCCCGAGCGGGCGCGCGACAGCCTCGACAGCGCGCTCGCCCTGGCCGGGGAAGGGGCGGAGACCAACAGCGCGCTGGTCACCGCGGCGTCCGAGGCCTTCGACGGCGCGTACCTCGCCGTGATGATCGTGGTCGCCGCCGTGCTCGCCGTCGGCGCCCTCGCGACCGGTGCCCTGCTGCGACGCCGCGGCCCCGGCTCGGCACTGTCCGGCCCCGCGCACCACTGAGTTTCGTGCACCACTGAGCTTCGTGCGCTACTGGGCTTCGCACCCCAGCGGCCTTCGTACACCATCGGTCTCCGGGCACCCACCCGTCTCCGGACACCACCGAGTCCCGCACACCACCGACCCGACGGCACGGGAGCAGCTCATGCGCACCAGCAAACGGACCCAGATCCTCGAAGCGGCCACCCGTGTCGTGCAGCGCGAAGGCGTCAAGAGCGTCACCTTCGACTCCGTCGCCGCGGAGGCGGGACTGACGAAGGGCGGCCTCCTCTACCACTTCGCCTCGCGCGACGACCTCGTCCAGGCGATCCACCAGCATCTGGCCGACCGGTGGGAGGCCGACCTGGTCGCGGCGGCCGGAAAGCCCGCGGCCGAGGCCACTCGGGGGGAACGGCTCGCCGCCTACACCCGGGTCGCCATCCAGAGCGCCACGCGGGCAGAGCTCCTGCTGATGCTCGAAGGCTCGACGAACACCGCGCACGCGGCCGTATGGGAAGCCGTGACGGAACGGTGGGCGCCGTCCCCGGCTTCGGCGGCCGACGATCCGGCCGCGCTCGACCGGTTCATCGTCCGCCTCGCGGCCGACGGCCTGTGGCTCTACGAATCCCTGAGCACGGAGCGACTGGACCCCGACATGCGACGGGCCGTCGCCGACCGCATAGCCGACGCCCTGACCCACCGCGACAGCTGATCGCCGGTCCCGCAGGCCCCCGGCCGGCTCAGTAGGCGTCGGCAGCCTCGCCCAGCGCGGCGGTGAGGCGGCCCAGGACTTCCTGCAGGCCGAGAACCTCGTCCAGGGAGAGACCGGTGGCGCCCAGCACGCCACGGGGAACGGACAGTGCGAGCTCACGCAGTCGCGCGCCCTCGTCGGTCAGGTCGATCAGGACGGAGCGCTCGTCCTCGCGGCTGCGGTCACGCCGGACCAGTCCGGCCGCCTCCAGCCGCTTCAGCAGCGGCGAGAGGGTCCCGGAGTCCAGACGGAGGCGCTCCCCGATGTCCTTGACCGGCTGGGGTCCGTGCTCCCACAGGACCAGCATGACCAGGTACTGCGAGTAGGTGAGGCCCAGGTCCTTGAGAGCCTGCCGGTAGAAGCCGCCGAACGCGCGCGACGCGGCATGCAGCGAGAAGCAGACCTGGTGGTCCAGTCGCAGCAGCTCCGCGTCGGGGACGCCGGAGAGATCGGGCGAGGCGCCCGGGGCAGTGGTCATGAGAACCAGCGTACCGCCGACCACGCCATTGAGTTGTGCACAACTCAGTTGTGTGCAATCTTTTCTCCTGTCGCCGCGACCATCCGGGTCGGGGCCCCAGTGGAGGATCACCCATGGACGCGTTGTACACCGCCGCCGCCACCGCCAACGGCCGCGAGGGCCGTGCCGTGAGTTCGGACGGTCAGATCGACCTCCCCCTCGCCATGCCCCCGGCTCTCGGCGGCAACGGCCGGGGCACCAACCCCGAGCAGCTCTTCGCCGCCGGCTACGCCGCCTGTTTCGCCAGCGCGATGGCCGCGGTCGGTCGCGAGATGAAGGTCGACACCAAGGACGCCTCCGTGACCGCCGAGGTCTCCATCGGCAAGGACGGTGACGGCTTCGGGCTCTCGGTGGTCATGCGCGTGGAGCTCCCGGACACCCTCGCGGGCGAGGCCGGGCGCACGCTGGTCGAGGCCACCCACGCCTACTGCCCGTACTCCAAGGCCACCCGGGGAAACATCGACGTCGAGCTGGTCGTCGAGTAGTCGACACGCCCCCGGGCCACCCCCTCCTCCGCTCCGGTCGTCACCCCTTCAAGCGGGCCAGCACCGCGGCCACCGCTCGGTGCACGGCCTCGCGCGCCCCGTCGGTCGGATCGAGGGTCTCGAAGCCGTGGCGTCCCTCCGGTACGTCGACGACCTCGACGTTCGCTCCGCAGCGGGCGGCCTCGGTGAGGAACTCCTCGACGGTCGCGGCGATCTCGGCGTTCTCGCGTTCCGCCCGCACCAGCACGACGGGCAGCCGACCGGCCCGGGAGACCGCCCGGACCGGGTGGAACCGGGTGGCGCCCAGCCCCCAACTCGGCAGCGGCGACAGGATCGGGTAGTTCGCTGCCACGCAGCGCAGCCACCGCGGCGGGTCCGTCAGCCAGTCCGCCGCGAGCGGTCCCCCGCCCGAGAAGAACCACAGGGCGATCCGGTCCGCGTCCACCCGTGGATCGGCGCGCACCCGCTCCACCGCGTCGGCCACGTCCGCGGCGGCCACCTCGTAGTCGGTGACGGCGTGCAGGCGGTGGTCCAGCACCACGCCCACGGCCCCGTGCCCCGCGACACGGCGCGCGTATCCCGTCAGGGCCGGCCAGTCCCGGGGCGTGGGCCGCGCCGCGGCGGGCACCGGTCCGCCGTGCACGAACACCACGGCCGGGTGCGGGCCCGGACCGTCCGGCAGGTACAGGTCGGTGTTGCCGGTCCGCTCGCGGGGCCTTTCGGGCACGTCGAGGAGGAACGGCCGTAGATGGGCGGGGGTACGGAAGTCGTCGGCGGGGGCCAGTCGGCGCCCTCCGCCGGACGCAGCCTCGATCAGGGTCTCGGCCAGCGCTGCGGGGCAGGACAGCATCGGCCAGTGGCCGGTAGGCAGTTCGAGGAAGGGCACCCGGGCCTCGGCCAGGGACCGGAGGGCCGGATCGCCGACGTCCACCATGATCTGGAGCATCTCGACACCCGGCCCGTTGCCGGTGCACAGCACCCCGGTCACGGGCACGTCGGCCACGGCTCCGGTGAGCCGCAGCGGTTGGAGCAGCGTGCCCAGCGGCTGCGGCGCCGCGAGAGCGGTGAGCCCGTCGAGCGTCGCCGCGGAGAGCCCCGCGGTGCTCCCCCACCGGGACCACGCGTCCCGGGCCGGGGGCGGAAGCTCGCCGCCGGCGCCTCTCACACCGCTTCCGGCGGCGAGCTCCATCACCTCCTCGCGCACCCCTGGGTCGGGCACGGCGGCCAGGGCGGGTGCTCCGTCACGCGGCATGCCGGCGTCCAGGTAGACGATCCGGGCGATCGCCCCGGTCCTCCGGTCGGCCGCGCCGAGCACCGGGTGGATGCCGTAGTCGTGGCCGACGAGCACGATCTCCCGGCCGGGCTCCGCGACCACCGCGTCGATCACCGCGAGCACGTCCGCGACATGGGTCTCCAGGTCGACGGCCTCGCCGGGACCTCCGGGGCGTCCGCCGAGCGCGGTGAGCGCCACGGTTCGCACCTCGGCGCCGTCCGCGGTCAGCAGGGCGGCGGTCTCCCGCCACACGTGCGGTCCGGTGAACGCCCCGGCCACCAGGATGAATACGGTCATGGCTCCTCCTCGTCACGGTTGTCTCCCGCGCACCGGCCCGATCTCCCGGCAGCGCTCGCCGATACCGTAGGAACTCCCCCTGGTGGAGGTTCAAGTGTTCTCGTCGTACGACGGTCTGTGCACCATCGGCGAACTGGCCGGGCACACGGGTGTGAGCGTCAGGACCGTCCGCTTCTATTCGGACCGAGGGCTGCTCCCGGAGGCGTCCCGCAGTGCCGGCGGACACCGCAGATACGCCCCGGAGGCCGTGGAGCGGCTGCGGATGATCCGCGCCCTGCGCGGCCTCGACCTGCCGGTTGCCGAGGTGCGGCGCATCCTCGACGAGCAGGACGCGCGGGACGCCGGGGCCGGGGAGGGCGGTGCGTTGGAGGATGCCGTGGCCGGCCGGCTGCGCGCCCTGGGCTCCGAACTCGCCGCGCTGCGCTGGCGGGAGGCCGCGCTCAGGCTGGTGCAGGAGAGCCCGCCGGCCGAACGGCCCGCCCGGCTGCGGCTGGTCGGTGCGGTCGCCGCCCCGCCGAGCACCGCCTCGCTGGCCCGCTTCTGGCGCGCGTGGCTGCCGGCCCGTATGCCCGCCCGGTCGGTCACGGCGTTCCTGGAGGCGGCGGTGCCGGATCTGCCCGACGACCCGCGGCCGGCCCAGGTCCTCGCCTTCGCACGGCTGCACGCCTACGTGACCCGTCCCTGCGACGGCGGGGGCGGCCGCTACCAGCCGCGGGCGCACGGCGTCGCGGGAGCCCGCGCGTCGGCCGTGCTGTACGCGGGTCTCGCCGAGGCGTACGACCTGGCGGGCGGGGAGCTGCGCCGCGATGCGGAACCGGGCCCCGGGGAGGCGCTGGACGGGTTCGTGGACGCGTACGCGAGCACGTACGGCACCTCCGACACGGCCGCCTTCCGCCATGTGCTGGCCGGACGGCTCGCGGACGATCCGCGCATCGACCGCTACTGGGAGCTGACGGCCGAGGTGATCAGCGCCCCCGGCGGCCGGCCCGAGCCGACTCCGGGCTCCGCGCACGACTGGCTCCTCGCCTCCCTGCAAGCGCAGTTGGAGGCGGTGGACGGCGTCGACGTGCGGGAGGGGGCCGCTTCCGAGGCGCCCTCGCCCGGATCGGAGGCGCCGGGCGGTGCGCGGGCCGTGTCACCCCGGTGAGCGGGACGGTTCGCGCTCCGCGACCGCCGTGTGCAGGAACTCCCGCAGGACCAGAGCCGCCGCGAGCGGCGTGTCGGGCAGCGCCACGTGCACGGTCCGGCGCAGGGCGGGGTCGGTGAGGGGGCGCAGCACGAGTCCGCCGGGGACCGCCGGCGCCGCCAGCGAGGGGACCAGGGCCACGCCGAGGCCGGCGACCGCGTAGCCGAACTTGCCCGCCCATCCGCCGATCCGCATGACGCTCTGCGGGGTGAAGCCCGCTCGGGCGCAGGCGTCGGCCAGCATCGTGGGGCGGTCGCCGTACGCGCTCTGGATCCAGGTCTCGTCGCGGAGTTCGTACAGGTCGACGGCTTCGGCCCCGGCCAGGGGATGGCGGCGCGGGAGGGCGACGAGCAGTTCGTCCTCGCACAGCACGGTGGTCGTGATCCCCTCGGCGGAGGGCAGGCCGTAGGGGTAGTCGCTCACGACGGCAAGGTCCAGCGTGCCGTCGGCGAGTTGCCGCATCAGCGTGCCGGTCGGGCCTTCGGCCGCCACCACCTCGATCCCCGGTCGGGCGTCCTTGAGGGCTCGCAGCGCGGTCGGCAGGAGGGCGATGCTCGCGGTGGCGAACGCACCCGTGTGCAGCGGGCCGCCGTCTCCGGCGTGCAGCACGGCGAGGTCCCGCTCGGCCCGGGCCAGGCGGTCGAGCACGTCCACTGCGTGCCGGTGCAGCACCCGCCCGGCGGGAGTGAGCCGTACACCTCGCGGGAGGCGTACGAACAGCGGTCCGCCCGCCCGCTTCTCCAGCGCGGCGATCCGACGGGACACCGCGGACTGCGTGTAGTCG